>JAKFET010000144.1:0-10470 GCA_036675575.1 Acidimicrobiaceae bacterium
GGCCTGGGCGGCGGCGGGCGCAGCTGCGGGCGGCGGGGTCGGGGTGCTCGGCGCCGCAGGTGCGGCGGGCTGCTCGGCAGCGGGTGCCGGCGCCGGCTTGGGCGCGGCCTCGGCCTTCTTGGCCACGACCTTCCTGGCGGGCGCGGCGGCCTTCTTGGCCGCGGGAGCCTCTGCCTCGGTCGCCCCTGCTGCGCCGCCACCGTCGCCGGTGTCGGGCCTGGGCTCGCGCACGAGCCCTTCGCGCTCGGCCTTGCGCCGGACGCGGTCAGCCTGGGGCTCCACGATGCTCGAGGAGTGGCTCTTGACGCCGATCCCGAGCGAGTTGCACAGGTCGACGGTCTCTTTGTTCTCGAGTCCGAGCTCACGTGCGAGCTCGTACACCCTGATCTTGCCTGCCAAAAGTCTTCGTTTCGCCTTGCGTTACGTCAGTAGGGATCTGCTGCGCGACCGATCATCCTCGCGCGTTCTGCTCTGGGTCACGAACCGAGTCAGCGGCGCTGCGCACTGCGGACTCGACGGAGGCATGGTCGACCGGACCTCGGAAGGACCGCTCGAACGCCCGGCGGCGCAGCGCCAGCGCCGCGCACTCGGAGAGCGTCGCGATGCACAGCCATGCGCCCCGACCAGGGAGTGTACGACCGAACTCGACCGTTCCCTCCTGGTTCCGGACCAGGCGGACCAGCTCGTCGGTGCCAGCAGACCGCTGGCACCCGACGCAGGTCCGCTCCGGGCGGCTCAGGTCGGCTCGGATGTCGCGTCGTCGACAGCCCCTCCGAGCAGGTCCACCTCGTGGATCGCCTCCTCCTCGGCGACCCCGGCAGGCTCCTCGCCGGCGGGGACGTCGGGCTGGGCCCGCTCCACGGGGTCGTCGCCGACCTCCACGTCGTCGGCCTCGCCGGTGGCGGCGGGCAGGTCGACCTCGGGGTCGAGCTCGTGGGGGACCTCGTCGACCTCGTCGGGGGCGGCGTCGGCGTCGGGCTCCTCGAGCTCGACCACCGGGCCGGCCTCGGGCTCGGCGTCGTCGGCCGCGGCCTCGTCGCCAGCCGTCTGGTCGGCGGCGGCCTCGGGCTCCTCGTCGGAGGAGTCGAGGTACTCGGTGGCCGACACGGCGGGGCCGCCCTCGGCGGGCTGCCAGACCTGCTCGCCGGTCTCCTCGTCCACGACCCACTCGCCCTCGGCCCAGTCCTCGGCTGCGTAGGCCGCCTCGGCCTCGGCCAGCTGGGTCTCGGACTTGATGTCGATGGCCCAGCCGGTGAGGCGGCCGGCGAGGCGGGCGTTCTGGCCCTCCTTGCCGATGGCCAGGCTCAGCTGGTGGTCCGGGACGATGACCATGGCGGTGCCGGAGGTCTCGTCGATGCGGACCTCCTTGACCCGGGCGGGCTGGAGGGCCTTGGCCACGAACTCGTAGGGGTCCTCGGAGAACGGCACGATGTCGATCTTCTCGCCCCGCAGCTCGGTGACGACCTGGCGGACGCGGGAGCCCCGGGCGCCCACGCAGGCACCGACCGGGTCGACGTTGTTCTCGTTCGACGCCACGGCCATCTTCGTGCGGTGGCCTGGCTCGCGGGCGCAGGCCTTGATCTCGACGATGCCGTCGGCGATCTCGGGCACCTCGAGCTTGAAGAGCTCCAGGATCAGGCCCGGGTGCGTGCGGGAGACGACGATCTGGGGGCCCTTGGCGGTCTTTCGGACCTCGACGATGTAGGCCTTGAGTCGGGCGTTGTTCTCGGGCCGCTCGTGGGGGACCTGCTCGGCCTGGGGCAGCAGCGCCTCGACCCGACCGAGGTCGAGGAGGGTGTAGCGGCTGTCGTTCTGCTGCACGATGCCGGTGACGATGTCGCCCTCGCGGCCGGCGTACTCCTCGTACTTGAGCTCGCGCTCGGCCTCGCGGATGCGCTGGGTCATCACCTGCCGGGCCGTCTGGGCGGCGATGCGGCCGAAGTTCTCGGGCGTCACGTCGAAGACGTCACCCTCGGGCTCGCCGTCCTCGTCCAGCTCCTGGCCGTAGACGCGGATGTCGAAGGTGGCGGGGTCGATGGTGACCCAGGCGTACTCGAGCGCGCCGGGCATCCGCTTGTAGGCGGACTCGAGCGCGTCGGCCAGGGCGGCCATGAGGGTGTCGACGGAGATGCCCTTCTCGGCGGCCAGCGCCTGGAGGGCCTCGAACATGTCGGGGTTGCTCATCGGGGTTCCTTGGTCGATGCGGTCTGCTGCTGCGGGGACTTCGGCTTCTTCTTCGGGGCGCCCGGCTTCTTCGTCCCCGTCTTGCCGGGCTTGTCGGCGCCGCCCCAGGTGAACACGGTGCGGGCCCGCTCGATGTCGGCGATGGCGACCGTGCGCTCGCCGCCCTCTTCGAGGTCGACGGTGACGGTGCGGTCGTCCGCGCTGCGGACCGTGCCGCGCACCCGGCGGTCGCCGTCGACGTCGGGGTTCGTGCGGATGGTGACCTCCGCCCCGATGGCGCCGGCGAAGTGCTCGGCCGTGCGGAGGTTGCGCTCCAGGCCGGGGCTGGTGACCTCGAGGGTGTAGGAGCCGCTGATGGGGTCCTGCTCGTCGAGGACGGCGTTGAGCTGGCGGGACACGCTGGTGATGGTCTCGAGGTCGATGCCCCCGGTCCGCGTGAGGGCCACCACCAGCTTCCCGCCGGCGAGGGTGATGTCGTAGATGTCGGCCCCGGCCTCGGCAGCGAGGGGCTCCACCAGGGAGCGGACGAGATCGGTCTTGGCCATGGCGGTGCACCTCCTCTTCGCGTCGGGGTCCAGAAAGCAGAGAAGCGTGGGCCAGTGGCCCACGCTCCGAGCAGGAACGAGTTCGGTCGTCGACTCTACCCGACCCGGGCCGGACCGGCTGCGTCGAGTGCGCCGCTCAGTACGACCGGGCGCAGATCGCGTAGAGGTCGTCCTCGTCCTCGTCGACCGGCACGCCGCCGTCGGCGCGCTGGATGCACCGCACGGTCACGGCCTTGGTGCCGAGGCGGTCGGCGGCCTCCTTGCCGGCCACCACGGACCAGGGGACGCGGGCGAAGCCGGTGGCGGCGGCCTCGAGGGCTTCGTCGATGGTGGCGGCGTCGACCGTGTGCTCGTCGCGCCGGGCCGTGGCCTCGGCCAGCAGACCGGCCTGGATCTCCTCGAGCAGCCGGGGGATGGTGGCGGCGATGTCGGCGAGGGCGATGGGGGTCTTCTCGCCCGAGTCGCGGCGCACCAGCACCGCCTTGCCCTCGGCCACGTCCCGGGGACCGACCTCGAGGCGGATCGGGACGCCCTTGAGCTCCCAGTCGGTGGACCGGCGCCCGAAGGGGGTGTCGACGCGGTCGTCGAGCCGGGACAGGACGCCGGCGGCGGTGAGCTCGTCGTGGATGCGGGCCGCCACCTCGCCGGCGCCGTCCTCGTCGCGGATGCAGAGCACCACGACCTGGACGTGGGCCAGTCGGGGCGGGACCCGCAGGCCGCGGTCGTCGCCGTGGCACATGATGAGGCCGCCGACCATCCGCGTGGACGTGCCCCAGGACGTCGTCCAGCACAGCTGCTGCTGGCTCTCTGCGTCGAGGTACTTGATGTCGAAGGCGGTGGCGAAGTTCTGGCCGAGCTCGTGGCTGGTGCCCATCTGGAGGGCCTTGCCGTCGCGCATCATCGCCTCGCACGCCATCGTGTTGATGGCGCCGGCGAAGCGGTCGTAGCTGGGCTTGATGCCGAGGTGCAGCGGCATGGCCAGCACGTTCACCATGAAGTCGGCGTAGGCGTCGTGGAGGATGCGGGTGGCGTAGGCGTGGGCATCCTCCCGGGTGGTGTGGGCCGTGTGACCCTCCTGCCAGAGGAACTCGGTGGTGCGCAGGAACAGGCGGGGCCGCAGCTCCCAGCGCACGACGTTGCCCCACACGTTCAGCAGGAGCGGCAGGTCGCGGTAGCTCTGGGTCCACTTGGACATGAACTCGCCGATGACCGTCTCGGAGGTGGGGCGCACGACGATGGGCTCCTCGAGCTCCTTGCCGCCGCCGTGGGTCACCACGGCCAGCTCGGGGCTGAATCCCTCGACGTGCTCGGCCTCGCGGGTGAGGTAGCTCTCGGGGATGAAGAGGGGGAAGTAGGCGTTCTCGGCGCCGCAGGCCTTGATGCGGTCGTCCATCTCGCGCTGCATGCGCTCCCACAGGCCGTAGCCGTAGGGCCGGATGACCATCGTGCCCCGCACCGGGCCGTTGTCGGCCAGCTCCGCCTTGTTGATGACGTCCTGGTACCAGCGGGGGAAGTCGTCCGCCTGCGGGGTGAGCACGGGAGCCTTGGCCATGCCCGGCAGGTTAGGTGGGGCCGGCGACCGGCCCCGGATGCGTACCTGACGGGCGCAGCCGGCCCCACGACCTACCGTCGTCCCATGGCACGCCTCACGCTCGTCCGCCACGGCGAGGCCGCCGCCGGATGGGGGGACGACGCAGACCCGGGGCTGTCCGAGCTCGGTCGGAGGCAGGCCGACGCCGTCGCCGTCGCCCTGGCGGCGACAGGACCGATGCGGATCCTGGTCTCGCCACTGCGCCGGACGCTCGAGACGGCCGAACCCCTCGCCCGCTCGTGGCGGACCGACGCCGTCGTCGAACCCCGCGTCGGCGAGATCCGGACGCCGGCGGGGCTCGGCGACCGGACCTCGTGGCTCCGGGGCGTCATGGCCGGCGCGTGGTCGCAGCAGGACCCCGCACTGCGGGCCTGGGCCGACCACGTCGTCGACGTGCTGCTCGCCCAGACCGAGGACACCGTGGTCGTCACCCACTTCGTGGCGATCAACGTGGCGGTCGGGCGGGCCACCGGCGACGACCGGGTGGTGTGCGTGCGTCCGGGCAACTGCTCGCGGACGGTGCTCGAGAGCGACGGGGATGTGCTCCGCCTGGTCGAGGCGCCGGTCGACGTCGACGACACCGACGTGCTCTGACGCGCCGCCTCGCCGCGCCTGGCTACGGTCGTTGCCAATGACCGACTCGCACATCCGCTACGACGTCGACGACGGCGTGGCCACGATCACCATCGACCGCCCCGAGAAGCGCAACGCCATGACCTATGCGGTCCTGGCCGACTTCACCGCCGCCGTCTGGCGGGCGGCCGACGACGACGCCGCCCGCGTCGTCATCATCACGGGCGCCGGCGGGGCGTTCTGCGCCGGCACCGACCTCTCCGAGCTGGACGACACGCCCGAGGACGAGCGCGGCACCCGGTCGCGCAGCGACGACGAGCGGGCCCGCACGCCGTGGCCCATCGTGCAGTGCCCCAAGCCGGTCATCGCCGCCATCGACGGCGCCGCGGTGGGCATGGGCGTGGAGTTCGCCACCCAGGCCGACGTCCGCATCGCCAGCGACCGGGCCAAGCTCGGCTGGATCTTCGTCAAGCGCGGCCTGGTGCCCGACACCGGCGCCGGCAGCTTCCTGCTCCCCCGCATCGTCGGCGCCACCGAGGCCCTGCGCCTCCTGCTGTCGGGCGAGGTCATCGACGCCGCCGAGGCCCACCGCATCGGCTTCGTCTCCCAGGTGGTGCCTCCCGACGACCTGCTCGGGGCCGCCCGCACCGAGGCCGAGCGCTACCTCGACGCCTCGCCGTTCGCCGTGGCCCGGACCAAGCGCCTCGCCTACCAGGCCATGGCCGCCGACGTGGCCGCCCACGTGGCCGAGACCGGACGGATGCTGCAGGAGTGCTTCCACTCCGAGGACCACGCCGAGGGTGTGGCCTCCTTCCTCGAGCGCCGACCGGCGCGCTTCACGGGGCGCTGATGTTCACCATCGCCACCGAGGACGTGCGCGGGGTCCCCACCAAGGTGTGGGCGGACGCACCCGACACGCTGCTCGACGTCTGGGAGCTGGCCGCAGGCCACGGCGACGCCACCTTCCTCGTCTACGAGGACGAGGTCACCTCCTTCGCCGAGGCCCACCGCCGGGTCGACGCGATCGCTGCGGGACTGGTCGCCCGCTTCGGGATCTCGGTCGGCGACCGGGTGGCCATCGCGGCGCGCAACTACCCCGAGTGGGCCCTCGCCTTCTGGGCCGTCGTGCGGGCCGGCGCGGTCGCCGTGCCCCTCAACGCCTGGTGGACGGGTCCCGAGCTGGCCTACGCCCTCGGGCACTCCGGCAGCCGGGTGGTGCTGGGCGACGACGAACGCCTCGAGCGCCTGGCACCGCACGTCGACGAGCTGGTCGACCTGGTCGGCGTCGTGGGACTTCGCACCGACGCCCCCACCGCCGGTGCCGTGCCCCTCGCCGACGTCGAGGCCGGCGGCGGGGACCTGCCCCGTCCGGACCTCCAGCCCGACGACGACGCCACGATCCTCTACACGTCCGGCACCACCGGCCGGCCGAAGGGAGCGGCCGGCACCCACCGCAACGCGGTCAGCTTCCTCTGGAACGGCCTGCACATGCGCGCCGCCGCCGCGGAGGCGGCGGGCGTCGACCCGTCCGCGGTGCCGGCACCGTCCACGCTCCTGACCTTCCCGCTCTTCCACGTCGGCGGCCTGCAGTCCCACCTGCTCCCCTACACCCTCTCCGGCGGCAAGCTGGTCCTGCTCTACCGCTGGGACGCCGACCTCGCCGTCACGCTGATCGAGCGGGAGCAGGTCACGGCCTTCTCCGGCGTGCCCACCACGGCGTTCGAGCTGCTGGAGCGGGCACGCGAGCGCGGCGCCGACCTGTCCTCGCTCGCCGGCATCTCCTCGGGAGCCACGCTCGTCCCCCCCGAGCTGGTGCGCCGCATCGACGACCAGTTCGCCCACCGGGTCTCCCCCGGCAACGGCTACGGCCTCACCGAGACCTCCGGGGCGATGGTCTTCAACGCCGGCCCGGACTACGTGGCCCACCCCGACAGCGTCGGCCGCCCGATCGCCCCGGTGAACGAGGTCCGCATCGTGCAGGCCGACGGCACCGACGCCCCGGCCGGTGCGCCGGGCGAGATCTGGCTGAAGGGCCCCTCGGTCGTGCGCGGCTACTTCGAGGACTCCGAGGCCACCGCTGCGGCGTTCACCGACGGCTGGTTCCACACCGGCGACATCGGCACCCTGGATGAGGCCGGCATGCTCCGCGTCGTCGACCGGCTCAAGGACGTCGTCATCCGCGGCGGCGAGAACGTGTACTCGGCCGAGGTCGAGGGCGCCCTCTTCGAGCACCCCGACGTGGTCGACGCCGCCATCGTCGGCCTGCCCCACGAGGCCCTGGGCGAGGAGGTCGCCGCCACCGTGCGGCTGCGCGCCGGGAGCACGCTCGACGAGTCCGCCCTGGCCGCCCACGTCGGCGAGCGGCTCGCCGCGTTCAAGGTGCCGACGCGCTGGTGGCTGCGCACCGACGACCTGCCCCGCAACGCGACGGGCAAGGTCCTCAAGCGCGAGCTGCGCGAGTCCTTCCCGACCGGAGACCAGAGGTGACAGACATGACCGACCACGAGACCACCGCCGTCCCCGTGGGCATCGAGCTGGAGGGCGTGCACCGCTGGTTCACCGACCACGTCGGCGACGTCGGGCGGCCCGACCAGCTGCAGATCACCCAGGTGCAGGGCGGGCACTCGTGCCTCACCTACATCGTGACCACGGCGGACGGCGCCCGCTACGTGCTGCGCCGCCCGCCCGTCGGCCACCTGCTGGCGAGCGCCCACGACGTGCTCCGGGAGCACCGGATCATCACGGCCCTCGCCGACACGGCCGTGCCCGTCGCGCCGGTCATCGGCTCCTGCGAGGACCCCGACGTGACCGGCGCGCCGTTCTACGTCATGGCCTTCGTCGACGGGCCCGTGCTCCACGACCGGGCCGCCGCCGAGCGCCTCGAGCTCCCGGCCCGCCGGCGCGCCGCCGAGTCGCTCATCGAGGTGCTGGCGGCGCTGCGCGAGGTGGATCCCGACGCGGTCGGCCTCGGCGACTTCGCCAAGCGCGGCGACTACCTGGGCCGCCAGCTCCGCCGCTGGCGGGGGCAGTGGGAGGCCGCCGACGTGCGGCCGATGCCCGACGCCGAGGTGCTGCACGACTGGCTCGTGGCCAACCAGCCCGAGGAGGGGCCGGCCGGGATCGTGCACGGCGACTTCCGCCTCGGCAACGTCATCCACGCGCCCGACGGCTCCGTCGCCGCCCTGCTCGACTGGGAGCTGTGCACGCTGGGCCCGCCGGCGGCCGACCTGTCGTACCTGCTCAGCTGGTGGGCCGACCCGTCGACCACCCAGCGCTCCGACGCCGCCTCCGCGGCCGACGGGTTCCCCGACCGGGCCCAGCTGGTCGAGTGGTACGAGGCCCGCACGGGCGAGGCCGCCGACCACCTGGACTACTGGCTGGCGTTCCACGCCTGGCGGTCGGGCTGCATCGCCGCGGGCGTGTACACCCGGTACAAGGCGGGCCAGATGGGCGGCGCCGCCGAGGACCTCACGCGGTTCGAGGACTCGGTCGAGCACTCGATGCGCACGGGGCTCGCCGCCGCCGGCATCGCCTGAACGTGCCTGACGGCCCCGTCGGCACCATGGCCGAGCGCCTCGCGCTCGACCCCAGCGGCACCGACCAGCTGACGAGCCGCGACCCGGCCGACGCCCGCCACGTCTACGGCGGCTGGCTCATCGCCCAGGCGCTGCGGGCGGCGGCCAGCACCGTGGCCGCCGACCGCCACGCCATCGCCGTCCACGCCTCGTTCGTCGTGGCCGGCACCCCCGAGGAGCACGTCCGCTACGCGGTCGAGCGCACCCGCGACGGCGCCAGCTTCACGACCCGGCGCGTCACGGCGTCGCAGGACGCCGGCACCGTCCTGGTGCTCACGGCGGACTTCCAGCGTGACGAGCCGGGTGCCGACTACGAGCTGCCGGTCGTGCCCGGCATCCCCGGGCCCGACGGCCTGGGCGTCGGGCGGTACGACAACCCGCTGCTCGAGAGCCGGGACGTGCCGGTCGACGCGGTGACGGGCGGGCTCCCCCACACCCGCAGGGCGTGGTTCCGGGTCCGCGAGCCGCTCGTCGGCGAGGCCGACCTGCACCTCCAGACCGTGGCCTACCTCAGCGACTTCGGTGCCACCCGCGCCGTCCGGGAGCCCCACGTCCACCTCGCCGACGACGCTCGGCGGATCTCGGTGTCGCTCGACCACAGCATCTGGTTCCACCGCCCGGTGGACGCGTCGGGGTGGCTCCTCTCGGAGATGACCCCGATCGCCTCCGGGCACGGGCGGGGCCTCGCCATCGGCTCGGTCCGCACCGCCGACGGCCGGCTGGTGGCCACCATCGCCCAGGAGGCGCTGCTCCGCGAGCGGCCCTGACGTCGCGCTCCCGGGTCGTCGGCGCTGTCACGGCGATCGACTACGAAGGAGCGGACATGTTCACGATCCACCGCTCGGAGCGGGCCGACGCCCTCGTGGACGCCCTCGTCGAGGTCGTGGCCACGCCGCTGCCCGACCCGTTCGCCACCGAGGTCGTGGCCGTCCCCACCCGGGGCGTCGAGCGGTGGCTCACGCACCGGCTCGGCGCGACCGTCGGCGCCAGCCCCGGGCGGGCCGACGGTGTCTGCGCCAACGTCGAGTTCCCCTTCCCCGGCCGCCTGGTGGGCGACGTCCTGGCCGTCGCCACCGGCGTCGACCGCGACGAGGACCCGTGGCGCCCCGAGCGGCTCGTGTGGCCGGTCCTCAGCGTCCTCGACGCCTGCGCCGGGGAGCCCTGGCTCCGCATGGTGGGCGCCCACCTCGGCGTGCGCGGCGCCGACGACCCTGCCCTCGACGGCCACGACGGCCTCCGACGCCGGCGCCGCCACCCCGCAGCCCGCCACATCGCCGAGCTGTTCGACCGCTACGGCGTCTTCCGCCCGGCGATGGTGCTGGCATGGCTGGACCGGACCGCCACCGACGACCGGGACGACCCCGACCTGCCCGCCGACGCCCGCTGGCAGCCCGAGCTGCTGCGCCGGGTGCGCGACCACCTCGGCGTGGCCTCGCCGCCCGAGCGGATCGCCGACGCGTGCCACCGCCTGCGTGCCGGCGCGGTGGACCTCGACGGCGTGCTGCCCGAACGCGTCTCGCTGTTCGGCCTGACCCGCCTGCCCACGACCTACCTCGAGGTCCTGCGTGCCCTCGCGGTCCAGCGCGACGTGCACCTGTACGCACTGCACCCGTCGCTCGCGCTGTGGGACCGCATCGCCACCGACCACCCGGACGCGGTGCCGCTGGTGGCCGCGGGCCTGCCCCGGGTCGCGGACCCCACCCGACGCGTGCCCCGCCACCCGCTGCTCGCCACCTGGGCCCACGACAGCCGCGAGATGCAGCTCGTGCTGTCGGCAGCCGCCGAGGCCGACGTCGCGCACCGCCCCACGACCGCACCTCGCGAGGCCGACGCGCTGCTCGCCCGCCTGCAGCAGGGCATCCGCGACGACCAGCCGGTCGCGGTCCGCCCGCTGCCGTCGGCGCCCGGCGACCGCTCGGTGCAGGTGCACGCCTGCCACGGCCGGGGACGCCAGGTCGAGGTCCTGCGCGACGCCATCTGCCACCTCCTCGCCGACGACCCC
>JAKFET010000267.1:0-10442 GCA_036675575.1 Acidimicrobiaceae bacterium
GGCATCGACGTGGAGGCCGAGGAGGCCGAGGAGATCCGCCGCCGAGGGACGGGCCTGGCTGCCCTGCGCGCGCTGGCCGAGCAGGTCTACACCCGGTCCCGGCTCCGCCCCCAGCTCCTGATCGTCGATCGCGCAGAGCACGTCGATGTCGCCTCGGCCCGCTTCCTGGGGTACCTCGCCCACCACCTCGACGGTCAGGGCACCTCGCTGCTCCTGGTGGCCGGCGCAGTCCCGCCCGGCTCCTGGCTGGACGAGCTCGCGACGGGCGCACCCGACCGGCTGCTCCGACTGCGGGCGTCCACGACCGGGGGGATCCCCCCGGGCGGCGTGTGCCTCGCGAGCGCCGACGGACCCCGTCGCGCCGTGGTGGATGCGCTCGCCGTGCTGGGGCCGGGTGCGTCGCTGGCCGCCGTCGCCGGGGTCAGCGCCGAACCGCCTGGCATCGTGCTCGATGCCCTTGAGGACCTCACCTCGCTCGGGGTCCTCGACCGAACGGCCACGGGCGCAGGGCATCTGCTGGTGGCCGACGAGGTGCTCGACGCCATGGGGCCGGCGCGTCGCTCCGAGCTGCACCTGCGAGCCGCGACGCATGCCCGGTCGATTGGCCAGTCGGCCATCCGACTGTCGACGCACCTCGAGCACGTCGTGCCCGGCACGCTGCCGTGGGCTGCGACGCACCTGCGGGCGGGCGCGGCGCTGGCGCTGCGCGCCGACGACCCCCGTGCCGCCGTCCGGTGGATGCAGCGAGCCATCGAGGAGGACCAGAGCAGCGGCGTCGACGCGTCCGCACCGGTCCTGGTCGAGCTGGCGCGCGCACAGGGCCGAGCGGGCGACGCAGGAGCGGCCGCCACCCTCCGCCTCGCGGTCGAGCGGGCGCCGGAGGCCGACCGGGCACGGCTGCGGGTCCGGCTCGCCCGCCAGCTCTCGCTCACGGGCCGGTTGCAGGAGGCGGCCACGCTGTTCGACGAGGTGCTCGCCACCCTCGACCCTGGGGATGACGACCAGCGCGCCCTCGCCATCGAGGCCCGAGCCAGCCTCGCCACCACGGCCCGGTGCTCCCTCGAGCTGCGCCCCCGCTCGGCGGCGCTGCTGCAGCAGCTCACGGAGGACGTCGCAGCAGTCGAGGTCGACGACCCGAACGTGCTGGCCGAGCTCGCCTACGAGCACGCACTGGCCGGCACCGATCGCCAGATCGTCCTCGACCTCACGGGTCGCGCGATGGCGGCGATGGGCGCACGCTCGATCGCCGCCGTGACGAGCCAGGCGCTCTTCCTGGCGATCGTGTGGGCCGAGGACCTCGAGGCAGCCGCTGGCCTCTGCGACCTGCTGCACGACGACGTGAGCACCGACCCCGTGGGCGCGCACCGTCGGGCCACCATCGCCCTCGCGACCGGAGATGCCGATGCCGCGATCGCCAACGGACGGCTCGCCGTGGACGACATGGAGTGGGTGGCGCCGATGCTGGTGCCGGGGGCGCGGGCGCAGCTGGCCCGGGGCCTGATCCAGGCCGGCGACCTCGAGGGTGCCGACGTCGCGCTGCGACTGCCGGGAGGCGAGGGCAGGTGGCGCCAGCAGGCTGCGTACCACCCGGTCCTGCTGGCGAAGGCCGAGCTGGCGGCCGCACGGGGGGAGTGGTCGCAGGCGTCGTCCTTCGCCGACCGCTGCGCCGAGTTCTCCCGCGCCATGGGCACCCGCAACCCGGCAGTCGTGCCCTGGCACACCGTCGCGGCGCAGGCGCTCGCCGCACTCGGACGTGTCGAGGAGGCCTCGTCGCTGCTCGGCGATGCGCTCGACCTGGCTCGCCGGTTCGGTGCACCGCGGGCCCTGGACCGCCTCGAGGCGGCGGATCGCTCGATCCGGTGCACCACCCACCCGGACCCGGCGCAGCGGACCGTCGCGTCGCCACCGTCCCCGACCGTGCCGCACGGTCCGGTCCTCCGCCTGCTCGGCGACACCACCCTGTCGTTCGGCGACGACGAGCACCGGCTGGGCGACGACCTCGCTGACCGGACCATCTGCATCGTCGCCCTGTCCGGCTCGGGCATCCACGACGAGCAGCTCGCCGAGGCCCTGTGGCCCGGCGGCGACCCTGCCGTCGGTCGCAGCCGGCTCCGCAACGTCCTGCTCCGGATCCGCCAGCGCCACGGACCGGTGGTGGAACGTCGAGGTCGCACGATCGCGATCGCCGACGACGTCGCAGTCGACGTCAACGAGTTCGACCGCCTGGTCGACGAGTTCGTGCAGAGCGCCGACGACGCCCGTGCCGTGCACACCGGGCAGCGGGCACTCGAGGTGTACGGCGGGGAGCTCTGCCCCGGTCACCCCTTCGAACCCTGGGCGAGCGCACCGCGCGAGGTCCTCCGGTCTCGGTGGCTGCTGCTCGCCGACCGGATGGCCTCCCTCGTCTGGCAGCGTGGCGACCTCGCCGGTTCGCTCGCCATCACCGAGCAGGCCATCGCCGTGGATCCGTGGAACGAGGACCGCTACCTCGACGCAGCCGAGCGACTCGCCGACGCCGACCGCCCGGCGGCCGCCCGCAGCATGCTGCGGCGCAGCCAGCGGGCCTGCACCGAGCTCGGTGTCGCCCCGTCGGCCCGGCACCGGTCGTTGACCGCATCCCTGCGCTGACGCCCGGGCGGCTCGTCCGGTCGTCACAGAACGTCAACGCGGGTTGTGCAGGAGGTGGCACTGCGCGTGGCGAACACGATGCGACCGGCACACCGATGTGTCGACCGTCACGCCCTCTCGGGAGATCAACACCATGCGCATCCGGACGCGAACCTCCGCCCTCGTCGCCGCCGTCCTGCTCGGCACCACCGTCGCCGGCGCGACCACCGCATCGGCGAACGAGGTCGACGACCTCTACGCCGGCGCCAACGCCGTCACGGCCACGCTCTCGGTGCTCGGCACCGACGTCGGCCGCTTCGCCGGCACCAGCGCCGTCGCCGAGAAGACCCCGCTCGTGGACGTGGGCAGCTTCGGCTTCCAGGGCCCCGACGGCACGCCCGGCGTCGGCGTCACCGAGGCCGTGGCCGACGCCCTCGGGGCAGCCGTCGCCGACCCCAGCACCGGTGAGGCCTGCGGCGTCCCCGACCTGGCCGCACTCCCGGTCGCCGACGTGCTGAGCGTCCTCGACGTGTGCAGCGCCTCCCAGGCCGCCCTGCCCGACCTCCTGGCCCCGCAGGCGCTCGGCGCAGCCTCGGCCGGCGGCGTCGCCCTCAACGGCCAGGCCCTCGCCGACGTGATCTTCGACCTCCTGCTCGAGCCGCTCATGGCCGAGCTCGACGGCGTCGTCGTCCAGGTCCAGGGCGCCCTCGCTCCCGTCGAGTCGGCCCTGTCCGCCATCTGCGACGAGCTGCCCCAGGAGCTGTCGCCCACCGGCCTCGCCGAGCAGGCGAACGACGCCGGCCTCCCCGTCACCGACGTGATCCGCGCCCTCCCCGAGGGCGAGGAGATCCTCGACACCCTCGAGTCCGACTGCCTGCTCTCCCTCGACGCCCTCGTCGAGATCGTCACGGCCGTCCCCGCCATCGCCGAGGGCATCGTGCGCGACACGCTGCTCGCCGCACTCGACCAGGACCTGCTGGCCGTCACGCTGGGCTCGTCGGCATCGTCGATCAACCCGGTCGACGGCGCCCTGGTGGCGAAGTCCGAGCTGCAGGCCCTCGACGTCAGCACTCTGTCGCTGCAGTTCCTCCTCGACGCCGTCGAGCAGCTGGTCACCGTCCACGTCCAGGGCGTGCTCGACGAGGTCGTCGCTGCGCTGCCCGCCGAGCTCGGCGCCGTCACCAGCCAGGTCCCGGCGCTCGGCGACGTGCTCGGCCCGGTCCTCGACCAGCTCGATGCCGCCGGCCTCGTCGACGATCAGCCGCTGCTTCAGGTCACCGTGGCCGACAACCTGGCCCAGGCCCGTTCGGTGCCGGGCAGCGACGCCGTCGACACCGCCGGCAGCCGCGCCGGCGGGGTCACCGTGGCGATCTCCCCGGCCATCGCCGGCCTCCTCGGCATCCCGGCCGTCACCGAGGTCGCCCCCGGCCAGCGGGTGGCCATCGCCGAGGGCACGCCGCTCGAGTCGGTGATCAGCGTCGGCGCCGTCGAGGACATCACCGAGACCCTCGGTGCGTCCCAGGTGCAGACGGCCGGCGTGCGGGTCACGGCCACCCAGGTCGCCCTCCTCACCGGTCTGCAGGGCGGCATCGTCGCCGGCACCGGCGTCACCGAGGCCCGTGTCGGCGGCTCGATGGTTGCCGCTCCGGCGCCCACCCCGCAGACGTCCCTGCCCCGCACGGGCTCGTCGGACGACGTGACCCTCGTGCTCGGCATGGGTGCCATGGCGCTGGTCGGCGCCGCCCTGCACCTGCGCCGGCGCTTCGCCCCGCTCGACTGAGCGATTCCCGCTCGTTCCGGGCCGCGGGTCACGCCTCCGAGGCGTGACCCGCGGCCCGGAACCGTCTTCGGGCGGGTCTGGACCTACGAGGCGGTCGGGAGGTGCGCCGGTCGACCCGACTCGTAGGTGCTGATCTCGTCGCCGAGCTTCAGCGTGAGGCCGATGTCGTCGAGGCCCTCGAGGAACCGGTGCTGGGTGCCCTCGTCGAGCGGGAAGGTCGCCTCCACGTCGCCGGCGCGCAGGGTGCGGCTGGCGATGTCGATCTCGAACACGGTGGTCGGGTCCGCCTCGACCATGCGCATGAGGCGCTCACCGGTCTCGGCGTCGACCTGCACCGGCACGAGGCCGTTCTTGGTGCAGTTGTTGCGGAAGATGTCGCCGAAGCGGGGCGAGATCACGGCCTCGAACCCGTACTGCTGGATGGCCCACACGGCGTGCTCACGGGACGAGCCGGTGCCGAAGTTGGGCCCGCCGATGAGGACGTTGGCCCCCTGGAACTGCTCCTGGTTGAGCACGAAGGCGGGGTCGTCGCGCCACTCCGAGAACAGGCCCTTCTCGAACCCGGTGCGCTCGACCTGCTTGAGCCAGTCGGACGGGATGATCTGGTCGGTGTCGACGTCGGAGCGGTCGAGGGGGACCGCCGTGCCTTCGATGGTGCGGACAGCGCGCATGTGAGGTTCCTCCAGGGACGAATCTCGTTCCGTTGTCAGGAGGGTCCTGACAACGGAACGAAGTTCTCGAGTGGGGTCAGGCCAGGTCGGCCGGGGTGGCGAAGTGGCCGGCGATGGCCGTGGCCGCGGCGACGGCGGGGGACACGAGGTGGGTGCGACCGCCCCGGCCCTGGCGACCCTCGAAGTTGCGGTTCGAGGTGCTGGCGCAGCGCTCGCCCGGGGCCAGCTTGTCGGGGTTCATGGCCAGGCACATCGAGCAGCCCGGCTCGCGCCAGTCGAACCCCGCCTCGACGAAGACCTTGTCGAGGCCCTCGGCGACGGCCTGCTCCTTCACCTTGAACGAGCCGGGCACGATCATGGCCCGGTTGATCGACACCTTCCGGCCCCTGGCCACCTCGGCCACGGCCCGGAGGTCCTCGATGCGGCCGTTGGTGCACGACCCGATGAACACGGTGTCCACGGGGACCTGCTTCATGGGCGTGCCGGCGGCGAGGCCCATGTAGTCGAGGGCCCGCTCGGCGGCGTTGCGCTCGGTGGGGTCGACCATGGCGTCGGGCATCGGCACCTCGCCGTCGATCGGCACGACCTGGCCCGGGTTGGTGCCCCAGGACACGTGCGGCGTGATCTCGGCGGCGTCGAGCACGACCTCCTTGTCGAAGGTGGCGTCGTCGTCGGTGACCAGGGTCTTCCAGTCGGCGAGGGCGGCGTCCCAGTCGGCGCCGGTGGGGGCATGGGGGCGGCCCTGCAGGTACTCGAAGGTCGTCTCGTCCGGGGCGATGAGCCCGGCCTTGGCTCCCATCTCGATCGACATGTTGCACACCGTCATGCGCCCCTCCATGGAGAGGGCGCGGATCGCCGAGCCGCGGTACTCGATCATGTGGCCGATTCCGCCGCCGGTGCCGATGCGGCCGAGGATGGCGAGCACCACGTCCTTGGCGGTGACGCCTGGCTGCAGCTCGCCCTCGACGGTGACCGCCATGGTGCGGGGGCGGGACTGGGGGAGGGTCTGGGTGGCGAGCACGTGCTCGACCTCGGAGGTGCCGATGCCGAAGGCGATGGCGCCGAAGGCACCGTGGGTCGACGTGTGCGAGTCGCCGCAGACGATGGTCATGCCCGGCTGGGTGAGTCCCTGCTCCGGGCCGATGATGTGCACGATGCCCTGGCCGGGGTCGCCCATGGCGTGGCAGGTGATCCCGAACTCGGCGCAGTTGGCGGCGAGGGTGTCCATCTGCTTCTTGGAGATGGGGTCGGCGACCGGCTGGTCGATGTCCGCCGTCGGCACGTTGTGGTCCATCGTGGCCAGCGTCAGGTCGGGGCGGCGGACGGTGCGGCCGGCGAGGCGCAGCCCGTCGAACGCCTGGGGCGAGGTCACCTCGTGGACGAGGTGGAGGTCGATGTAGAGCAGGTCACCGTCGTCACCGGAGTGCACGAGGTGCCGGTCCCACACCTTCTCGCTCAGCGTCTTGCCTGCCATGATCGCTCCTCGACTCGTCTCACATCGTGGGATAGTGTTCCCGTCTGATGGACACTCTAAGCGGGATCGGCGTGCTGGACAAGGTGGTTGCGATCCTGCGCGTCGCCGGCGAGGGCCCCGTGACCTTCCGCGAGCTGTGCGAGCGCACCGCCATCAGCCGGGCCACCGCGCACCGCCTGGCCCAGGGCATGGAGGTCGTCGGCCTGCTCCGTCGGGGCGACGACGGCGCCTACACGCCGGGCCTGGCCCTGATCGGCCTGGGTCGCGCTGCGCTCGAGGCCTTCCCGCTCACCACCGTCGCCGCGCCCGTCCTGCGCCGGCTGCGGGACGAGACGGGGGAGTCGGCCCAGCTCTTCGTCGTCGAGGAGGACGAGCGCCTCTGCGTGGCCGCCGTGGACTCCGGGCACGAGCTGCGCACCATCGTCCCGGTCGGGGCGCGGCTGCCCATGGACGTCGGCTCGGCGGGGCGGGTCCTGCGGGGCGACGTCCAGCCCGGGGCCTGGGCGCAATCGGTCGGCGAGCGGGCGCCCGGGGTCGCGTCGGTGTCGGCGCCGGTCTGCGACGGGGACGGCCGGATCCTGGCCGCCCTGAGCGTCTCGGGGCCGATCGAGCGGGTCACCCGCGACCCGGGCGGGCGGTTCGGCCCGGCGGTGGTCGCCGCTGCGGTGGCGGTCGAGGCCGCCCTCGCCCATCGCCTCTGACATCGGGACCTCCGGCACTGTTCCCGCTGGTCAGGCGGGGTACCGTGCGCGATGCGGGAGGGCGGCAGGTGCCGCCGTCAGGGGTAGGCGAATGCGCGGCACCGGCTGCGGCGAAGGCGACTCGGAGCGACCCGTGGACACCGACTGCGAAGGTGACGAGCTGGAGGCGCTGCACTCGATCGACGCGCGCGCCCTCCCGGCGCTGTTCGCCACCGTGCTCGACCAGTCCTCCACGGGCGTCATGGTCTTCGACACCGAGCTGCGCGTCGCCTACGTGAACGACGTCGCGGCGCGCGTCGGCGGCTACCCCGCCGACCTCCACGTGGGGAAGCGCCTGTCCGAGCTCTACCCGCAGATGGCGGCGCAGGCCGACCCGTTCATCGCGCAGGTGCTGGAGCACGGCCAGGGCGTCCACAACGAGGAGCTGGTGTGGGAGTCGCCCCACCCTCCGCACGAGCGCCGCTTCTGGCTGGTCACGTACGTGCCGGTGGGAAGCGGCACGACCCAGCGGTACGTCGCAGCCATCTACGTGGAGACCACCCAGGCGCGCCGGGCGCACGAGCGGCTGGCCAAGCTCATCGACGCGCTCCCCACCTTCGTCGGGATGTGCACGGCCGACGGTGTCCTCCTCGAGGCGAACGAGGCCACCCTCGCTGCGACCGAGCTGACCCGCGAGGAGATCGTCGGCCTGCCGCTCTGGGAGGCCTCCTGGTGGAGCGACGACGACGCCGTCCAGCGCCAGCTGCTCGAGATGCTGGCCCTGGCCCAGGCCGGCCAGCACGCCCGCGCAGACATCGTCGTGCACCGCCAGGACGGGGGCACGGTGATCGTCGAGTTCCAGCTCGTGCCGATCATCGAGCACGGCACCGTCACCGCACTCGTCCCGTCCGGGATCGACATCACCGCCAGGGTCGCCGAGCGCGACCGGCTCGAGGCGCTGGCCACCCTGTCGCAGCACCTGAACGGTGCGCTCACCACCGGGCAGGTCTCCCAGCTGGTGCTCTCCGGAGCGCACGGCGTGATCGACGCCGACTTCGTGACGGTGGCCCTGCTCGACGACGACGGGCAGAGCTTCCACCTCGTGCAGCCGCTGAAGATCCCCGACATCGCCGAGCGGTGGGCGTCGGTGCCGCTGGACGGGCCGCGCACCGCGGCCCACGACGTGCTGGCGACCGGCCGCCCGGTGCTGCTCGCCCGGGACGAGCGCCTGCTGCGCTACCCGGACGTGGTGCGCGATACCGATCGCATCGGGCTCGACCGCACTGCGGCGCTGCCGCTGGTCGACGAGATGGGCCAGGTCTTCGGCGTGCTGGGCGCGGGCTGGGTGGCCCCGGTCGAGTTCACCGACGAGCTCCGGCTCCGCCTCGACCTGCTGGCCGACCTGTGCGCCCACGCCCTGCGCCGCGCCCAGCGGACCGAGGCGCGCCACCGGCTCGTGCAGGAGCTGCAGGCCGAGGTGCTCGCCACGCCGGACACCTCGCGCACGCTCGACGTCGCCCTGGCCTACGAGCCGGCTCGCGGCGACATCGGCCTGGGCGGCGACTGGTACGACGTGATCGAGATCGGCGACGCGTGCACCGCCGTGGTGGTGGGCGACGTGGCCGGCCACGGGATCACCGCCGCCGCCCGCATGACCGAGGCCAAGGCCACGATCCGCACGCTCGTCCTCAACGTCCCGCACGCCGAGGTGATCCCGGCGGCGAACCGCTCGCTGGCCCACTTCGACTCGGGCTACATCGCCACCGCCGCCGTGGCATGGGTCGACACCGATGCGGGGTCGCTCGAGTGGCGCCTCGCCGGCCACGTCCCGCCCATCGTCCGCACGCCGGACGGAACCACCCGCGTGCTGGGCGGCGCCCACCACCCGCCCATCGGCACCGCGACGCCGGCGCGCGAGCAGGAGTCCGTGCCGTTCCCGCAGGGCTCGCTGCTCCTGCTCTACACTGACGGCCTCATCGAGCGGCGGCGCGAGGACATCGACGTCGGCCTCGAACGCCTCCGTGCACTGGTCGAGGGCCTGCCCGGCGACTGCTCGGCGGCGGAGGCCCGCGACGCGATCCTGCGGGGCATGCGCACCGCCGAGAGCGAGGACGACGTCGCCATCGTGGTGGTCCGCAACCGCTGAGCGGTGCAGCGCGGCGTCAGTAGGTCGTGCGGCGGGCGTTCGAGCCAACGTGGGCGAGGCCCTTCAGCAGCGCCGGGACGAAGCGGGCCGCGCCCGTGACGCAGGCGGCGTGGTCGGCGGCGACGTTGATGACGTGCGCGCCCGGGATGCCGGCCGCGAGCTCGCCCTGCCTGGTGGGGGAGACCACGTTGTCCCGAGTGGTGCGCACGACCGCGACGGGGACGTCGATGTCCCCGAGCCAGGGCCGGGCGTCGAAGCGGCCGAGCGACGCGCCGGCGCCGGCGATCGCCGCCGGGTCGCCCCGGGAGATCTCCTCGCGCGCCCAGCGGCCGAAGGGGTCGTGGTCGAGCTGGCGACCGAGCAGCCGGGCGGCCACGGCCTGACGGACCGGCGCCGGCGTGAACCGGGCGGCGTTGGCGAACACCGGCAGCATCGAGAACGCAGCGGACTGCGCGCCGGCGGTGCGGAAGTACGGGGCGGTGGCGCACAGCACCAGCCCGTCGACGAGCTCGCGGTGGCGGTGCCAGGTGAGCAGGGCGATCGGCCCACCCATGGAGTAGCCGACGGGCGTGATGCGCTCGATGCCGAGCACCTCGCACAGGGCGGCGACGTCGTCGGCGCAGTCGGCGAGCCGGAAGCGTCGCCGGGCCCGGAGGCCTTGACCGTGGCCCCGGTGGTCCAGGGCCAGCACCCGGTAGCGGCGGCCCAGCGCCTCGTAGCTGGCGAACCAGTTGAGGTCGGCCGACACCGTCCACCCGTGGAGCAGGACGATGACGGGAGCGCCGGGCGGACCGGGCAGCTCGCGGACGAAGGTGGTGCCGCGACCGGGCAGGTCGACGCGACGCCCGGGCGGGAGGCGGATGCCAGGAGGGGTGGAGCCGCTCACGCGATCCCGGCGATCTCCACCGTGAGGGTGGCGCCGGTGGGCGTCTCGTACTCGACGGTGTCGCCGACCTTCTTGCCGAGCAGGGCAGAGCCGAGCGGGGAGCCGGGGCTCATGACCTCGACGTCGCTGCCCCGCTCCTCGATGGAGCCGAGCAGGAACCGCTCGGTGTCGTCGTCGCCCTCGTAGCGGATCTCGACC
>JAKFET010000052.1:0-49961 GCA_036675575.1 Acidimicrobiaceae bacterium
GATGATGTAGCTGGGCGTGCGCCCGATCATCTGCCACGCCTCGCGGCCCATGGCCAGCACGTCGCCGTTGCGCTTGTTGAGCGCGATCACGGTGGGCTCGTTCATCACGATGCCCTGGCCCTTGGCGTACACGAGCGTGTTCGCGGTGCCGAGGTCGATGGCGAGGTCGCGGGCCACGGCTACTCGACGTCCCGGGACTGCGGGTCGGACGAGGCGCCCGGTCCGTCGTGGGGGCCGCGCCGGTGCTCGGGCGGGGGCGCGAGGGCGCGCATCTCGCGCCGGAACGAGTGGATGCCCGACTCGATCGAGTTCTGGGGGCGGCTCCGGTAGACGAGGGCACCGACGCCGACGGCGATGATGACCACGACGACGAGCAGGAAGGCGATCACGGCTCGACCTCGGACCCGGCGACCAGGGCGGGATCGTCGAGGTGCTGGGCCTCGAGGCCCCAGCTCTCGCCGCCGTCCCAGCGCTCCTTCTTCCAGATCGGGACCGACTGCTTCAGGGCGTCGATGCAGAAGCGGGCCGCAGCGAAGGCCTCGTCGCGGTGCGGGGCCGAAACGGCCACGACGACGGCGGCGTCGGTGACCTCGAGCGGGCCGATGCGGTGGAGCATGGCGATGTTGCCGACGGTGGCCCACCGAGCCCGCGCTTCGCCGGCGACGAGCGCCAGCCGGGGGACGACCTGGGACTCGTAGGCCTCGTACTCCAGGACCTCGACGCCCGGGCGGCCCTCGCTGTGGTCGCGGGCGGTGCCCACGAAGGTCACCACGCCGCCGCAGTCGGGCCGCACCACCCAGTCGGTGGCGACGTGCACCGGCAACGGCGAGTCCACGAGGGCGAGCCAGTCGTGGCCGCTCGTCGGAGGCTCGAGGGGGGCGGGGGAGGTCATCTGCGTCAAGCCTACGATCCGGCGTGTCGGACGGGTGAAGTGCCGTCAGGGGGCGATGACAACGGCTCGCAGGCCGTCGGTAGGGTCGCTCCGTGCCCCCGCTGCAACCGGGCGATCCCGGCGACGGGCAGGGCGAGGACCGCCACGACGAGGACGACGTCGCCTACGTCCCGCCGCTGCCTCCCGAAGACCGGCTGTGGCGCCACCCGAGCGAGGTGGCGTCCGGGCGCGCCGTGGTGCCCGCCGGCCCGCCGCCGCGACGCGCCGACCGACGCACCGCGGCCTTGATGGTGGCCTCGGGCGTCGTCGGGGCGACCCTCGCCGTCGGCGCCGTGGCCGTCGTCGGCGGGTTCGAGGAGCGGGTCGTCGAGCGCCAGGTGGCCGTCCGCACGTCGATGGTGGACGACGGTCCCGGGGTGGCGCAGGCCGTCGCCGAGCAGACCGGGCCCTCGGTGGCGGGCCTCGTGGTCCGTCGGGGCGAGGGCACGAGCCGGGCCAGCGCCGTGGTGCTGCGCAGCGACGGCTACCTGGTCACGGACGGGCCGGCGGTCGCCAGGGCGCACGAGGTCGAGGTCGTCCTGCACGACGGTCGCCGGATGGCGGCCCGCACCGTCGGCATCGACGACGTGACCGGCATCGCCGTCCTGCACCTGGAGGCCGAGCTGGAGGGCGCGGTGCTGGCCCACGACCAGCCGGCACCCGCGGTCGGCTCCCGCGCCTTCGCCGTCGGCGGCTGGCCGGACGGGCGCGTGGACCGGACGGTGTCGGTCGGTGCGGTGTCGGCGGTCGGACGACGGCTCCAGTCGGGCGGCGCCACCCGCCACGGGATGATCCTCGTCGACGAGCCGTTCGCCCCCGGCACGGCAGGCGGGGCGCTGGTCGACCAGGCGGGGGTGGTCGTCGGCCTCGTGGCCGACGGCGGGTCGACGGGCGACGGCGTGCGCTTCGGCGTCGCGACCCCGATCGACCTCGTCCGCCACGTGGCCGACCAGATCGTGGCCCACGGGCGGGCGACCCACGTCTGGCTCGGGCTGCACGGCACCGACCTCGACCCCGAGGATGCCCTCGAGCTGGGCCTGGCCGGCGGTTCCCTGGTGGAGGACGTCGAGGACGGCGGTCCAGCGGGCCGGGCCGGCATCCTGCCCGGGGACGTGGTCGTGGCCCTCGACGGCGAGCCGACCCCCACCATGTCGACCCTGATCGTGGCCCTCCGACGGCACCTGCCCGGCGACGTGGTCACGCTCGACGTGCACCGGGACGGCGAGGCGCGCACCGTCCGGGTGGCGCTCGACGCCAGATCCTGACCGCTACCGCAGGGATCGACGCAGCGCTGCGACGGCGGCGATGCCGCCGCCGACCAGCACCGCAGCCGTGGCCCCGAGGGCCAGCTCCTGGCGGCGCTTCGGCGAGATCTGGGCCCACGGCGCCGCCTCGTGCCCGGCGACGTAGGCCTCCTCGTTCGTCATCGACGGCTCCCACCCGAGCGTGCGGAGCCGGTCGTTGGCGACGACCCACGCCTCGGTGACGAAGGGGACGAAGCCCGGCGGGGTCGGAGCCAGCTGGTAGCGCCACCCGATGGCCGTGAGGCGCCGGGCGAGGCCGGCCGGCAGCGGGAGGCGGGGCGCGCCGCCCACCAGGGCGCGGATGCGCTCGGCGGGCACCGAGCCGTCCGGCGCGACGTTGAACGCACCGGCGGCCCGCTCGCGCCGGACGGCGTCGATGGCGGAGACGACGTCGTCCACGTGGACGAACTGGGCGGGCGAGGCGCCGTCGGCCGGCGCGACCACCCTCGCCGCGGCCAGGACGCGACCGAGCTCGTCGGGTCCCTCGTCGGAGACGGTGACGCACGGGCGGAGCACGGCCACGGCGACGTCCGGGTGGGCGCAGGCGAAGTCCCGGAGGCGGTCCTCGACCTGCACCCGGACCTGCACCCACGGTGTCTCCGCGTTGGGTCGCAGCTCGGCGGACTCGGTCAGCGGCACGGGGTTGTCGGGCCATGCCCCGTAGACGGCGGCCGTGGTCCGCACGATGAGGTGCCCGACGCCGGCACGGGCCGCGGCGTCGAGCAGCCGGGAGGTGGTGACCAGGTCGTGGTCGACCGTCGTGTCCTCCAGGGGGTCGGAGCCCGCCAGGTGGCACACCACGTCGATGCCGTCGAGCAGGGCGTCGATGTCGGCGGTGCGCAGCTGGGCGCGGCACGTCTCGACCCGTCCCCGACGCCGCTCGCCCCGTGCGACGTCGGGCAGGTGGACCCGCCGACGGTCGATGGCGCGCACCAGCTCGACCCCGGGATCGGCGGCCAGCAGGGCGCACAGCCGGCGCCCCACCGGGCCTGCAGCGCCGGTGACCGCGATCCGTGCCATCGCCCTACGATGCTCGGGATGAGCGGTTTCGGTCCAACCGGCGGCGACGATCCCTTCGAGGGCATGCCGTTCTTCGGTGACCTGGGCAAGATGCTCGGCGGGATGGGCGGCGCGTCGGGCGGGCTCCAGTGGGATGCCGCCCGCCAGATGGCCATGCAGGTCGCCTCCGGCGGCGAGTCCGAGGCCAACATCGACCCGATCGCCCGCATGGACGTCGAGCAGCTCGCCCGCGTCGCCGACCTCCACGTCGCCCAGAAGACCGGCCTGTCCACGTCGATGACCGGCCGCACCGTCCAGGTCGTGCCCGTCACGCGCCTGCAGTGGGTGCAGCGCAGCCTCGACGCCTACAAGCCCCTGTTCGAGTCGCTGGCCTCGTCGCTGTCGACCGCGCCGGAGGCGCCGGCCGATCCGGGCGAGCAGGCCGACCCCTTCACGGCCGTGCTGTCCCAGCTCATGGGGTCGATGGCCCCGATGATGCTCGGCGTCACCGCCGGCGGGATGATCGGGCACCTCGCGCAGCGCAGCTTCGGCCAGTACGACCTGCCGGTCCCGCGCCAGCCCTCCGACGAGCTGCTGCTCGTCCTGCCCAACGTCGACGCCTTCGCCCAGGACTGGTCCATCGACCGCAAGGACCTGCTGCTGTGGCTGTGCACCCACGAGATCGCGCACCACGCCGTGCTGGCCGTCCCGCACGTGCGCGCCGCGCTCGAGGGCGGCCTGCGGGAGTACGCCGCCGGGTTCCGTCCCGACGCCGGCGCCCTCGCCGACCGCCTGGGGACGGTCGACATGTCCGACCCCCAGTCGTCCATGGCCGAGCTGCAGGGCCTCTTCGGCGATCCCGAGGTCGTGCTCGGCGCCATCCAGACCGACGCCCAGCGGGCGCTGCTCCCCCGCCTCGAGGCGCTCGTCGCCATGGTGGAGGGCTACGTCGACCACGTGATGGACGCCATCGGCACCGGCCTGATCTCCAGCTACGGGATGATCACCGAGGCCGTGCGCCGCCGCCGGGTCGAGGCCGACGAGTCCGACCGGTTCGTGGCCCGCCTGTTCGGCCTCGAGCTGGGCCAGGCCACCTACGACGCCGGTGCCGCCTTCGTCGACGGCGTCGTCGAGCGCGAGGGCTTCGACGCCCTGGACCAGCTGTGGAAGGGCGAGTCGTTCCTCCCGACGCCGGCGGAGATCGAGGCGCCCGGCCTCTGGCTGGCCCGCATCGAGATCGACACCGACGCCGGCTGAACCCCTCCACTGGTCCCGGACCGACCTGGTCCGGTCGATCCCGGATCGGTGGACGCGTCGTTCAGGTCAGGTCGACCAGCTCGGTCCGGAACGAGCCGGCGTCGCAGGTCACCACGGCCATGGTGTGCGCATCGGCCCGGCGCTTCCACGTGGCCGAGCCCGGGTTCAGCAGCCGCTGGCCGTCGGTGCCCTCCGCGTCGATGGGCAGGTGGCTGTGGCCGAAGATCACGAGGTCGGCGTCCGGGAACCAGCGGCGCATCCGGTTCTCCCGCCCCTTGCTGGCACCGCTGTCGTGCACCATCGCCAGCCGGACGCCGTCGACCACCTCCTCGACCCGTTCGGGCAGCGTGCCCACCAGCTCGTGGTCGTTGTTGCCCAGCACCGCGACCACCGGCGCGAAGCCGGCGAGCTCGTCGAGCAGCTCGGGGACGACGACGTCCCCGGCGTGCCAGATGACCTCGACGGTGTCGAGCACCTCGTAGGCGCGGTCCGGCAGACGGCGGCTGCCGCCGCGCGTGACGTGGGTGTCGGCCAGCACGGCGATGCGCGTGCTCACCGGTCCCGCTCCACGGTCGTGGGGTCCTCGGACGGGCGGGCCGGACCGGGCGTGGCGATGGATGGCGGGACCACCGACGGCACGACGGTCGTGGGGTCGGAGCCACCTGCGGGCGCCGGGCGGCGGGCGAGGCGGCGTCGGGTGCGGCGACGGTGCGCGTCGTCGACCCCGCGCGAGCCCACTGCGTAGGACAGGCCGGCGAAGGCTGCGGTGGCGGCCACCAGCACGAAGCCCAGCCACATCGGCATCGGGATGATGCCGAGGACGGCGCCCGCCACCCAGACCAGCTGGAACCGGGTCTCGAACCGGGCGAAGGAGCGGCCCCGGTTGGCATCCGGCGCGTCGCGCTGCACGATCGAGTCGAAGGCCTGCTTGGCGCTCGCTGCCCCGATGCCGACCACCACCGCCACCAGCGCCGCGCCGGGGAGGGAGCCGAGCCAGGCCGCGAGCACGGCGGAGACGCCGACCACCACGAGCAGGACGCTGATGATGCGCTCCTCGCTGGCCTGGCGGCGCAGCGCCGGGGCGAGGGCCGCGCCCGCGAGGGAGCCGACGGCCGACAGGGCCAGCACCACGCCGAAGTGCCACGTGGGCGACCCGTCGGTCCGCAGGGAGAACGCCAGCAGGAAGGTGAGGAACCCGACGATGCCCCGCAGCAGGGCCATCGCCGAGGCGGCCAGGAGCAGGCCGACGCCGCGCAGCTCGGCCCGGCCCTCCGCCGACTCCGGCCCGGCGGCGACCTGCACCTTCGGCACCCGCCAGGCGATGACCACGCCGGCGCCGAACACGACCACGGCCAGGGCCAGCACCCACTCGCTGCCACCGAACCGGAGGAGCAGGGCACCGGGCACGGCGGCGGCGAACCCGACGACGCCGCTGATCAGGGACAGCTTGGAGTTGGCCTCGACGAGGCCCTCGTGGGACCGCACCACGGTGGGGACGAGCGCGGACTTGGCAACCTGGTAGCTCTTGGCCAGCACCAGGTAGGCGAAGGCCTCGGGGAAGAGCAGCAGCGAGTCGACGTCGCGCACCATCAGCAGGCAGAGGAAGGCCCGGAGGGCGGACGAGCCGATGATCATCCAGCGGCGGCCGCCGACGACCCGGTCCAGGGCCGGCCCGACCAGGGGCGCCACGACGGCGAAGGGCGCCATCGTCAGGGCCAGGTAGAGGAACACCTCGCTGCGGGCCTGGCCGACCTCGATGGAGAAGAAGAGCGTCCCGGCCAGCGCGATCGCCACCAGCGTGTCGCCGGCGACGGCCACGGCGTGGGCCCGGGCCAGGCGCCCGAACGACGTGACCTCGAACGCCTCGGCGCCCCTCCGGGGCGCCGGGAGTGGTCGCCAACCGTCGGATGCCATCGCCGGCAATGGTACGGGTGCCCCCGGCGGATCCGACCGCGAGGCGCGGGACCGCCTAGGCCTCGAGCTTGTAGCCGAGACCCCGGATCGTGACGATCCGCTCGGGGTGCGCCGGATCGAGCTCGACCTTGCCGCGCAGCCGCTTCACGTGGACGTCGAGGGTCTTGGTGTCACCCACGTAGTCCGAGCCCCACACCCGGTCGATGAGCTGCTCGCGGGTGATGACCCGGCCGGCGTTGGCCAGCAGGACGTGGAGCAGCTCGAACTCCTTGAGGGGCAGCTGGACCTGCTCGCCCCGGATCCGGACCTCGTGGCGCTCGGGGTCGAGGGCGATGTCGTCGACCTGGAGGGCATCGGTGCCGAGGTCCTCGGCGCGGTCGGCCGACCGCCGCATCACCGCGCGCATCCGGGCCACGAGCTCGCGGATCCGGTACGGCTTCGTCACGTAGTCGTCGGCGCCCACCTCGAGGCCGACGACGGTGTCGATCTCGGAGCCCTTGGCCGTCACCATGATGATCGGCACCCGGGAGCGCCTGCGCAGCTCGCGGCACACGTCGACGCCGGAGATCTTCGGCAGCATCACGTCGAGCAGCACCACGTCCGGGCGGACGGCGTCGAACATGGCCAGCGCCAGCTCGCCGTCGCGCGCCACCTGCACGCGGAACCCCTCGCGCGACAACCCGACGGTGAGGGCCTCGATGAAGGACTCCTCGTCCTCGACCACCAGCACGGTCACCTCGGCCACGTCAGCCCTCCTCCCGCTCGTCGATCACCGTCGCCGGCCCCTCGTTCACCGGCAGCACGAGGGTGAAGGTGGACCCGCCGCCCTCCCGGCTCTCCACCTTGATCTCGCCGCCGTGGTTGGAGGCCACGTGGCGCACGATGGCGAGCCCGAGGCCCGTGCCGCCCGTGTCGCGGCTGCGCGCGCGGTCCACCCGGTAGAACCGCTCGAAGATGCGCTCGAGGTCCCGCCTGGGGATGCCCACCCCCTCGTCGGCCACCACGAGGTGCGCGGCGCCGTCCTCGGCTCGCGCCTGCACGTGCACCGAGGACCCCGGCTCGCTGTACTTGATGGCGTTGTCGAGCAGGTTGAACACGGCCGAGGCCAGCTGCCGGCGGTCGCCGCGCACCTCGAGGCGGTGCGAGGGCTCCTGCAGGTCGAGGACGATGCCGCGGTGCTCGGCGGCGCTCGCCGCGCGCTCGACCGCCTCGGCCAGGACGAGGTGGACGGCGACCGGCTCCTGGATGGCCGCCTCCCCTGCCTCGATGCGCGACAGCTCGAGGAGGTCGTCGATGGTGCGGCTCGCCCGCATCGCCTCCTGGTTCATGCGCAGGGCGAGGCGGCGGACGACAGCGAGGTCGTCCTCGTCGATGATGGCCTCGGCCAGCACCCCCAGGCCGCCCACCGGCGTCTTGAGCTCGTGGCTGATGTTGGCCACGAAGTCGCGGCGCACGGCGTCCACGCGACGTCGCTCGGTGATGTCCTCGATCACGACCAGCGCACCGATGCTGCGGTGCCCGTCGTCGAGCGGGTCGGCCGACAGGACGAGGGTCCGCCGAGGTGGGCCGAACAGCTCGAGCGTGCGGGTCGAGTCGTGCCCCTCGAGGGCACGGGTGGCCAGCTCGTCGATGGAGGACTCGACGACGGCGTCGCCGTAGCGGGCACCGAGGAAGACCTTGGCCTGCGCGTTCCGGAACGTCATCTCCCCCGTCTCGTCGAAGAGCACGATGCCGTGGTCGATGGCGCGCAGTGCGAGGGACATGCGGGTCTCGGCCGCGGTCGACTCGCCTCCTCGGCTGACGGCCCCGTCGACCGTGCGCTCCAGCTGCCCGAGCGCCGGCTCCAGGCCGCGGACCTCCTCGAGGGGCGCGGCGGCGAGGCGGGACGTGGCGAGGTGCAACCGCTGGCGGGTCCGCCGCGACGCCCGCCACGTGACCGCCAGGACGACGAGCAGGAGGAACGTCGGGATGGCGGCGGCCAGCGCCACCGCTTCGCCCCGGCTCACGCGCCCCGCCCGTCAGGGATCGCGCCGGCGGGGATGCGGCCGGTCCCGCTCACCGGACCTCCGCCGACAGGTGGTCGGGATCCCCGGTCAGCAGGTACCGGAGCCGGGCCCCGATGATGGCGGCGTGGTCGGCGATCCGCTCCAGCGAGCGACCGGCGATCAGCGTGGCCGTCGCCGTCGGGACGGCGTCGTCGCCCCGCAGGCGGAGCAGCTCCGCGGCCAGCGCGGCTTCGTGGGCATCCATGGTGCGGACCCGGGTGGCCAGGTCGGTGGCCAGGCCGAGGTCCTGGGCCGACCAGGCTCGCAGCGCGTCGCGGAACGCCTCGACCGCGGTGTCGCCCATCGAGACGAGGATCTCGAAGGTCGGCGGGTTGGCCGCCCAGCGGTGGCGCTCCGGGGCGAGCTTGACGACGCGCAGGGCGAGGTCGCCCACGCGCTCGAGCTCGGACAGGATCCGCAGGACCGACACCACGAAGCGGAGGTCCGAGGCCACCGGGTTCTCCCGGGCGAGGATGTCGTAGCAGCGCTCCGTGAGGCTGACGTCCATGGCGTCGATCTCGTCGTCGCCCGCGACCGCGGCGCGGGCTGCGGCGTCGTCGCCGTCCACCAGCACCGCCCGCATGCGCTCCAGGTTCTGGTCCACCTTGATGCCCATGAGCTCGACCTGCATGCGCAGCTGGTCGAGCTCGTCCTGGAACGACTGGCGCATCACCCGAAGCGACCGGTCACGTAGTTCTCGGTGCGCTCGTCGGAGGGGTTGGTGAAGATCTTGTCGGTGTCGGAGAACTCCACCAGGGTCCCGGTGCGCCGGTCGCCCTCTTCGCTGACCTCGGTCGTGAAGAACGCCGTGCGGTCCGACACCCGCGCCGCCTGCTGCATGTTGTGCGTGACGATGATGATCGTGAACCGCTCCTTGATCTCGACCATCAGGTCCTCGATGCGGCCGGTGGCGATGGGGTCCAGCGCGGAGCACGGCTCGTCCATCAGCAGCACCTCGGGGTCGGTGGCGATGGCGCGGGCGATGCACAGCCGCTGCTGCTGACCGCCCGAGAGGCTCATGCCGGACTCCTTCAGCCGGTCCTTGACCTCGTCCCAGAGGGCGGCGCCCTGCAGGGCGCGCTCCACGACCTCGTCCATGTTCCCCTTGGCGCCGGCGATGCGCGGCCCGTAGGCGACGTTGTCGTAGATCGACTTGGGGAACGGGTTCGGCTTCTGGAACACCATGCCGATGCGGCGGCGGACCTCGACCGGGTTGACGGCGGGGTCGTAGAGGTCGACGCCGTGGTAGGTGATGTCGCCCTCCACGCGAGCCGAGTCGATGAGGTCGTTCATCCGGTTGAAGCAGCGCAGCATGGTGGACTTGCCGCAGCCGGACGGTCCGATGAACGCCGTGATCTGGTGCTGTCGCACCTCCATCGACACGTCCCGCACCGCACGGAACGCGCCGTAGTACACCGACACGTCCCGCACGTCGAAGACGGCGGCGCCGCCCGGGTCGGGGGCGTTGGTGGTCAGCGCGGCCACCGGCGGTGCGTCGGTCATGGTGGTCAGCTCCTCGGTCGAGCGCTCGGGCACGTCAACCCCTCTTCTTCTCGTAGTGGTTGCGCAACAGGATGGCGAAGGCGTTGGCCAGGAGGACCACGACCAGCAGCACGACGATGGCTGCCGCCGTGGCCTGCTCCCAGTCGGGGCCGGGACGTCCGGCCCAGGTCGTGATGACGATGGGCATGGCCGTGAAGCGGTCGCCGAGCGTCGCCGGGCTGAGCTCGGTGCCGCCCGACAGGAAGCCGGTGACGGCACCCACGAGGATCAGGGGCGCGGCCTCGCCGAGGGCTCGCGCGAGGGCGAGCACGGTGCCGGTGAGGATGCCGGGTGCGGCGTAGGGCAGGACGTGGTCCTTCGTGACCTCCCAGCGCGTGGCACCGACGCCGTAGCCGGCTTCGCGGAGGCTCGCCGGCACCGCCCGCAGCGCCTCCGACGCGGTGATGATCACGATCGGCAGGACGAGGATGGCGAGCGTGAGGCCGGCCGAGATCAGCGAGCGTCCCTGCGAGCTCGGCCCGGTGACCGACCCGAGCGCCTTGACGAAGATGGCGAGGCCGAGGATGCCGTAGACCACCGACGGCACGCCGGCGAGGTTGCGGATGTTGAGGTCGATGAACCGCGACAGCCGGGACTTCGACGCGTACTCCTCCAGGTAGATGGCCGCGCCGACCCCGATCGGGAAGGCGAACACCACCGTGAAGATGCCGATGTAGAAGGTGCCGCGGAGGCCCTGGAGGATCCCGGAGTCGCCGGGCTGGGAGCGCAGGCTGCCGGTGAGGAAGTCGCCGAGCCGCCCCGTGAGCGTGGCCTCCCCGGTGCGCACCATGTCGAGGACGAGCACCGCCAGCACCGCCACCGACGCCGCAACCGTGACGATGAGCAGCGCTTGGAAGGCTCGACCGGCGGCGTCGCTGCGGCTGCCGGTGAGCTGGCGCCGGACCTGGTCCGGGACGACGTCGCCCACGTGGGCGGCGGGGGTGGTGAGGGCCACGGTGGCGCTCCTCAGTAGGCCTGGCGCACGCGCTGGACGAAGCGCCCGGCGAGCACGTTGAGGACGAGCGTGATCAGGAACAGCAGCAGGGCCACGAAGAACAGGCTCTGGAAGGTGAGGCCGGCGCCACGCACCTGGTCGGTGCCGGCCGCCTGCGACGCGATGGCGGCGGTCATGGTCTGGCCGGGCTTGAAGGGATCGGTGCTGAACAGGGAGCCGCCGGTCGCGCCGGCTGCGATGAACACCACCATCGTCTCGCCGATGGCTCGGGACACGGCGACGATGAAGGCGGCGACGAGGCCCGAGACGGCGGCGGGGATGACCACCCGGATCGTGGTCGTGATCTTGCGGGCTCCGAGGCCGTAGGACGCCTCCCGCAGCGCGGCGGGGACGGACCGCATGGCGTCCTCGGAGACCGAGGCGATGAGCGGGATGGCGAGGATGCCCACGCCGATCCCGGCTGCGGCGATGTTGAACTGCGTGGCCCCGGGGTTGATCCGCTGGACTACCTCGGGTGACATGAACGTGAGGGCGAAGAAGCCGAGGACGACCGAGGGGATGCCGGCCAGGATCTCCAGCGCCGGCTTCAGGAGCTTGCGGACGCGACCCGGGGCGTACTCCGACAGGTAGATGGCGGCGCCGAGGCCGAGCGGCACGGCCACGGCCATGGCGATCACCGTCACGGCCAGCGTCCCGACGAGGAGGGTCTTGATGTCGTAGATGCCGCGCCGGGGGAACCACCCGTCGCTCCAGAGGCTGGCGGCCTCGACCTGGCTCACGAAGGTCCACGCCTCGCCGACCAGGGAGCCCACGATGAGCACGGACACGACGATCGACACGAGCGCGGCCAGGAACAGCACGCTGCGCACCAGGTGCTCGGTCCGCATCCGGGAGCGCGAGCCACGGAAGTCCTCGAGCGTGTAGGTCACGGGACGGGAGAGGTCGCTCATGCGGCTCCGGTCGTTCGGGAGGCCCAGCGCGCCCGTGTGGCGGCCAGGTCCTCGTCGGTCAGGGCGACGTAGCCGACCTCCTCGACCGAGTCGATGGCGTCGTGGAGGTAGAAGTCGACGAACGCCTCGAGCACGGGCGACTCCTCGGCCGCCTCGGCGTTCACGTAGATGAACAGCGGTCGGCTGATCGGGTAGGACCCGTCGCCGATCGTCTCCGGCGTGGGTGCGATGCAGCCGTCGCCGCCGTCGACCTCGAGCACCTTGACGCCGTCGGCCTCACGGGCGAAGGCGAAGCCCACCCAGCCGAAGCTGGCGGGCGACCCGCCGACGCCTTGCAGGATGATGTTGTCGTCGGAGGACGCCTGGTAGTCCGGACGGGTCGTGGCCTCCTGGCCCCGGTCCTCGTTGAACTCCTCGACCACCAGCTCCACGAACGAGGCGAAGGTGCCGGACTCCTCGCCCGGGCCCACGACGTCGAGGTCGGCGTCGGGGAGTCGGGTGCTCGATCCCAGCTCGGCGGCCAGCGGCTCGGCGTCGCTCCAGCGGCCCACGCCCTGGGACTCGGGGCCGACGAGGGCATAGATGTCGGCGAGCGTGAGGCAGTCGACCGCCTCGTTCGCGGGGTTCGTCAGCACGGCGATGCCGTCGTTGGCGATCTGCAGCTCGACGAAGTCGACCCCGCTCGCCTCGCACTGCTCGATCTGCTCGGGCTTGATCTTGGACGACGCGTCGTTGATGTCGATCAGGCCGTCGCAGAACAGCTCGAAGCCGTCGCCGGTGCCCGGGCCGTCCACCGAGATGGACACCGAGTCGCGCCGGTCGGCGAACCCCTCGGCCACGGCGATCGAGATGGGCTCGACGGTGGACGAGCCGCTGACCACCACCGTCTCGGTGTCGCGGACGCAGGCGGCGATCAGCACGACGGGCAACAGCAGGGCGGCGGAGGGGGCCCGGCGCCGGGTGCGTGACAAGACGACTTCCTCCAAGCGGGGGTCGTGTCGTGTGGGTCGCCGCCCACGGTAGGGACGCCAGGTGGACGCAGCGGTGGACCCAGGTGAATCCCAGGTGAACGAACGGCAGCCGGGACGCGAACAGGCCGGCCCGGGGGTGCCGGGCCGGCCTGCATCGCAGTGGGTTGGAGGGCTCAGGCGGCGCCGGTGGTGCGGGCGTCCCAGCGCTCGACGGTGCTGGTGAGGTCCGCGTCGGCCAGGTCGACGTAGCCCACCTCGGACACCGAGGCGATGGCGTCGTTCAGGTAGAAGTCGACGAACTCGGCCAGCGCCGGGTTCTCCTCGGCCTTGGCCGGGTTCACGTAGATGAACAGCGGCCGGCTCACCGGGTAGGAGCCGTCGGCGATCGTCTCGTCGGTCGGTGCGACGCAGCCGTCGCCGCCGTCGACCTCGAGGACCTTGACGCCCTCGGCCTCCCGGGCGAACGCGAAGCCCACCCAACCGAAGCTGGTGTCGGAGCCCTGGATGCCCTGGATGATCACGTTGTCATCAGCCGAGGCCTGGTAGTCGGCCCGGGTGGTGGCCTCCTGCTCACGGTCCTCGTTGAACTCCTCGATCACCAGCTCCACGAAGGAGGCGAAGGTGCCGGACTCCTCGCCCGGCCCGGTCACGTCGAGCGGCGCGTCGGGCAGCTCGGTGGTCGAGCCGAGCTCGCTGGCCAGCTCCTGGGCATCGCTCCAGCTCCCGAAGCCCTGGGACTCGGGGCCGACCAGGGCGTAGATGTCGGCCAGGGTGAGGCAGGTCACGGCCTCGTTGGCCGTGCTGGTCATCATGGCGATGCCGTCGTTGCCGATCTGCAGCTCCACGAAGTCGATGCCGTTGTCCTCGCACTGGGCGATCTGCTCGTCCTTGATCTTGGAGGAGGCATCGTTGATGTCGGTCTCGCCCTGGCAGAACAGCTCGAAGCCGTCACCGGTGCCCGGACCGTCGACCGAGATGTCCACGCCCGGGTTGACCTCGGCGAACTTCTCGGCCACCGCGATCGAGATCGGCTCCACCGTCGAGGAGCCGCTGATCACGATCGAGCCCGACAGGTCACCCGAGCCCTCGCTGTCGGCGGCGGACTCGCCCTCGGCTGCGGTGTCGTCGGTGGCGGTGTCGTCGGTCGACGTGGCGGTGTCGTCGTCGTCACCGCACGCGGCGGCGAAGAGGGCGAAGGGCAGCAGCAGGGCGAGCATGCGCGCCCAGCGTCGGTTGCGGATCAAGGGTGTTCCTCCGTACAGGGGGTGGGGTCGGTCCACGAGGGACGTCGCGCACCGTACGAAGGCGAGGTGGACGGCCGACCAGGCCCGGGTGGACGGACGGTGAACGCCGGGAGGCGGACCGGCGAACACGCTCGCTCAGCGCCCGAGGGCCTCCCCGAGGCCGTCGAGCAGGTCGCGGTCGCGCGGGTAGGTCAGGAGCGCCACGGCGACCGGAGGGGTGACCCAGCGGCGCTCGTCCACCTCGTCGCCTGGCTCGAAGCCGGAGTCCTCGGTGACGTCCATCGCCCAGTACCGCACCTGCTTGGGTCGGCCGTGGCGGTCGCGGTACTCGGTGCCGGCCAGCTCGGGCCCGAGCACGGTGACGATGCCGGCCTCCTCCCAGACCTCGCGCACGGCCGCCTGCTCCCAGGTCTCGCCCGGGTCGAGCTTGCCCTTCGGGAAGGACCAGTCGTCGTAGCGGGGGCGGTGCACGACCAGCACCTCGAGGCCGCCGTCGGCGGCCCGGCGCCACGGGACGCCACCGGCGGCGCGCACGACCTCCGGGGATCCGGCCTGGTCCACGGTCAGGCTTCGCGGCTGCGACGGGCGCGGCGCAGGGCGAGCTCCTGCATGCGGCAGTGGGTGTCGACGTCGGCGCCGGTGTCGGGCACCCGCTCCCAGCGCCCGTCGCCGGACAGCCCCCAGGCGAGGCGGTCGTCGGCCATGACGACGTCGAGGATCTCCTGCAGGCGACGCTGGTTGGACGCCGTCTCGACCGGCACGAGGGCTTCGACCCGGCGGTTGATGTTGCGGCCCATGAGGTCCGGCGAGCCGATGAGCCACAGCGGCGACCCGCGACCGTTGCCGTTGGCGAAGAAGTAGATGCGGCTGTGCTCGAGGTACCGGCCCACGATCGAGCGGACCGTGATGGTCTCGGACAGCCCGGGCACCCCGGGACGCAGGCAGCAGATGCCACGGACGATGAGGTCGATGCCCACGCCTGCGTTCGACGCGTCGTAGAGGACGTCGATCATCCCCGGGTCGGACAGGGCGTTCATCTTGGCCACGATGCGCCCGCTCCTGCCGTGGGACGCCTCGTTGGCCACCAGCTCCTCGAGCCGTCCACGCAGGTGGTCGGGGGCGACGATGAGCTTGTCGTAGTCGACGGCGCGGCCGAACCCGGTGAGGTAGTTGAACAGCTGCGACAGATCGGTGCCGATGGCGGGATCGGTGGTGAAGAGCCCGAGGTCCTCGTAGATGGTCGCCGTCTTCGGGTTGTAGTTGCCGGTGCCGATGTGGCAGTAGCGGCGCAGGCCGTCACGCTCCTCGCGCACGACCAGCAGCGTCTTGGTGTGGGTCTTCAGCCCCACGAGGCCGTAGACGACGTGGACGCCCACCTCCTCGAGGGCCTTCGCCCACTCGATGTTGCGGGCCTCGTCGAAGCGAGCCGTCACCTCGACGAGCACCGCGACCTGCTTGCCGGACTCCGCCGCCCGCACCAGCGAGCGCATGATCGAGCTGTCGCCCGAGGTCCGGTACAGCGTCATCTTGATGGCGACGACCTTGTCGTCGACCGCAGCCTGGGCGAGGAAGGCCTCCACCGTCTTGTGGAAGCTGGCGTAGGGGTGGTGGACGAGGATGTCGTCGCGGCGCATCTCGGCGAAGAAGTCCGTGGCCGTGTCGTCGTCCTTCAGCAGCCGGGCCTGGGTGATGCCCTGCCACGGCGGGTCCTTGAGGTCGCTGCGCTCGAGGCGGTGCAGGACCCAGAGCCCCGACAGGTCGAGCGGGCCGACGACCTCGTAGACGTCCTCGTCGGCGATGTCGAGCTCGCGCACCAGCAGGTCGCGCAGCTCGTCGCTCATGGCGGCCTCGACCTCGAGGCGCACGGCCCGGCCGAAGCGGCGGCGGCGCAGCTCGACCTCGACGGCTGCGAGGAGGTCGTCGGCCTCGTTGTCCTCGAGGGTGAGGTCGGCGTTGCGGGTGACCCGGAACGTCGCGAACTCCTTGATGTGCATCCCGGGGAAGAGCTCGTCGAGGTGGGCGGCGATCACCTGCTCCAGGGGGACGAAGGTGGTGGGCGAGCCGGGGATGCGCACGAAGCGGTCGAGGTTCGACGGCACCTTCACCCGGGCGAAGCGGTTCTCGTTCGTCTCCGGGTCGACGACCGACACCGCGAGGCTCAGCGACAGGTTCGAGATGTACGGGAACGGGTGGCCCGGGTCGACGGCCAGGGGCGTGAGCACCGGGAAGATGTGCTCGTGGAAGACCTCGAAGAGGCCCTTGCACGCGTCCTCGTCCAGCTCGGACCACGACCGGAGGTGGATGCCCTCCTCGGCGAGGCCGGGCAGGACCTCCTCGAGCAGGATGCGCTGCTGCTCGCGGCCGAGGGCCACGACGTCGTCGCGGATGGCCAGCAGCTGCTCCCCGGCGGTCCGCCCGTCGTGGGAGGTCTGGTCGACGCCGGCGTAGAGCTGGTCCTTCAGGCCCGCCACCCGGACCTGGAAGAACTCGTCCAGGTTCGACACGTAGATGGCGAGGAACTTGGCGCGCTCCAGCAGCGGCACGGCGGGATCGTCGGCGAGGGCGAGCACGCGGGCGTTGAAGTCCAGCCAGGACAGCTCGCGGTTGAAGAACCGGGAGGGGTCGGCGCGCAGCTCGTGGTCCCCAGCCCCGGGCACCTCCGCACGCCGCCGCCGTGGGGGCACGTCCGCGGGGAGGTCGTCGGAGGCGGTCACCCGATCTTCCTACCCGTTTCGACCGCCAGGCGGGCGGCACCCAGCGCCCCGGCGTGGTCGCCGAGGACGGCCTCCACCACGACCGGCGCCACGCCGGCGAAGCCGAGCGTGCGCAGGCTGTCGCCCACCCGTTCGGTGACCAGCGCACCGAAGCGCTCGCCGAGGCCGCCTCCGACCACGACGGCACCGATGTCGATGGTGACGGCGACGTTGACCACGGCCGTGCCGAGCAGCGCGATGCCCTCGTCGACCAGCTCGCGGGCCACGGCGTCGCCGGCGTCGTACGCCGTGCGGAAGACCTTCGACTTCATGGGGCCGTCGCCGGCCAGCTCCACCAGCTGCGTGGTCCGGCCCGCGGCGTGGCGCTCGCGCGCCTCGACCTCGAGGGCACGGCGGCCGATGTAGGCCTCGAGGTGGCCGCGCCCGCCGCACCCGCAGCGTCGCCCGCCCGGGACGACCACGGCGTGGCCCAGCTCGCCGGCGAGGCCGTGGGGACCGACGCGGAGGCGGCCGTCGAGCACGAGCCCCGCGCCGAGGCCGGTGCCGAGCCAGACGGCCAGCATGTCGTCGTGGCCCATGCCGGCGCCGGCCCGGGCCTCGCCGAGGGCGGCGACGTTCACGTCGTTGCCGACGACGACGTCGCACCCGAGGCGCTCGCGCAGCAGACCGCCGACGTCGACGGGACGGTCGAACCCGGACAGGTTCGGGGCCAGCAGGACCCGGCCGGTGCCGGGTTCGACGACGCCGGGGGTGCCGATGCCGACCGCCGACGGCTCGGGGTCGAGGCGGCGGACGACGGCGGCCACGGCGTCGAGGATCGAGTCGACGCCGCCGTCGGGCGTGGCGGCCTTGGCGTCCTCCAGGACCGCCTCGAGCCCGGTGCGCTCGGGATCGACGAGCGCGCCGAAGACCTTGGTGCCGCCGAGGTCGATCCCCACGACGGGCACGGTCACGCCTCCGAGATCAGCTGTCTTCGTTGTAGCCGAGGTCCCAGTCGAGCGCGATGCGCTCGCGCTCGGCGTCGCGGTTCACGCGCTCGCGGTTGCGGCGGAACTGCGGGTCGTGCGGAGGCAGCAGGACCAGGCGGGCCCGGACGCGCGAGCGGAACGCCTCGATCAGGGCCTCGTCGCCCCAGTCGGACTGGACCTCCCAGTGCGGCGCGACCGCTCCCAGGTACACCAGGCGTGCGTTGGCGACCGGCGGGAGCGGTGCCTCTTCCATCTCGACGTCTGACATGTGGTCTCCGGGGAGGGGCGTGGCTATCGGACCGTCCACCGTAGCCCCCGGCCCGGGCCGTCCCACAGGGCCGGGGCGTCAGCCCCGCTCGCCGAGGGTCGCCGTGATCTCCTGCTCCTCGCCGGCGCGGACCACCGTGATGGCGACCTCGTCGCCGGGGCGGAGCTCGCGGATGACCGCGCCGACCGATGCCGAGTCGGGCGTCGCCTGCCCGTTGACGGCGGTGATCACGTCGCCGGGCTCGAGGCCGGCCTCGTCGGCGGCGCTGTCCGGGACGAGGCTCTGCACGAAGGCGCCCTCGTCGAGCGTGATCTCGAACTCGTCGCGCACCGCAGGCGTCTCGCCGGCCACGTCGGTGGTGTTGACACCGAGGAACGCCTGGTCGCCGCGCACGTCGCCGCCGCCGGCTCGGATCTCCTCGATCAGGGGCTTCACGGTGTCGATCTCGATGGAGAAGCCGATGTTCTGGGCATCGCCGATGATGGCGGTGTTGACCCCGACCACCTGACCGGCGGCGTTCACCAGCGGGCCGCCCGAGTTGCCCGGGTTGATGGCTGCGTCGGTCTGGATCAGGTTCGACAGCGTGATGCCCTGCGCGCTCAGGCTGCGGTCGAGCGCCGAGACGATGCCGCGCGTGACGGTGGGTCGTCCGCCGAGGTTGAGGGCGTTGCCGATGGCGATGACCTCCTCGCCCACCTGCAGGCCGGCGGAGGAGCCGAGCTCGGCCGGCACCAGGTCGGACTCGCCCTCGATCTGGATGAGGGCGATGTCGGACTCGGGGAACGAGCCGACCAGCCTGGCGGGGGCGCGCTCGCCGCCGAACAGGCCGACCTGGATCTCGTTGAGGCCGGAGATCACGTGGGCGTTGGTGAGCACGAGGCCGTCGGCGGTGAGCACGATGCCGGTGCCGGCCCCGGCCTGCCCGTCGAGCAGGGCGCTGCGGGTCTCGATGGAGACCACGGAGGGCTCGACCGCCGACAGCACGCCGCCCACGTCCACACCGCCGGCGGCGGTGGTGATGGGGGTCCGGGCGTCGGTCTGCTCGGCCTCTCCCCCACCGGTGGGCCAGAGGGCGGCGACTCCCAGGATCAGCAGCGACACGATGGCGCCGACCAGCCCGCCGACGAGGGCGGACCGGCCGACGGCCCGGTCGCGGTCGCCGGGGTGCGGGGGCGGGTCGAGGCGGGGCCATGCCCGGGGTGCGTCGAGCGCGGCGTGGGCGTCGCGCGAGGGCGGGGCGGTCGGCAGGCCGGCGGCGGGGCCCGTGGGCTCGTCGAAGCTCATGGCCGCCAGTCTCGCCCGTCCACGGCGGATTGCGACCTCACCGTCGCGACGGATCGAAGAATCTGATGCTAAATTACACTGAAATGGGAACCGAACGAGCGTCGGCTTCGTAGAACGGGTGGAGGTCACCTGATGGAAACGCCATGGATGAACGACGGCAGCTGCCGGAACCACCCGCCCGAGGTCTTCTTCCCGAGCGACGGGGTGGGCGTGACGATCGCCCAACGGATCTGCGCGACGTGCCCGGTGCGGGAGCAGTGCCTCGAGTACGCGCTCGAGAACCGCATCGACCACGGGGTCTGGGGCGCGACGTCCGAGCGCGAGCGGCGCCGGATCCTCAAGGCGCGGCGCGACCCGCTCGAGGTCTACGCCAGCTGAGCCGCAGGTGGCTCAGCCGCCGAGCGCGAACACCTGCACGAGGCGCTGGCACGCGTCGTGCACGCGGTCCCACGGGGCCTGCCGGCGCCACTCGGGCAGACCGGCCACGGCCGTGAGGACCGCTGCGCGGTCCTCCGAGACGACCGTGACCACGAGGTCCCCTTGCTCGGTGACCGCCACGACCGGCTGCCCCGACCCGAACCACACGTCCCGGTCACCGATCGCCACCAGCTCGCCTCGGGGCAGTCGGCCCCGGTCGAGCCGGCCCGGCTGCTGGAACACGGACACGTCGACGTCGCCGGCGCGGTAGACGGTGACGGCCACGTCGGTGCCGTCCCACATCTCGTGGCGGCTCAGCGACACGGCCGAGCCGATCAGCCCCGGCGGCGCGGCGTAGGCCGCAGTCGTCCGCCGCTGCATGTCGCCGACCCGGCCCGGTGCGCCGCGCTCGTGGCCGGCCCGGAGCGTGGCCAGGTCGGGGACGAGGGGCCGCTCGGCGGTGGCCGCAGTGAGGCCGAGCGCGGCCAGCACGATCGCGGCCGCGGCGACGAAGCCCGCGCCCCGTCGGACGGCTCTGCGATGTCGGGCGAGGAACCCCTCGATGACGGGCGAGGCGTCGACGGCCGGGAGCCCGCGCAGGAGCGTGCGAGCCTCGACCAGCTGCGCGACCGAGGCCCGGCACTGCTCGCACGCTGCGAGGTGCCCAGCCACCCAGCCTTCGGTGGCGGGGTCGAGCTCACCATCGACGTGGGCGGACAGGAGGTCGTCGGGGTGGGCCGACGGCGGGGGCGCGTCGCTCACGACAGCGCCTCCCGCAGGGCGAGGCGGCCGCGGTGGATCCGGCTCCGCACGGTTCCGACCGGGACGTCGAGCTGCTCGGCGATCTCGGCGTAGGGGAGGCCGACCACGTCCGCGAGCACGACCGGCACCCGGAACTCCTCGGACAGGCCGGCCAGCGCGGCCTGGACGTGATCGGGCAGCCGCTCGGCGTCGGCGACCGCCGCCGCGTCCGGGCTGGCCGGCAGCACGGCATCGGGGTCGTCGGGCAGCGCCACGACCGGACGGCGGGTGCGGCGTCGGGCGTCGTCGAGGAACGCGTTGGTGGTGATGCGGCCGAGCCAGCCGCGCAGCGATCCGGGCCGGTAGGTCCGCAGTCCTCGTTGCACCCTGACCAGCACCTCCTGCACCAGGTCCTGCGCGTCCTCCCGGTTGCCCGTCAGGCGATAGGCCACCGTGTAGATGAAGTCGCCCTCGTGGCGGGCGACCTCCTCCCACGTCGGGACGCGGCCGTCACCTGGCCAACGACCGGCGTCCGGCTCCGGTTCCCGCCCGTCGGCGCCCACCACCGGGAGGCTACCGGTGCCCCCGACGGGCCGATCCCGGTCCGGGCGCGCCACGCCCCGTGCCGCAGGGGGAGGCGGCACGGGGCGTGGGAGCGGTCCGGCGGCCGGCGGCCCCGGCGTGAGGCCGAGCCGGCGGGTTCAGGCGGTCTCGGCGGCGGTGCGCCGGGCGATGGCCCGGGCCCGGCGGATGCGGCGGCGCTCGCGCTCGCTCATCCCGCCCCAGATGCCGAACTTCTCGCCGTTCTGGAGCGCGTACTCCAGGCAGTCCTCGCGCACGACGCACCCGCGGCAGACCTCCTTGGCCTCCCGGGTGGACGCCCCGCGCTCGGGGAAGAACAGGTCGGGATCGACGCCGAGGCAGTTGGCGTACTCCTGCCACACTCGGGCTTCGGACTGGCCACCGATGTCCACGGGGACGCTCATATGCCAGGACCTCTCGTTCACTCAGCTGGCGGCGCCACCCGGAGTCTCCCCCTCGGGCGTCGCCATACCAGACGTGTAATTACAACAGTGTGATCATCGCCGAGATCGCGGCCAGATGCAAGGGAGACCTGGGATTCCCGGCCAACCGATCCTCATGTCCCCCCTCCCCGCCCCGTCCGCGTCCCCCTCTCGCGGGCATCCGGCCGTGTCAAGCACCCTCGCCGCGGCGGCCACCTGGTAGCCATGCGCCGTGATCCAGGACTGGGAGCACCACGAGCTGCGGCGGTCGCGCCGCGACCTGTACCACCTGAGCCACGAGGTGGCGCTCCGCGAGGCCCACGCCGCCCGCCAGGCCGGCGCGTCGACCTGGCTGGTGGGCCAGGACTTCCGTTCGATCGCCCTGCTCGCCGACGTCGTCGAGGCCTACGCCGCCACGTCTCGCACCGGCTCCCGTCCGCCCGACGCGGCGCCGATCCCCGACGACGGGGTGAACGCCGTGGTCCTCGAGCTGGCCGACGCGCTCGTGGCCGAGCTCGAGCAGCGCCGCAGCGAGGCCTCCGGCTCGGCGGTGGCCGCCTTCGCCAACCTGTGCCACAAGGTGTGCTGGGCGGCCGAGGTGCTGCGCATCCGGCCGTGAGGCCCGCCTCGGCTCCTCAGCGGCGGGCGTTGGTGCGCAGGGCCCGCTTGTGCTCGACGAAGTCGACGAGCACGTAGTCGCCGAGCGTCTCGGGCGTGGTGAAGAAGGCCCGCCCGCCGTTCATGCGGGAGATCCGCTCGATGAAGGTCTTCAGGTACTGCGTGGCGTCCAGCATGAAGGTGTTGATGCGGATGTCGTCCTTGGTGCAGCGGATGACCTCGCGCACCGTGGCGTCGATGGTCTCCTGCACCGGGGGGTAGTTGAAGTACGGCTGGGACATGCCGGGCTCGAAGTGGGCCGTCGGCTCGCCGTCGGTGATCATGATGATCTGCTTGGTGCCGCTCTGGCGGGCCAGCAGCTGGCGGGCCAGCTGGAGTCCGTGCTGCATGTTGGTGCCGTAGTCGTAGTCCCAGCTCACCTCGGGCAGCTGCTGGGGCGTCAGCACGTGGGCGACCTTCGAGAACCCCACCAGCCCGAGGTAGTCCTGCGGGTACTGGCCGGAGATGAGGGCGTGCAGCGCCATCGCCACCTTCTTGGCCGGCAGGAAGTTGTCGCGCATCGGCATCGACAGCGACAGGTCGAGCATCAGCACGGTGGCCGAGCGCACGACGGTCTCGGTGCGCTCGATCTCGAAGTCCTCGGGGGTGAGCTGCACGGGGGTGCCGGAGCCGGACCGGCTCACGGCGTTGCGCACCGTCTTGCCGATGTGGAGGTTGAAGGGGTCGCCCCACTCGTAGGCCTTGGTCTCGTAGGTGCGCTCGTGCCCGATGCCCGACGAGGACAGCTCGTGGCGCCCCAGCTTGTCCTTGGCCAGCTTGGAGAACAGGTCGTCGAGGGCGTTGTCGCCGATGCGCCGCAGGCCTCGCGGCGTGAGCTCCAGGCGACCGTCCTTGTTCTGGATGAGGCCGGCCTCCTCCAGCTGCTTGGCCAGCTTCGAGAGCTGCTCCAGGGAGCGGGCCGCGTCGTCGCCGAGCAGCTCGCGCGCCCGGTCGAGATCGGCCTCGGCCAGGGCGCCGGGCTGGGTGGCCGACTGCAGCAGGTTCTCCAGCTGGTCGAGGTCGCCGAGCTCGGCCATCATCTGGGCCGCCTCGGCGAACCCCATGGGGTTGTCGCCGGAGAAGTCGTAGGACCGGTTCCAGTCGAGCTGCGGGAACATCTGCTGCAGGTTCTGGCCCAGCTGGCTGGCGAGGAAGTTCAGATCCATGTCCTCGAGCAGCTGCTCGGCCAGGCCCTGGAGCTGGGCCCGCTGCTCGGGCGTCATCGAGTTGAGCATCGCCTGCATCTGGGCCATGCGCTCGGCCATGGCGCGCAGCAGCTCCTCGACGTCCTTGGGGTCCTCGGGGAAGAACTCCCCGTACTCGTCCATGAACTCGCGGAACTGCTGGTCGGTGTCCTCGCCGCGCTGGTGGGCCTCGAGCAGCTGGTTGAGCGCCGCCATCATGTCCTTGGTGCGCTGCATGGCGGCGGGGTCGGGGTTGGACATGGCCCCGGCCATCTGGTCGAAGTACTGCTGGGCCAGCTGCTGGCGGAGCTGGTCCATGAGCTCGTCGAAGCGCTGCTGGGCCTCGCCCGACTCGAAGTCGTACTGCGACAGGCTCTGCACCTGGCCGGCGAGGTCCGGCGGGAGCATGTCGAGGTGCATGTGCTTCTCGGCCGTCGTGGCCTCGGCCAGCTCCTGCTGGCGGGCGTCGCCCCCCTCGCGGGCCTCGTCCAGTCGCCGGTCGAGCGCAGCCCGCTCCTGGTCGACGACCTCGCGGAGGGCGTCGGCGATCTCGTCGTAGACACCGCCGAGGTTGGTGTTCTCGAGGCGCTCCCGACGGGCGTCGCGCAGGCGCTGCATGAGCTCGCGCAGGCCCTGGACGTCGTTGCCCTGGTCGTCCTCGAAGCCCTGCTGCATGAGCCGACGCAGCGCCGCGTTCAGGTCTCCGTGGTACAGGAGGTCGTCGGTGATCTCGTCGAAGATGGCATCGGCGTCGACGTCGAAGCCCACCTGCGTGCCGTCCCAGCGCGAGTAGCGGAACGAGGGGCGAGCCATGCCCGCACCGTAGCGGCGGCCCGGGGCGCAGCGGCCTGCAGACGCGCAACGAGGCAGCGCCCTGGGGCGCTGCCTCGTGCGTCGGAGTGGTGGTGCGTCGGCCGGGGCCGGCGTGCGCCCGGGAGGGGCGCCCGGGGTCAGATGCGCTCGTGGCGCTCTTCGACGACGGTGCGGTCGGTGCGGGGAGCCGTGGCCCGGTCGATCCAGATCAGGGACACGATGACGCCGATGACACCGGCGATCATGAGGATCACGCCCACGGTGGCGAGGTCGAGCCCCGAGACCGAGACGTCGACGGCGAAGGTGAGGATCGCGCCGAGTGCGATGAGGAAGATGGAAGTGCCGGTGGCCATGGGGAATCACTCCTTTTCGGGGCTGCCCGTTGCATGCCCGTGGTGTGCTCCGATCGGTACCCCTGGCGGGAACCGCCTAGAACACCGGCACTTTCTCGACGCCGGCGGCCGCGACCGGTGCCGGAAGATGTCGGGACCCCCGGTTCTGCACCCGCACCCCGCTGGGGATGGATGCGCCCGCACGGGCGCCCCGGACCATCGGCGCCCTCCACGCAGGGAGAGGACCATGGCTGTTGCTGACGACGAACGACGATCCGACCCGAGCGGGCGACAGACCGCCCACGACGTCCGGGACGGCGGGCACCGCGGCGACGGCGGCACCACCGACCAGCCGGTGCGGCCGAACATCGACCGGATCGCCGACAAGGTCAAGGGCATCCTCCGTCCCCGCCACTGACGCTCCGCCCACCTCCGGTGCGCCGAGTAGGTTCACGCCGGTGGTCGCCACGACCGGCGCCCCCTTCGCGCCCGTCCACCGCCGAACCCCACCCACCCCGCACGCGAGACCCGTGGAGCACCGATGACCGAACCCACACCCACCCCGCAGGACCGCCTCCAGGTGACCGTCGAGGAGGGCGATCGCACCACGTTCGTGCTGAACGGCGATCTCGATCCCCACACCTCGCCCTACCTCCAGGAGCGCATCGACGCCACCCTCGACGAGGGCGCCAGCACGGCCGTCCTCGACGTCGGCGACGTGAGCTTCGTGGACTCGGCCGGCCTGCGCGTCATCGCCGACACCCACCGCCGCCTCATGACCGCCGGAGGCGGGCTCGTGCTGCGCAACCCGTCCAAGGGCCTCGAGAAGCTCCTGTCGGTGACCGGCCTCTCGGACCACGTCACCATCGAGCACTGATGCCGGCGGGCGCAGCAGCGCCCGCCACCGCGGGCGATCAGACGAGGGCGGTGCAGCGGATGACGAGCACGTCGCCCTCCACCTCGACGTTCACGTCGTCCATGAACGCCGACACCAGCAGCAGGCCCCGGCCGCCGGTCCGCAGCGGATCGTCGAAGTCCCAGTCGGCGTCGGGCACCGTGAGGTCCTCGACCCGGTTGGCGACCTCGAGCACGATGCGGTCGTCGTCGACCCAGGCGCTCACGGTCGCCGGGTCGGCGCCCTCGGGCGTGCCCCGCACGGCGTTGGCGCCGAGCTCGCTGATGACGACCGAGAGGTCCTCGATGCGGTCCTCCGACGTCGTCACGCCCGACAACCACTCGACGAACGACTCACGCACGCCGGCGAGAGCGGCGAGCGACGACACGGGTCGTGCGGAGAAGCGGCGAGTGGAAGGTTGCAAGGACATCTCGATCAACGGGCCTCGTACCCGAGCCCTCAGCACTGTAGAACGGAACGACCATGCCCGACCTACCCAGCCGCGCGACCGCCAAGCTGACCGTCCCGGCCACCACCGCGTACCTCCGCCACGTGCGGATCATGGCGGCCACCATCGCCGATGACTGCGCCTTCGACGTCGAGGCCATCGAGTCCCTGCGGGTCGCCGTCGACGAGCTCTGCGCCCTCGCCATGGCCGACGCCACGGACACCGCGGAGCTCACCATCAACATCACCACGACGGAGGGCGGCATCGAGCTCGACGGGCTGTGCGCGCCGGTGACCGACGAGCCCATGCTGGACCCCATCGCCGAGCAGCTGCTCCGGGCCGGCTCCAGCCACCACGCGCTCCGCCTCGAGGGCGACACCGTCCACCTCGAGCTGCGGGCGGCGCGGTCCACGGCTGGCGTCGACGGTGGCCGCTGACACCCAGGACCGCTTCGTCGAGTACCAGACGTCGCGGTCCCGCCGCCTCCGCAACCGGCTGGTCGAGGACAACCTCGAGCTGGTCGAGTACTACGTGTCCCGCTACGGCAAGGGGCACATGGAGGCCGACGACGTCCGCCAGCAGGCGCTCATGGCCCTGATCAAGGCGGTCGAGCGCTTCGACCCCGAGGTCGGCGTGACGTTCAAGACCTTCGCCAACCGCACCATCGAGGGCGAGCTCAAGCGCCTCCTGCGCGACAAGGGCTGGTCGGTGCGCCCGCCGCGGAGCCTCCAGGAGCTGGCCGTGCAGGCCCGCCGCCTCGAGCCCGAGCTCACCCAGGAGCTGGGTCGCGCCCCGCGCGTCCAGGAGCTGGCCGACCGGTTGGACGAATCCACCGACCGCGTCCTCGAGGCCCTCTCGGCCGGCGCGTCCTACCGGGCCGACAGCCTGGACGCCCCCATCGGCGACGGCAGCACCACCAAGGGCGCCATGATCGCCGGCAGCGACGGCGACATGGGCCAGGTCGAGACCCGCATCGACGTCGAGGCGCTGCTCCAGGGCCTCGACGAGCGCGACCGCACGATCATCGAGATGCGCTTCGTCCACCGCCGCAGCCAGCAGGAGATCGCCGACGAGCTCGGCGTGTCGCAGTCCTACCTGTCGCGGCTGCTGCGCAAGACCCTCGCCACCCTGCGCGAGCAGGCCGAGGAGCAGATGGAGAGGTAGCGCCCCGCGCTACGAGCGGGCCCGGTACGACGACCGGGCACCGACGTGCTCCTTGTTGAGCCGCTTGCCGAGGTGCAGGCCCTCGAGCAGGAACTCCACGGCTGCCGCCATGGCGGCGGCGGACTCGTCCCCGTCGGTGAGGCCGACGACCTGGGCCTTGAGGCCCGGCATCTCGTGGGCCAGGGCGGCGAGGTCGGCCGAGGAGATGTCGTCGCCGGCGTCGACCACCCGGCCCTCCTCGAACGCGTCGATGACGTCGCGCAGCATGGCGGCGTCGGTGCGCTCGCGGAACACGGTGAGCACGGCCGACTTCACGAGGTGCTCGGCGATGGCCTCGTCGCGGCCGTCGTCCAGGGACTCGATCTCGATCTTGCCCATCGTCGAGGCGGCGAGGGCGTCGAGGTCGGACACCCGGGGCACCACGACGTCCTCGCCGTGGCGCAGGGCGCGGCGGGCGGCGTTGGCGATGAGGACCTCGTGGTTGGACACGGTGAGGCGCACCGACACGCCGGAGCGCTGGTTCACGTGCGGCGACTGGCGGGCCAGGTGCGACAGCGTGGCCACGATCTGGCTCATGTACTCGGGCATCACGGCGTGGATGCCGTCGGCTTGCAGCGGCCGGGCCTCCTGGGCGGCGATGACCATCTCGGTCTCGACGTCCAGCGGGTAGTGGGTGCGGATCTGGCTGCCGAAGCGGTCCTTGAGCGGGGTGATGATGCGGCCGCGGTTGGTGTAGTCCTCGGGGTTGGCCGAGGCGACCAGCATCACGTCGAGGGGCAGGCGGACCTTGTAGCCCCGGATCTGCACGTCGCGCTCCTCGAGCACGTTGAGCAGGCCCACCTGGATGCGCTCCGACAGGTCGGGCAGCTCGTTGATGGCGAAGATGCCGCGGTTGGTGCGGGGCACGAGGCCGTAGTGCAGGGTCAGCTCGTCGGAGAGGTAGCGGCCCTCGGCCACCTTGATGGGGTCGACCTCGCCGATGAGGTCGGCGATGGAGGTGTCCGGCGTGGCCAGCTTCTCGCCGAAGCGCTCGTCGCGGTGGACCCAGTCGATCTCGGTGTCCTCGCCCATCTCGCCCACCAGGTCGCGGGCGTAGCGCGACACGGGGTTGTAGGGGTCGTCGTTGATCTCAGAGCCCTTGACCACCGGCATCCACTCGTCGAGCAGGCGGGTGAGCGAGCGGATCATGCGGGTCTTGGCCTGGCCGCGCTCGCCGAGGAAGACGACGTCGTGGCCGGCCAGGAGGGCGTTCTCCAGCTGGGGCATCACCGTCTGCTCGTAGCCGAGCACGCCCTCGAAGAGGGGCTCGCCGGCGCGGATCTTGGCCACCGCGTTGCGCCGGACCTCCTCCTTCACCGGCCGGGACTCCCAGCCGGACTCCCGGAGCGCGCCGAGGGTGGACGGGAGGCTGGACGGTGCTGCCATGGGGCCAACCTATCCGTCGTCCGGGTGGCCTCGACCTCGGTCGTAGGCTCGCCGGACCATGGCACTCCCCCACCGCTGGCTCGCTGCGCCGGCCGACGAAGACCTGCGCCGCACCTTCGCCGACGCCGACCTGGACGACGCCGCCTGGGAGCCCATCGACGTGCCGGGGCACTGGCGCTCCACCCCCGCATTCGCCGACCACGACGGCCCCCTGCTGCACCGGGCCCGCTTCGAGCAGGCGCCGGGTGCCGGCGGCCAGCGCTGGTGGCTGCGCTTCGACGGCGTCTTCTACGAGGGCGACGTGTGGCTGGACGGCACCTACCTCGGCGCCACCGAGGGCTACTTCTTCGCCCACGAGTTCGAGGTGAGCGAGCAGCTGCGGGCCCGCAGCGAGCACGTCCTCGCCGTCGAGGTGGGCTGCGCCCCGCAGGCGAACCGGACCCACAAGCGCAACATCACCGGCGTCTTCCAGCACTGGGACTGCATGGACCCGGGCTGGAACCCAGGCGGCATCTGGCGCCCGGTGCACCTCGAGGAGTCCGGGCCGGTCCGCATCCGCCACCTCGTCACCCGCTGCGTCGAGGCGAGCGAGGCCCGCGCGGTGCTCAACCTGACGGCCGACCTCGATGCCCTCGAGGCCACCGACGTGCACCTGCGCACGACCGTCGGGGCCGTGGACCACGGCACCGACCGGGCGCTGGCCGCCGGCGCCAACACCGTCGAGTGGACCGTCACCGTCGACCGCCCGCGCCTGTGGTGGCCCCACGCCCTCGGGGAGGCCCACCTGGAGCAGGCCTTGGTGGAGGTCCGCGTGCGCGACGCGGCCGGGAGCCGGGTCTCCGACCGCCGCCGCTTCCGCACCGGGCTCCGCCAGGTGTCGATGCGGAGGTGGGTGCTGTCGGTCAACGGCGAGCGCCTCTTCTGCAAGGGCGCCAACCTGGCCCCGACCCGGATGGCGCTGGGCGAGGCGACGCCGGCCGAGCTCGCCCATGACGTCGAGCTGGCCAAGGATGCCGGCCTCGACCTGCTGCGGGTGCACGCCCACGTGGGGCGGCCCGAGACCTACGACGCCGCCGACCGGGCGGGGATGCTGCTGTGGCAGGACTTCCCCCTGCAGTGGGGCTACGCACGCTCGATCCGGCGCCAGGCCCAGCGCCAGGCCGGCGAGATGGTGGCCATGCTCGCCCACCACCCCTCCGTCGCCGTGTGGTGCGGCCACAACGAGCCCATGGGGCTCGACATCTCACCCGAGGCCTTCGCCGAGCCGCACCGCCTGGCCACCCTGGGGCTCCGCGCGCTGGCCTCCCAGCAGGTCCCGACCTGGAACAAGACGGTGCTGGACCGGACCGTGAAGCGGGCCATCGAGGCGGCCGACGGGACCCGGCCCGTCATCAAGCACTCCGGGGTCCTGCCCCGGTTCCCGAGGCTCGAGGGCACCGACAGCCACCTCTACTTCGGGTGGTACTGGGGCGACGAGCGGGATCTGCCCGGCTTCGCCCGTGCCCTGCCGAGCCAGGTCCGCTTCCCCACCGAGTTCGGCGCCCAGGCCGTCCCGGAGACCGACGACTTCGTCGGTGCCGACGCCTGGCCCGACCTCGACTGGGACCGCCTCGCCGGCACCCACAACCTGCAGCTGGCGCTGCTCGACAGGCACGTGCCACGGGACGGGCACAGCTACGAGTCGTGGAAGGCCGCCACGCAGGCGTACCAGGCCACCCTCGTGCGCCACCACGTCGAGGCGCTGCGTCGGCTCAAGTACCGCCCCACCGGCGGCTTCTGCCAGTTCGCCCTCAACGACGCCCACCCCGGCATCACCTGGTCCGTGCTCGACCACGAGCGCGTGCCGAAGGCCGCGCACGCCGCCCTGGTCGCCGCCTGCCGACCGGTCATCGTCGTGGCCGACCGGCTCCCGGCCAGCGTCGCCCCCGGACAGGCGCTGGCGCTCGACGTCCACGTCGTGTCCGACCGGCGCACCGACCTCACCGGCACCGTCGAGGTCGAGGCCCGCTGGGACGGCGGCGCCCATCGCTGGGCCTTCGCCGGCGAGGTCCCGGCCGACTCCTGCGTGCTCGTCGGCACCGTGCAGCTGGAGGTCCCGGAGGCCCCCGGCGAGCTGGTGCTGGAGCTGCGCGGCGAGGTCGGCGACGACCACCCGACCAACGAGTACCGGAGCACCATCGCGACCTGAGATCCCGGGGCCCGGGGTGATTGCCCCCAGGAATGGGGGGACGGGTACCGTGCGAATCCATGCAGACCATGGAGCAGTCAGCCTCATCAGGGGGTGCGGCCGCTGGCGTGAAGCCCGTGAACCGGCCGCGACGTCCCGCCCCGTGGCCGGTGGCGTTCTACCGGTCCGGCGTCGGCAAGAAGTGGGTCATGGCCGTCACCGGCATCATGCTCATGGGCTTCGTCTTCGGCCACATGGTCGGCAACCTCAAGATGTACCAGGGCGCCCACGCCCTGAACGTCTACGGCGAGTTCCTGCGCGAGCTCCTGTACCCGCTGCTGCCCCGCACGCTCACGCTGTGGATCATCCGCACCGGCCTGATCCTGGCCTTCGTCTTCCACATCCACGCGGCCGCCAGCCTCACGCTGATGAACCGCCGGGCCAACGCCGGCGGCTACCAGACCAAGCGCGACTACCAGGCGGCCAACACGGCCAGCCGGTCGATGCGCTTCACCGGCATCGTCATCCTCGCCTACCTCATCTGGCACCTGGCCGACTTCACCTGGGGCTTCGTGAACCCGGACTTCGTGCGCGGCGACGTGTACCGCAACGTCCAGGCCAGCCTCACCAACGCCGTGCCCGCCGCCATCTACGTGCTGGCCACCATCGCCCTCGGCGTGCACCTGTACCACGGCTCCTGGAGCCTCTTCCAGAGCCTCGGGCTCAACAACCCGCGGTACAACAGCTGGCGCCGCAGCTTCGCCCTCGGCTTCGCCGGCCTGGTCACCCTCGGCAACCTGAGCTTCCCGCTCGCCGTCGTCTCGGGCGCCGCCTCCGACGACGTCTGCTACGAGGAGGGCGACCGGATCGTGACCTGCGAGACCGTGTTCGCCGAGGCCATCGAGGACGGTCGCCTCAGCATCGAGCAGTACGACGAGCTCTCCGACGGTGAGCGGCTCAAGATCATCAAGGCCTACGAGGCCAACGAAGAGCTCCGCTTCGAGGAGGCGACGTCGTGATCGGCAACCTGGACTCCGCGGTCCCCGCAGGGGACATCGGCGACAAGTGGACGCAGCACAAGTTCGACATGAAGCTCGTGGCGCCGAACAACCGGCGCAAGTTCGAGGTCATCGTCGTGGGCACCGGCCTGGCCGGCGCGGCTGCGGCGGCCACCCTCGGCGAGCAGGGCTACAAGGTGAAGGCGATCACCTACCACGACTCGCCCCGCCGGGCGCACTCGATCGCCGCCCAGGGCGGCATCAACGCGGCCAAGAACTACAAGAACGACGGCGACTCCGTCTACCGCCTCTTCTACGACACGGTGAAGGGGGGCGACTACCGCTCCCGCGAGGCCAACGTCCACCGCCTGGCCGAGGTGTCCGTCGACATCATCGACCAGTGCGTGGGCCAGGGCGTGCCCTTCGCCCGAGAGTACGGCGGCATGCTCGACAACCGCTCCTTCGGCGGCGCCCAGGTGTCCCGCACCTTCTACGCCCGGGGCCAGACCGGCCAGCAGCTCCTGCTCGGCGCCTACCAGGCGCTGATGAAGGAGGTCCGGGCCGGCAGCGTCGAGCTCATCACCAAGACCGAGGTCCTCGACCTCGTGGTGAAGGACGGCGTCGCCCGGGGCGTGGTCACCCGCGACCTGCGCACCGGCGAGGTGCAGCGCCACTCGGCCCACGCCGTGCTGCTGTGCACCGGCGGCTACGGCAACGTCTTCTACCTCTCCACCAACGCCAAGTACTCCAACGCCACCGCGGCGTGGCGGGCGCACAAGAAGGGCGCGGCGTTCGCCAACCCCTGCTTCACCCAGATCCACCCGACGTGCATCCCGCCGTCGGAGGAGTACCAGTCCAAGCTCACGCTCATGTCCGAGTCGCTGCGCAACGACGGTCGCGTCTGGGTGCCCAAGAACCCCGACGAGACCCGTCCGGCCTCGCAGATCCCCGACGCCGACCGCGACTACTTCCTCGAGCGCAAGTACCCGAGCTTCGGCAACCTGGTCCCCCGCGACGTCGCCTCCCGCAACGCCAAGACCGCGGTCGACGAGGGCAAGGGCGTCGGTCCCCGCAAGAACGGCGTGTACCTGGACTTCGCCGACTCGATCGACCGCCTCGGCGAGGACGCGATCCGGGAGCGCTACGGGAACCTGTTCGACATGTACGAGCGCATCACGGACGAGAACCCGTACGAGGAGCCGATGCGCATCTACCCGGCCGTCCACTACACGATGGGCGGCCTCTGGGTGGACTACCACCTGATGTCGAACGTGCCCGGCCTGTTCGTGCTGGGCGAGGCCAACTTCTCCGACCACGGCGCCAACCGCCTCGGCGCCTCGGCGCTCATGCAGGGTCTGGCCGACGGCTACTTCGTCATCTCCTACACCCTCGCCAACTACCTGTCCGGCCTGCTCGGCGAGTCGGCCGTCCCGACCGACGACCCCGCCTTCGTGCAGGCCGAGACCGACGTGGCCGACCGGGTGAAGCAGTTCCTGTCGATCGGTGGCACCAAGTCCCCGGACTGGTTCCACAAGGAGCTCGGCAAGATCATGTGGGACTACTGCGGCATGGCCCGCAACGAGACCGGCCTGCAGAAGGCCCTCTCGGAGATCCCGGCGCTGCGCGAGGAGTTCTACAAGGACGTGCGCGTGCTCGGCTCGGGCGAGAGCCTGAACCAGAGCCTGGAGAAGGCCGGCCGCGTGGCCGACTTCCTCGAGCTCGGCGAGCTGATGTGCAAGGACGCCCTGGACCGCAGCGAGTCCTGCGGCGGCCACTTCCGCGAGGAATCCCAGACCGAGGAGGGCGAGGCCCTCCGCGACGACGAGAACTTCTCCTTCGTGTCGGCGTGGGAGTGGACGGGCGACCCGGCCACCTCCATCCGCCACGAGGAGCCGCTCGAGTTCGAGAACGTGGCGCTCACCCAGCGCTCGTACAAGTAGAGGATCCCATGAAGCTCACCCTCAACATCTGGCGCCAGAGCAGCACGCAGGCGAAGGGCGAGATGCGCGCCTACACGCTCGACGACGTCTCCGACGACATCTCGTTCCTCGAGATGCTCGACATGCTGAACGAGCAGCTCATCTCCCAGGGCGAGGAGCCGGTGGAGTTCGAGCACGACTGCCGCGAGGGCATCTGCGGCTCGTGCGGCCTCATGATCGACGGCCAGGCCCACGGCCCCCAGATGGGCACGGCCACCTGCCAGCTCCACATGCGCAAGTTCGCCGACGGGGCCACCATCGACATCGAGCCGTGGCGCGCCGCCGCCTTCCCGGTCGTCAAGGATCTCGTGGTCGACCGCTCGGCCTTCGACCGCATCGTGGAGTCCGGTGGCTACATCACCGCGCCCACCGGCTCGGCCCCCGACGCCAACCTGATCCCGGTCCCGAAGGAGGCGGCCGACGCCGCCTTCGACGCCGCCGCCTGCATCGGCTGCGGCGCCTGCGTCGCGGCCTGCCCGAACTCCGCCGCCCAGCTCTTCACTGCCGCCAAGGTCGAGCACCTCAACCTGCTGCCCCAGGGCCAGGCCGAGCGCGACACCCGGGTGCTGGACATGGTCGACACCATGGAGCAGTACTTCGGCTCGTGCACGAACCACGGCGAGTGCACCGCGGCGTGCCCCAAGGAGATCCCGCTCGACTACATCGCGTACATGAACCGCGACTACGTCCGGGCCCAGATGCGCAACCGCAAGCTCGCCGGGCAGCGTCGCTAGCCGGCGAACCGCCCGTAGCCTCGGTCCAGGACCGATGCCACGCCACCCGATCACCCGCCTGAAGCACGTCGCCGCCGTCGCGGCCGCGGGCACGGGCGCGCTCGGCGGCGTGGGCGTGCTCGCCTTCGTCCAGGCCCGCCTGGCCGGCATCGGCGGTGCCGCCTCGTACCCGGTGCACTGGCTCGACGGCGACGTCGGGCCCGCCCACCCCTCGGCCCACCGGGTGGTGTGGCTGGGCGACAGCCTGGCGGCGGGCCTCGGCGCCATCGCCCCCGACGTGACCCTGCCCCACCTCGTGGCCTCCCACAGCGACCGGCGCACCCGCCTCCACGTGTACGCCACGCCGGGAGCCACCAGCGTCGACGTCGTGGAGCACCAGCTCCCGGCGCTGCGCCAGCTCCTCCACGGGTTGGGTCAGATCGGTCAGCGCATCGACGCCGTCGGGGTCACGGTGGGCGCCAACGACATCGCCGCCTTCACCAGCCGCCGCCGCTTCCGCCGCAACATCGAGACCATCGCCGCCTCCATCGACGGGGCGCCGCTCATCGTGGTGTCGATCCCCGGCCTCGCCGACGCCATCCGACTCCCCCACCCGCTCCGGGCGCTGGCGTCGGTCCGAGGCCGCTGGCTCGACAAGGTGCTGCAGGACGCCGCTCGTCGCAGCGAGCGCATCCACTACGCCAACGTCTGGCAGCGCCCGGCGTGGATCGAGCGGCGCCACCGGGCCCACTTCCTCTCCGGCGACCGGTACCACCCATCCGGGGCCGGCTACGCCGTCTGGGCCGACCGCGTCGCCCACGCCTTCGACCTGGCGCTGCGTCCCGCCACCTGACGCTGTCGGGCGGTGGCGTCACGCCGGCGTGGCGTCGGGCGCAGAGACGCCTCAGCCGGCGGTCAGCCGCTGCCGCTCGGGACCCCGCACCTCGAGCCACCCGACGCCGACCCAGTGGTCGTGGGTCCGCAGGCGGACCAGGGCGCGCGGTCGGTGCACCCGGCGCCCGACCACGTCGATCGGCACCGGGCTGACCGCCAGCACCTCCGCCCGGAGCCCGGCGTCGCCCAGCCGGACGACCGCCCCCGTCGGCAGCCCGTCGCCGTCGACGTCCACGTGACCGTCCGCCTCGACGACGTGCACGGAGCCCTCGCCGTCGACGCGCACCGCCACCGTCACGCCGTCGCGGTGGTCGACCGACCAGCGGGTCGGCCCCTCCACGACGCCGGTGAGGTGCCACCCGTCGTCGTCGCCCCACTCGAGGTGGCCCCAGCGGTGCGAGCGCGAGCCGACGCCCTCGAAGTCGATCACGTCCCGGCCCACGAGGACCTCGCCGTGCACCCGGCACCCGACCTCGTAGCCGGTGCCGGCGGGCTGGGCGACGTCGAGGACGGGCCCGTCGGCCTCCCACTCCAGGTCGAAGCCGAGGGCGACGGAGTCGCCGTGCTGCCGGCCGTGCAGCTCGAGGGGGTCGTCCACGCCGAGGGCGAAGGTCTCGAGGCCGAGGGTCCAGTGCTCGTAGGGCTCCTCGCACACGTGGTCGGCCCACAGGCCGGTGGTGCGCACCTCCAGCGGGTTGCTGCGGAAGGGCACGTGGTGGTCCAGCACGGCGAGGAGCTGGCGGTGGGGACCGGTGAGCATCGCCTGGTACCAGGCGTGGCCGTGGTGCCTCGTGAAGGCGACCCACCCACCGAGCTCGCCGTCGGCGGAGGCGAGGTCGAACGACCACGTCTCGCTCCACCCCTCGCCGTCCGGCTCGTGGGGGTGCTCGTCTGCGGGGCGGGGGGCCACCCGGCCATCGTCGCGTGCCACGATGCACGCCGTGCAGTTCCTCTCCGACGAGTGGCTGGTCGCCATGGGCGAGGCGGCGCGCCACCGGCCCGTCCCGGACCCGGACCCGCTCGCCGACGTCGCCGTGACCATCGAGCAGGTCGTCCTCGACGGACCCCGCTGGCGCCTCGTCGTGGACCACGGCGCCTGCTCGGTCGTCGTGGACGGCGACGGCGAGCCCGACGTGCGCCTCACCAGCGACCGGGAGACGGCCGAGGCCATCGCCGCCGGCCGACGCCCCGCCCTCGACGCGTTCATCGCCGGCGACCTGGTGCTCGGGGGCGACGTGCGGGCCCTGCTCGACCACCGGGCCGCCCTCGAGGCGCTCGGCGACCTGTTCGCCCGGGTCAAGACCGAGACGGCGTTCTCCTGACGTGCCCGAGCTGCCCGAGGTCCAGGCCCACGCCGAGCGGCTGACGGACGAGTTCGGCGGCGCCGTCCTCGAGCAGTTCCGCCCGCTGGCCTTCACGGCGCTCAAGACCTTCGCCCCCGACCCGGTCGTGACCCACGGTGAGGCGCTGGAGTCGGTCGGGCGCCGGGGCAAGCTCCTGCTGCTGCGGTTCCCGTCGGCGACCCACGTCGTGCACCTCATGCAGGGCGGGCGGCTGCGCCCCGACCCCAAGCAGGCCGCCAAGCCCAAGGGCGGCCAGGCCCGCTGGGTCTTCGCCGACGGGCGTGCCCTGCTGCTGTCGGAGGCGGGCACCGAGCGCAAGGCGGGCGTGTGGGTGGTCGACGGCGACCCCGACGACCACGAACCGCTCGACCACCTCGGACCGGAGGCCACCGACGTCGACGCCGGCACGCTGCTCGAGCTGCTGCACGCCGAGAACACCCGCGTGCACGGGTTCCTGCGCGACCAGCGCCGCATCGCAGGGATCGGCCGCCGCCTCGCCAACGAGGTGCTGCACCGGGCGAAGCTGTCGCCCTTCGCCATGACCGCCAAGCTGGGCCCGGACGACGCCGCCGCCCTGGTGGCCGCCATCGCCGGCGCGGTCGAGGAGGGCCTGGCCTACGAGCGGACCCGGGACGACATGTCGTCGTCCAAGGACCGGCCCGGCTCGGTGCACCACCGCACCGGCGAGGCCTGCCCGGTGTGCGGGGACGCCATCCGGGAGGTCGCCTACACCCGCTACACGGTGCACTACTGCCCGACGTGCCAGACCGGCGGCAAGGTGCTGGCCGACAACACCACGTCCAAGTTCCTCAAGTGAGCGGCGGACTTCGTTCCTGAGGGACTCCTGCTGTCCCTCAGGAACGAGATCCTCAGATGAGGCCCTGGCCCTTGACGGTCTCCATCTCCTCGACGAGCTCCTGGGCGGAGGCGTCGATGCGGGACCGGCTGAAGTCGTCGATGTCCAGGCCCTGGACGATGCTCCACGCCCCGTCCTTCGTCGTGCAGGGGAAGCTGGAGATGATGCCCTCGGGCACGCCGTAGGAGCCGTCGGACGGCACGGCCATCGAGACCCAGTCGCCCTCGGGGGTGCCGAGCACCCAGTCGTGGACGTGGTCGATGGCGGCGTTGGCCGCCGAGGCCGCCGAGCTGGACCCGCGGGCGTCGATGATGGCGGCGCCGCGCTTCTGCACCGTCGGAATGAAGTCGCCCTCGAGCCAGGCCTGGTCGGAGCCGGCGGCCTCGAACCCGTTCGTGCCGGCGACCTCGGCGTGGAAGATGTCGGGGTACTGGGTGGCCGAGTGGTTCCCCCAGATCGTCATCTTGGTGATGTCGTTGACCGAGGTGCCTGCGCCCAAAGAGGAAACTCGGTTCGCCAGCTGGGCGATGGCCCGGTTGTGGTCGAGGCGGGTCATGGCGGTGAAGCGCTCGCGCGGGATGTCCGGGGCGGAGTGCATGGCGATGAGGGCGTTGGTGTTCGCCGGGTTGCCGACCACGAGCACCTTGATGTCGCTGGCGGCCCCGGCGTTGAGCGCCTCGCCCTGGGGCTTGAAGATGCCGCCGTTGGCGCTGAGCAGGTCGCCGCGCTCCATGCCGGCGGTGCGCGGGCGGGCGCCGACCAGCAGCGCCACGTTGGCGCCGTCGAAGGCCTGCCGCGCGTCGGCGGTGATGTCGATGCCCGACAGCAGCGGGAAGGCGCAGTCGTCGAGCTCCATGACCACGCCCTCGAGCGCACCCATGGCCGGGGTGATCTCGAGCAGCTTCAGGTGGACGGGCTGGTCGGGGCCGAGCAGGGCGCCGCTGGCGATGCGGAACAGCAGCGAGTAGCCGATCTGGCCGGCAGCACCGGTGACGGCGACGGTGACGGGAGACGTGGAGGCAGGCATGGGCCGGACCCTATGCCGCGACGCCGTGGCTCCGGAACACGGGCGGGCATGGCCCAGACGGGTGGTTTGGGGGGTGGTCCGTTCTGCCGTCTCCCTGCCAGGGGTACGGGTCCGACCGTCCCCACGACGCAGCTCCCCACCGAAAGGACGATCACATGTACATCGGAATCGGCGGTCTCATCCTCCTCATCCTGATCCTGATCCTGATCTTCTAGGACAGCGATCGTGCGAGCACCTCAGGCCCGGTCGGCACCACGCCGACCGGGCCGAGTGCTCCCTGCAGGGCCGCGATGGCCACCTCGACCTGGGCGTCATCGGGTCGGCGGGTGGTGAACCGCTGCGGCCAGAGCAGGAACCGGTCGAGCCGCCCGCCGGGGCGGTGGACGGCCACCTGGCCCAGGGCGGTCAGGACCTCGTAGGACACCGCGACGATGAGCGGGACCACGAGGATGCGCCCGGCGAGCTGCAGCAGCAGCGGGCCGTGCGGCAGGAACGGGTGCACGACGGCGGCGATGCCCGCCACGATCACCAGGAAGCTGGTGCCGCACCGAGGGTGGCGGATCGAGCCGCCCCGCAGGACCTCGGGCCGCAGGAGCTTGCGGGCCTCGTACCCGGCCACGACCAGGTGCTCGGCACCGTGGTACTCGAACACGCGGCGCACATCCTCGCGCCGCCCGACCAGTGCCAGGTAGGTCCCGAGGACGGTGATCCGTGCTGCGGCTTCGACGACCCCGAACCAGGCCGTCCCGCCGGCGACCAGGCCGGCGAGTCCGGCGGGCAGCACGACGATGAGGACGATGACGGCGACCAGCGAGATGGCCAGCAGGAACCACATCGGCGCCGGGCGCTTGTCGGCCGGGCGGAACCCGGCCGCCCCCTCGGACCAGCGCAGGGCCTCGACGCCGACGAGCAGGGACTCCCCGAGGCCGGCCAGGCCACGCACGAAGGGCATCGACTCGGCCTTGCGGGCCCAGCCGGGCACGTCGAGCATGCGGGTGTCGATGGTGCCGTCGGGCCGTCGGACGGCCACGCAGGCCCGGTCCCCGGCCCGCATCATCACGCCCTCCAGGACGGCCTGACCGCCGACCCGCACGGTGACGTCCGCTGCGCGCTCCCCGTCCATCCGCTCCACTCCTGCCGTTGTCGGTGCTCCCGGGGCCCGCGCCGACAGGAGACGGTACCGGCGGCCCCGCGCACCGGTCCCGTCAGGCGGCCAGAAATCACGGGCCATGAGTAGGTTTCGCCCGTGACCGAGCACCATGGCCCGCCCGACACCACCGCCGGCGCCGAGCCCGCCGGCATCCGCCTGGCGCCGGCGACCACCTGGTTGGCCGAGCACGTCGGCACCGTGGGTCCGCTGCGGTTCGTGCGCCTCGCCGGCGGCCACTCCAACCTGACGTACCGCGTCGACGACGCCGAGGGCCGCCGGGTCGTGCTGCGCCGCCCGCCGGAGGGTGAGCTGCTGCCCACCGCCCACGACATGGGCCGCGAGCACCGCCTCATCGAGGCGCTCGGGCCCACCGACGTCCCGGTCCCCCGCGCGCTGGCCACCTGCACCGACCCGTCGGTGATCGGGGCGCCCTTCTACGTGATGGAGCACGTCGAGGGCGTCGTGCTCCACTCGGCCGCCGACGCCGAGGCCGCCTTCGGCGAGGCCGAGCGGGGCCGCATCGGACGGGACTTCGTCGAGGTCCTGGCCCGCCTCCACGCCGTCGACCCCGATGCGGTCGGCCTGGGGGACCTGTCCCGCAAGGAGGACTACATCGCCCGCCAGCTCAAGACGTGGTGGCGCCAGTACGACGCCTCGCGCACCGGCGAGGACCCGCTCCTCGGCCGGGTCCACGAGTGGCTGCAGGGCAACATCCCCGAGCAGGGACCGGCCCGGGTCGTGCACGGCGACTTCCGGCTCGGCAACACCATCACCGACGCCGACGCCCGCATCGCCGCAGTGCTCGACTGGGAGATCGCCACGCTCGGCGACCCCCTCGCCGACCTCGGCTACGTGCTGGCCACGTGGCCCCGCCCGGGCGACGAGCACGTGGCCACGACCTCGGCCACGTCGATGGCTCTCGGCTTCCCGGAGCGGGCCGAGCTGGTCGAGGCCTACGGCGCAGCCACGGGGGCCGACCTGTCGGGCATCGACTACTACATCGCCTGGGCCAACTGGAAGACGGCCTGCATCGTGCAGGGCGTGTACCGGCGCTACCTCGACGGCCAGCTGTCGAGCGAGGGAGTCGACGTGCCCGGCTTCCGTCGCACGGTGGAAGCGGCCACCGAGCTCGCCGCCGACGCCATCCGCCGGGTCGACCCGACGTTCTGAGGTCGTGACCGCGGCCTCTGGCGACGTGGGCGCCTCGGGAGTCCGATGAGGGCAGGCCACCGCCCGACCGCACGGCCGAGCGGAGGCGACACCCCGGAGGTGCGCCATGTTCGCACTCGGCCTCCTGGCCCTGCTCGCAGCCGCGATGTACCTGCTCACCCGGCACGGCCGGCCCGCCGGGCACGCGGAGCTGTCCGGTCCCCCCGGTGCCGTCCGGTTCGAGGAGTGGGTGGCCGCCGGCCTGCTGACCGGCGAGCAGGTCACCGCGATCCAGGCCCACGAGGCGACATCGCACGCCGCGCCTGACGTGCGGCACCCATCCGTCGGCGCCCGGCCCTGGCGCATGCCTGCCGTGGCCGAGCCGCTCGGCTACCTCGGTGCCGTGCTGGCGACCGTCGGGCTCCTGCTGGTGGTGTCCCGCTTCTGGCCCGACATGGGCACCGCCGGTCGTCTGGGGCTCAGCGGCTCCGGCGCCATCCTCGGGGTCCTCGGCGGGTCGCTGGTGCGGGAGGGGCGCGACCCCGCGTCGGACCGCCTGCGCTGGGCGCTGTGGCTGGCGGCGACGGCGGCCGCCGGGCTCTTCGCCGGCATCGCCGCCGCCGACGGGCTCGGCGCCGACGCGCCCGAGCCGGTGGTCCTGGGCGTGGCCGGCACGGTGGCCGTCGTGAGCGGCCTCCTGTGGCGGGGCCGGGAGCGACCCGTGCAGCAGGTCACCGCCCTCGGCGGCGCGATCACGGCGGTCGGCGCCGCCGCCGCACTCGTCGACTGGCCGTTCGGCGCCGGCCTCGCAGCAGCCCTGACCGGCGGCGTCGTCCTCCGGCTCGGGATCCGCAGGGTCACGAGCGCACCGCCGCTGTCCGCCGCGATCGGGGCCCTCGGCGTGGCCGTCGGCGCCCAGCTGCTGGCCGTCGAGCGCCCGGCGCTGCTGGTGCTGTCGGTGGCCCTGGGGCTCGGCCTGGTCGGGCTCGCATCCCTGCCCCAGCTGCGGCCCCAGGTCGAGCACCGGGTCGCCGGCGCCGTCGGCATCCTCGTCCTCCTCCAGGCCCTGCCGAGCACGCTCGCCCACTTCGCCGAGGGCGCGGGCGTGGCCACGGGGCTGGTGACCTGGGCCGTCGGCGCCGGCCTGCTCGCCCTCGGTGTGCGCGGGCTGGTGGAGCGGGGGCCGGTGGTCGAGGTGGTGGGCGGGCTCGCCATGCTCGGCGGCGCCGCACTGACGGGTGTGCAGTCCGGCGGTCTGGCGCCCGTGCTGGGCATCGCCACCGGTCTGGGCCTGCTCGCCCTCGGGGCCGTGACCGGGCGGCTCCGCCACTCGGCCCTCGGCGCGCTCGCCCTGCTGGTGGACGTGCCGTGGGCGGTCGGCCGCTTCTTCCCCGGCGAGGGCAGGGTCCCGCTGCTGATCATGGTCGCCGGCATCCTCGTGCTCGGGTTCGCCGTGCTGCTCGCCCGCCGGGGTGATCGGTCGCCGCGCCCGCCGATGGGCGGCAGCGGGCTGCCACCCGTCCCCGGACGCGCCGGTGGCGGGCCCGAGGGCCCGCCACCGATGCGTTCGTCAGCCAGGAAGGGCTAGAGCTGCATGCTCTTGGTCTCGAGGAACTCCTCGAAGCCGTGCGTGCCGTACTCCCGGCCGTAGCCGGACTGCTTGTAGCCACCGAAGGGGGCGTTCGGGTTGAACGAGCCCTGGTTGACCTCGATCTGGCCGGTGCGGATCTTGCGAGCGACGGCCTTGGCCCGCTCGACGTCGCCGCCCTGCACGCCGCCGGAGAGGCCGTACGGGGAGTCGTTGGCGATGGCGATCGCCTCCTCCTCGGTGTCGTAGGGCAGGATCGACAGCACCGGGCCGAAGATCTCCTCCTGGGCGATGGTCATGTCGTTCGTGACCTCGGAGAACACCGTCGGGCGCACGAAGTAGCCGTCGGGGTTGACGCCCTCGGGCTTCTCGGGGCCGCCGGTGACCAGCTTGGCGCCCTCGTCGATGCCCTTCTTGATGTACTCGGTGACGCGCTCGACCTGCATGCGGCTCGACAGCGGGCCGAGCATGGCGCCCTCGGCGAAGGGGTCGGTGGGCTGGTACATGGTCTCGACCGTCTCGGCGGCGATGCGCTCGGCGTCGGCCAGGCGGCCCCGGGGGACGAGCATGCGGGTGAGCGCGGTGCAGGTCTGGCCCTGGTTGATGTAGCACTTGCCCACGCCGTCGCGGACGGCGGCCTCGAAGCCGGCGTCGTCGAGGTCGTCGAGGAGGATGTTGGCGGACTTGCCGCCGAGCTCGAGGGCGACCCGCTTGATGGTGGAGGCGGCGTTGGCGGCCACCTTCTTGCCGGCGTTGGTGGAGCCGGTGAAGGACACCATGTCGATCTCGGGGTGCGAGGACATGGCCTCGCCCACGATCTGGCCGACGCCGGGCACGAGGTTGAACACGCCGGCGGGGAGGCCGATCTCGTGGATGATCTCGGTGAGGATGTAGGCGTCGATGGGGGCGACCTCGCTCGGCTTCAGCACGACGGTGCAGCCGGCGGCCATGGCGTAGGCGACCTTGGCGGCGATCTGGTGGAGCGGGTAGTTCCACGGCGTGATGCACCCGACGACGCCGACGGGCTCCTTGACGACGAGGCTGTTGCCCACCGTCTGCTCGTACTCGTAGCTCTCGGCGATGGCGGCAGCCTGGGAGAAGGAGTTGATCGGCAGGCCGGCCTGGACGATCTGGCTGAGCCACTTGGGCATGCCGGCCTCGCGGGTGACCACGGTGGCGATCTCGTCCATGCGGGCGCCCAGGCCCTCGGCGATGCGGGTGCAGTACTTGGCCCGCTCCTCGTTGGACTTGGCGGCCCAGCCGTCGAAGGCGGCGCGGGCGGCCCGGGCGGCCTTGTCGAGGTCCTCGGCGGTGCCGCTCGGGATCGTGGCGATCACCGAGCCGTCGGTCGAGTCGAACACCTCGAGGGTGTCGGAACCGGTGGACGACACCCAGGCGCCGTCGATGTAGATCTTGTCGTAGGCCTGCACGTTGGTGTGCTCCCCCTGTGGAAGATGGATCGCGGAATTGGTAACGGACGTTATCTCTCTGCACCCCCACCCGCCACCCGCCCCCGGCCTCGTGCCTAGCCTCCGGCGGTGACCAGACGGCTCCTGCGCCTCGTCGTGCCGGCACCCGACCGGGCCCGGGTCCTGGCCCGGCCGAACGGCCTCGCCGGCTGGACGCTGCCCGTCCTGCCGGTGCCCGGGGACGCCGACGTGGACTGGACCGAGGCCCTGCTGGCCGCCGCCGCCCGCGCGGTCGGGGCGCCCGTGCGACCGGTCCGCGAGGTGGCGCCCGGCGTCTGGGAGGTGGAGCCGCTCGGGCGCGTCCCGAGCACCGGCGTGACCTGGATCGGGCTGGGCGAGGCCGGGCGGCTCGGCGCCGATGCCGGCGCGCTCGTCCGGTGGGCCGACGGCGAGGGCTAGGTTCCGCGCCGTGACAGCCCTCGTGACGGTGGTCGACGATCTCTGCTTCCCCGAGGGCCCGCGCTGGCACGACGGCCGGCTGTGGTTCTCCGACATGCACGCCCACCGCGTCGTCGCCTTCGACCCCGCCACCGGCGGGACCGAGGTCGTGGCCGAGGTCCCAGGCCAGCCCTCCGGCCTCGGGTGGCGGCCCGACGGCACGATGCTGGTCGTGTCGATGACCGACCGCCGGCTGCTGGCCGTGCGCGACGGCACCACCGAGGAGGTGGCCGACCTCAGCGAGCTGGCCCCCTTCCACTGCAACGACATGGTCGTCGACGCCCACGGCAACGCCTACGTGGGCAACTTCGGCTTCGACCTCCACGACCCCGACGCCGACCAGCGGACCACCACGCTCGTCCTGGTGACGCCGGAGGGCGACGCCCGCGTCGTCGCCGACGAGCTGTTCTTCCCGAACGGCTGCGTCATCACGCCCGACGGCCGGACGCTGGTCGTGGGCGAGTCCTTCACCGGCCACCTGACCGCCTTCACCATCGCCGACGACGGCTCGCTGCACGACCGGCGCGAGTGGGCCCGGGTGCGTGGTGCGGTCCCCGACGGCATCTGCCTCGACGCCGAGGGCGCCATCTGGCTGGCGTCGCCCATCAGCCACCAGGTGCTGCGGGTGGCCGAGGGCGGCGAGGTGCTCGACGAGGTGCGCACCAGCGACGAGCGCCAACCCTTCGCCTGCATGCTCGGCGGCCCCGACCGGCGCACCCTGTACGTCTGCACCGCCCTCGACAGCGAGCCCACCGCCGCCCGTGCCGCCCGGGCGGGGCGCATCGAGGCCATCCAGGTCGACGTCCCCGGCGCCGGCCTGCCCTGAATCAGGCCAGCGGCACGTAGCCGGGCACGTCGGCCGGCGGCGTGTCGAGGTACACCTTGGCCTCGGGCGGCCCGCCGAAGCGGCCGTGGCTCCAGCGGACCTCGACGTGGCCCTCCACCACGACCTCGGCGCCGGCGTGGCGATCGAGCACCGTGGCCGCCCAACGGACCTGGGGCTGGCCGGCGTCGTCGGGCTCGATGTCGAAGGCGCGCAGGTCGTAGCGCTGCCGCCAGTCCCACGGCGTGTCGATGCGGAGCCGGATGACGTCGTCGCGCCCGGCGCCGAGGACGAAGTACGGGGCCGACGCCAGGCGCAGGAGCCGCCACAGGAGCTGCTCGCGAGCGGCGGCGGTCGCAGCCGACCGGCGCCAGCGGTCGGCCGACGCCCGGCTCACCTCGGCGCACATCTGGCGGTAGGGCTCGACGGCGACGTCGGGCCAGGACCGGCCGTGCTCGCGCAGCGCGTCCCGCAGGCGCCGGCGCTCCCCCACGTCGGCGTCGCCGGGGTGGGCCGGGAACGAGCACCCCACGGCGGCAGCGGCGACGACGGCGAGGCGGCGGTGCGCGTCCGGGGCGACCTGGCCGTACCAGTCGGCGCGATCGTGGGCGTCGGTGGACTTGAGCAGCCGGTCGAAGACCCGGGCCGGCGCGGCGTTGTGCAGCACCTTCGACAGGTACTTGCAGGACACCAGGTAGACGCGGTCGACCCGGAGGTCGGCCGGGATCACCTGGTCGCCGGGCGGGCGGTGCCCGCCGGTCCACTCGATGCGGGCGGGACGCCGGCCACCGAGCCCCTCGGCGTGCTCGGCGAAGGCGGTGCCGTTGGCGAACGCGTCCTCGGCCAGGCGGTGCAGCGCGGGATCGTGCAGGCCGTGCTCGAGCTGGTCCCAGGCGTCGGGGCCGACCAGGACCTCGGCGGGGCGCTGCAGGACGGCCCAGCTGACCGTGCCGTGCACGAGCATCCCCAGCGCCGTGGCGAGCTCGGAGACCGCCGTGCGGGTGTCGGCCACCGCTGGTCAGGCGGGGTGGAGCGAGCGCAGCTCGTCGACGGCGCCCTCGGCGGCCAGCTCGACCACGGCGTCGATGCCCCGGCCCAGGACGGCGTCGAGCGCCTTGGCCTGGGCGGTGGCGCGGGGCGGGCGCTCGGTGGTCAGCACCAGCACCCGTTCGGGCCGGCCGGCGGCGTGGACGACCGCGGCCTGGGCGAGGGTGCGCCACAGGACGTCGGAGCGGCGCAGGCCGGACGGCGAGGGGGTGAACGCCCCCGCCACGGCCACGAGCCACCGACCGCCGGCGGAGTCGGTGGCGACCAGGTCGAACTCGACCCCCAGCTCCCGCACCGCGGTCTTCTTGTCGTCGATGCCGGTGAAGCCGGCCTCGACGAGCAGGCGCCGGGCCACGTCGGTGGCCTTGCCGCCGGCCCGGAGCGCCTCGGCCGCCGGGGCGTCGTCGGCGAGGCGAGGGGCCCCGGCCCGGACCTCGACCGGTGAGGCCTGGCCGACCTCGGCGCAGACGCGGGCCAGGGCCGCGTCGACGTAGGCCGGGTCGGTGTCGAAGCCGACGAAGTGGCGGCCGGACCGGGCCGCGGCGACGGCAGTGGACCCGGCACCCATGAACGGGTCGAGCACGAGGTCGCCGGCGTAGGTGTAGAGGTCGATCAGGCGGCGGGGCAGCTCGACGGGGAACGGGGCCGGGTGGCCGACGCGCCGGGCGCTCTCGGGCGCGAGCTCCCACACGTCGAGGGTGGCCTCGAGGAAGTCGTCGACCGTGATGGTGGCGGTGCTCGGCATGCCGGCCGAGGCCCGCCGCTTCGCGTCGACCGCCCGGTCGAAGCGGCCCTTGGAGGCCACGATGACCCGCTCGGTGACGTCGCGCAGGACGGGGTTGCCCGGCTTCTGGAAGCTGCCCCAGGCGCAGGAGCCCCCGGCGCCCCTCCCCTTCTGCCAGATGATCTCGCCCCGCAGGAGCAGCCCCAGCTCCTCGAAGATGGCGACCACGTCGGACGACAGCGAGCGGTAGGGCTTGCGCCCGAGGTTGGCGACGTTGACGGCGATGCGGCCGCCCGGTTCGAGCTTGCGGACGCACTCGGCGAACACGTCGCGCAGCATCTGGAGGTACTCGAGGTAGTCGGCCGGGATGCCGTCGGTGCCGAGGGCCTCCTCGTAGGCCTTGCCGGCGAAGTACGGCGGCGAGGTGACGACCAGGGCGACGGAGGCGTCGGCGATGTCGCCGAAGGTGTCCATGTCGCGCGAGTCGCCCACCCAGATCTCGTCCTTGGCCTTGGGCGGGTTGACCTGGTCGTCGTCGCTCAGGACCGGTGGCACGAAGCGGGCGTAGAAGGCGGTGGCGTCGTGGCCCTCGCGCTTGCCCACCCCGAAGTTCGAGGTGGACGTCGAACGCCGGCGCGGCTCGTCGCCGGGTTCGGGTGCCTCGGACATGGGGTGAGCCTACGCGGCCCCTCTGACAGCCACGGCTGACCGACATCTCGCTCCGCTGGTCCAGATCGGACCGCATCCGGTCGATCCGGTATCAGCGAAGCGTCAGCCGGTCGGGGCGAGGCCGATGCGCTGGACCAGGTCGATGGCCGCCACGGAGCGGTTCATCGTGTACAGGTGCAGGCCGGGGGCGCCGGCATCGAGGAGCTCGAGCGACAGCTCGGCGGAGGCCTCCGTGCCGAGCAGCCGCACCGCCCGCGGGTCCCCGTCGGCGGCGAGGCAGCGGTCCCACAGCGCGTCCGGCACGACCGTGTCGTTGACCTCGGCCATGCGGCGCATCGAGTGCACGTTGATGAACAGCATCACGCCCGGGATCACCGGCGTGTGGCAGTCGAGGGCGGCCAGCTCGTCGCGCAGGCGCAGGTACGGCTCGGCCGACCAGAAGAACTGGGTGATGGCGAAGTCCGCAAGCGCGAGCTTCTCGGCCAGGTACCTGCGGTCGGTCTCCATCGACGGCGAGCGCGGGTGCTTCTCCGGATGGGCGGCCACGCCGACGCTGAACCCGCCGGGGTGGTCGCGCACCAGCTCGACCAGCTCGACGGCGTGGGCGAAGTCGCCGCCGGGGTCGCCGTCGGCGGGAGGGTCGCCGCCCAGGGCGAGGATGTTCTGCACGCCGCCGGCGGCGTAGGTGTCGAGCAGGTCGACGATCTCGTCCTTGGTGTGCCCGACGCAGGTGAGGTGGGCCATGGTCGGGAACCGGTGGCGTCGGTTCAGCTCCACCACCACGTCACGGGTGCGCTCGCGCGTGGAGCCGAGGGCGCCGTAGGTGACGCTCGTGAACGACGGCTCGACGACCGCCAGCTCGTCGACGACCGCCAGCAGGCGCTGCTCGTCGTCGTCGTCCTTCGGGGGCGAGAACTCCAGCGAGATCGTGGGGCCGGCCGCGAGCAGCTCGGCGATGCGGGTCACGCCCCGCTCCTGGCGTGCGCCGCCTCGGCGGCGGCGACCGTGTTGCGCAGGAGCATGGCGACCGTGGTGGGGCCGACGCCGCCGAGGCGGGGCGTGACCCAGGAGGCGACCTCCTTGACGTCCTCGTCGACGTCGGGCAGCAGCGTGCGGCCCTCCCAGGAGATGCCGCCGCTGACCACCACGGCGCCCGGCTTGACCATGTCGGCGGTGACGATGGAGGGCGACCCGACGGCGGCGATGACGACGTCGGCCCGGCGGGTGTGGGCGGCGACTTCGTCGACGGCGGAGTGCACGACGGTGACCGCGGCGTTGGCGCCCTCGCCCTTGAGGGTGAGCAGCAGCGAGAGCGGCCGGCCGAGGGTGGGGCCTCGGCCGACGATGACGACGTCCTTGCTGCGCAGGTCGATGCCGTAGTGCACGAACATGGCCCGGATCCCCGCCGGCGTGCACGGGACGGGGCCGTCCTGCTGGAGCACGAGGCGACCGAGGTTCTGCGGGTGGAGCCCGTCGGCGTCCTTGTCCGGGTCCATGCGGTTGACGGCGGCGTCGAAGTCGAAGCCGTCGGCCACGGGGTACTGGATCAGGTAGCCGTCGACGGCGGGGTCGGCGTTGAAGCGGTCGACGGCGTCGAGCAGGGCGCTCGGGTCCTCGTCGGCGGCGATCTGGATGTTGTGGCTCTGCACGCCGACCGTGGCGCAGGTCTCGTGCTTCTTGCGCACGTAGCCGGCCGAGGCCTCGTCGTCGCCGACGAGGATGGTGCCGAGGCCGACGGTCTTGCCCTGCTCGCCCAGCGCGGCCACGCGGGCGCGGACGTCGTCGAGGACGGCTTCGGCGACGGGGGCCCCGGCGAGCAGCTGTGCGGTCACGGCGTCGATCCTACGGAACGGCCTGCGGCCGCCCCGAAGGCGATGGCGTCAGTACGACCAGCCGGCCTGGGGCGTCGGGAGGCGCAGCGACCGCTCGAGCCGGGCCAGCAGCTCGGGCGGACCGTCGAGGTCGTCGGTCAGGGCCAGGCCGCTCGCCGGGCGGATGCCGAACCACAGGCGGGTGAAGGCGCCGACCGAGGCCTCGAGCACCGGCAGGTCGTCGGCGATGCCGTCCTCGACGCTGGAGCGCTCCCCCAGCCGCACGGTGTAGGCGCCGCCGATCCCGGGCCAGTCCCCGAGCGCCGCGATCGGGTCGTGGAGGCGCAGGCCGAGCTCGACGGGCACCGGCGTCTCGACCGCGGCGATGCAGGCGCGCAGGTCGAGGATGCGGTCCTGCTGCTCGGCGATGGCCCGGTGCAGGGCGTCGGAGCCGCCGGCGATCCGGGCGACGCGGCGCTGGCGGACCGGCTCGCGTATGAGGTCCTGGAGCTGCACGTCGACCGGCTCCCCGGCGATGACGACCTGGTTGACCTGGTCGCCCAGCACCCGGATCCAACCGAGCAGGTCGAGCAGCTGGGGCAGCTCCTCGTAGGCGAGCACCTCGATGACGTAGGGGCCGTGCTCCTCCTTCATCGAGCCGAGGAGGGCATGGGTGAGGCGGCCGTCGTC
>JAKFET010000194.1:0-10401 GCA_036675575.1 Acidimicrobiaceae bacterium
GGGGCGAGGGCGCCCGCCGCGGCGGCAGCCAGGCGCCTCGCACGCCGGCCAAGCCCAAGCTGCCCCCGAAGCCGAAGCCGCCGCGCCTGCGGGCCGGCAAGGCCCACCGCAACGCCCTCATCGACACGCTCCCCGAGGAGCAGAAGGCCGTGGCCCAGGAGCTGCTGCGCGGGGGCCTGCAGGCCGTCCGCACCGGGCTCGAGAAGCAGAACGAGCAGCGCAAGGTGGAGGGCCAGGACCCGATCGACGAGGGTCCCATCGTGACCCTGGCCGAGCAGCTCCTCGTCAAGGTCCGCGCCGCCGAGTGGCGCGACCGGGCCGAGGCCGCACTCGAGCAGGCCGAGTCCGTCGACCTGCGCGACCTGCGCACCGTGGTCACCGCCGCCGACGGCTCCGCCAAGGACGACGAGACCCGGGCGCTGGCCGCCCAGGTCCGCACCGCGCTCAACGCCCGCCTCGACGCCGACCAGCAGGCCTGGGTGGCCGAGGTCGTCGAGATGCTCGACGACGACCGCGTGGTCCGCGCCCTGCACCTGTCCTCCCGCCCGCCCAAGGCCGGCGCACCGCTGCCCGCCCCCGTGGCCCTCCGCCTCGTCGAGGCCGCCAACGCGTCGATGAGCAGCGAGACCTCCCCGGACCGCTGGAGCTACATCCTCGAGGCGCTGGCCCACTCGCCCGTGCGCCGCCAGGTCGTCCCGGTGTCGCTGCCGACCACCGTCTCCGACGAGCTCAAGGCCACCATCGCCCGGCACGGCAGCCGCCTGCCCGAGATCGCCCAGATCTTCGGCGTGGAGCCCGACCCCAAGGCCGGTCGTGACGCCGCCCGCCGCAAGCGCCGCCCGGAGAAGCCGAAGAGGGCCGCCAAGCCCGGCGGGGCCAAGGCCGACGTGCCCTCGACCGACGAGTCGAAGTCCGAGGAGCCGACGGCCGACGCACCAGCCGGCGAGCCGACGACCGAGGACGTGCAGCCGTCGGCGGACCAGGCCGAGATGGCCCAGCCCGAGACCGTGCCCGACGCTCCCGACGAGGCCCCGGCGATCCCGGCAGCGGAAGCCCTCGAGGCCGAGCAGGTGCCGTCGACCGAGGGGTCCGCAGTCGAGGCCGCGGAGGAGCCGGTCGTGGAGTCGGCCCCCGCCGACTCGGCGCTGCCCGATCCGGCCCCCACGGCCGACGAGGCCACGACGACCGAGAGCGACTCCGGCGAGGCTGCCGGCGATCCCGCCAGCTGAACCGCAGAGGATCGGCGCCGAAGGGCCCGCATCCGCACGTTCAGCGCCGATCGGCGCCGGTCGGAGCGGGGGCGGCGTGGTTCAGCGCGACTCGGTGCGTGAGGTCCGGGCCTGGCTCTGCCGGCCCCGGAACTCGCCCGTGGACGCGTCCTCGTCCCAGCGGGCACCGCACGACGAGCACACGCACGAGTCGACCCGCAGCGACGCGAGGTACAGGCGGTCGATCTCGTAGGAGTCGCAGTACGGGCACTGCAGCCGTCCCTGTTCCCCGTCGATCGACACGGCCGCAGGGTACCGCTGGCCGCGTCGTGCGAGCGCGACCGTAGGGCGGCCCGACCGTCACCTGGGATGGCTCCAGGGGCGTGGCTACTGTGCGGCCATGATCGAGTACGAGACCCGCGGCAACGTCGCCGTCATCACCATCGACCGCCCCGAAGCGCGCAACGCCGTCAACGGCGACGTGGCCGAGGGCATCGAGGCCGCCATCGACCGCATGGAGGCCGACGACGACATCTGGATCGGTGTGCTCACCCACGAGGGCCCGGTCTTCTGTGCCGGCGCCGACCTGAAGGCCATCAACAGCGGCGACGCCGCCCGCCTCAACACCCCCACCGGCGGCTTCGGCGGCATCACGGCCAAGGCCCGCACCAAGCCCATCATCGCTGCCTGCAACGGCCCCGCCTACGCCGGCGGGTGCGAGATCGTGCTGGCCTGCGACCTGCTGGTGGCCACGCCGGACGTGAGCTTCAGCGTCCCCGAGGTCAAGCGCAACCTGGTGGCTGCCGCCGGCGCCCTGTTCCGCCTCCCCGCCGCCCTGCCGAAGAACGTGGCCATGGAGATGCTGCTCACCGGCGACCCGATCGACGCCGAGCGCGCCTACGCCCTCGGCTTCGTGAACCGGATGGCCGAGTCGGGCAAGGCCGTCGACGTGGCCCTCGAGCTGGCCGCCCAGATCAGCGAGAACGCTCCGCTCGCCGTGCGCAAGAGCCGCGAGGTCGCCCTGCAGTCCTTCGACACCGACGAGGCCGCCTTCACCGCCTCGGGCCGGGCGATCGCGGAGGTCATGGCCAGCGAGGACACCAAGGAGGGCCTCGCCGCCTTCATCGAGAAGCGCAAGCCCCAGTGGAAGGGCCGCTGACCGCCCTCAGGTGATCGTGGCGAGGATGCCGTGGTCGTGGAGGAACTCCGCCAGGCCGTCCACCAGCGGCCACTCGGCCACCTCGGCGAGCGGCACCCACGCCACGTCGGCGGCGTCGTCGCCGGCCGTGGTGGCGGCGTCGGGCTCGAGCAGCGTGACGCGGTGGTCCAGGATCACGTAGTGGTGGCCCTCCACGAAGCGCTCCACGATCCCGACCAGCGACCCGCACACGCCCTCCAGCCCGGTCTCCTCGTACAGCTCGCGGACCACGGCCTCGGCCAGCAGCTCGCCGGGCTCCACGGTGCCGCCGGGCAGGGACCACAGGCCCACGGCCACGCCCCGGCCCCGCCGGATCAGCAGCAGCCGGTCGTCGACGACGACCACGGCGCCCACCGCCACCAGGGGCCCGGTGGTCGTGGTCGTCCCGTCGTCGGTCACGCCTGCTCCTCGGGCTGCTCGAGCGAGCGGTGGACGATGATCGCCCGGGCCACGAGGCCGAAGGACTCGAAGAAGTTCTTCGTGTGGCGGTCGCCGGGGAGCGCCACGGAGTCGACGCCGAAGCAGCCGTGCTGGCCGGCCCAGTCGATCAGGGCGTCCATGACCTGCTCCCCCACCGACACGCCGCGGGCGCCCTCGAGGGTGAACAGGTCGGAGATGACGCCGAGCCTGGAGCCGTCGCGCTGGTGCTCGATGCGCAGCACGCCGTAGCCGATCACGGCGCCGTCGATCGTCCCGGCGACCACGAACGTCTCGGGGTCGTCGAGGTCGGCGCGCAGGGAGTCCTCGGGCGGGAGGGAACGGGCCAGCTGGCGTCGCCAGACGGCGCCGCCGCGGTTCGGGGTGAGCTCCTCGACGGCCTCGGTGGCCAGGGTGCAGAGCGCGGGGAGGTCGTCGACCGTGGCCGGCCGGGCGGAGACGTCCACGCTCAGGGCTTCGACAGCTGCTGGACCTTGCTCAGGATGGTGGCCCGGCGGCGGGTGGCGGCCTCGTAGGTGCGCACCGCGTCGAGCTCGCCGGCGGAGAGCCCCTGGAGCCGGCTCACGACCTGGCTCGCCGACAGGCTGTCGTAGTCGGTGATGGGCAGGGCGGCGGCGCTCGGCGCCGTGGCGGCGGCCTTCTTGGTCCCGGCCTTCTTCGCGACCGGCGCCTTCTTCGACGTCGCCTTCCTGGCGGGCGCCTTCTTGGCCGCCGGCTTCTTCGGGGCAGCCGTCTTCGCGCTCCCCTGCTTCGCGGCGGGCTCGGCCGGCTTCTCCGGCACGTCGGCGGGCGGGGCGGCGGGCGTCGGAACCGGGGCCGGTCCGGGCGGCGGGCCGTCGATGACGCCGAGGCCACGGAGCAGGTCCACCACCGGACCGTCGAGCTCCTTGGCCCGCTTGTTCGCCTCGCTGCGGCCCATCTGGACGGCGAACTGGCCCATCATGCGGGCGTTGGTGACCTGGTTGCGGCCGTTGCGGACCAGCTTGGGGAACCGGGCCGGTCCGTCGAACAGCAGCCCGATCGGGGCGTACACGAAGGCGCTCAGCGCCTGCTCGACGGCTTCCTCGATGGGGCTCTTGTCAGCGGTCACGGTCGGTCATGTTCGCGGCCAGCCCGTGCAGCGCGCCAGTTTCGTCACCCTTGGGCGGATGCGGGCCCTCCGGAGCCGTGCGTGTGCACGACCAGGACGTCGCACGGGGCGTGGTGCAGGACGCTGCTGGCCACGCTCCCGAGCAGGAACCGGCTGTTGGTGGTGAGCCCGACCGAGCCGACCACGATCAGGTCGGCGCCGAAGGTGTCGGCCGCCTCGAGGAGCTCGTCGGCCGGCTCACCCTCGAGGGCCTGCACGACCACGTCGCGCACGCCGCGCTCGGCTGCGACGTGGCGGGCGTGGCGGGCGTGGCGCTCGGCCTCGTTGGGGTCGGCCGTCATCCACCGGACGTCGGCGGGGATGCGCTCGTCGGGCTTGGCGTCCGTGCGCTCGTAGGCCGTCACGATGACGAGCCGGGCCGCGTCAGCGGCGGCGAGCGCCACCGCCTGCTCGACGGCACGCTCGGCGGAGGCGGAGCCGTCGGTGCCGACGACGATGGCTCGGTAGGTCACGCCCGGCCTCGATCAGACGCAGTCGACGCAGAGGTTGGTCTCGCCGTCGGCGAGCTGGCCCATGGGCTTGAGGATGAAGCAGGACTGGCAGAGGAACTCGTCCTCGCGGCGCGGCTGGATCTTGCCGCTCGGGGCGCCCTTGCCGGCATCGCCCTCGTCCTCCTCCTCTTCCTCGTCCTCGTCGTCGTTGGCCGCGATGCGGTCCTTGAGGATCTCGTCGAGGTCGGCCTCGACGTCGTCGGGGTCGGCCTCCTCGTCCTCGTCCTCCTCGTCGTCGTCACCGCGACGGCGGGCGCGACGGGGCTCGTCCTCCTCGGCGTCCGGGGTGGCGTCGTCCTCGACGATGGCGTCCTCGTCGACGTCGTCGACGACGGCATCCTCGTCGCCCTCGAAGTCGTCCGCGATGTCGTCGGTGTCGAGGTCCGCATCGAGGTCCTCGTCCAGGTCCTCGCCGATCTCGTCGGCGTCCAGGTCGACCTCGACCAGATCTTCTTCTTCGTCTGCCATGGGCGCTCCAACCGAGTGTGGCGTCGGCGGCGGATCATAGGCACGATCCACCGCAGGAGGGTTGCCGGGTCGCGGGAACCTATCGGCAGCGGACCGGGATTCCACAACACCGGTCCGCGGTGCTTCAGCCGCCTGCTGATGTGGGCGGCCCGGACGTGTCGGGGGCCGACTCGGCCGGGGTCACGGGCTCGCCGACGCCGCCCGCCGAGGCGATGTCGATCACGTTGTCGACCAGCCACTCGCCGTCGATCCGCAGCATCGAGAGCTGCAGGTAGCGGTCGGACTCCGACCGGCCCGGGCCCCCGCCGCGGAGCTCGCGGTCGTAGACCACGACCACCTCTACCGCGCCCCGCTCGACCTCGCCGACGAAGAGGTCGGTTACCTGGGTGACCGCGTCGAGCTCGCTCTCGGCGATGAGGGTCCGCAGGCCGGACTCGACGTCCTCGACCTCCTCGGCGAAGCCACCGGTGGCGAGGGCGAGGACGTCCTGCTTCCACACGTCGAGCTCGTCGTGCTCGAAGGTCAGGAACCGCTCGGAGAAGCGCCCGGCGGCGAGGCGCACCTCGCGCTGGTCGTCGCCGGACCCGCCCGCGCGGTCGCCGGACACCAGCGCGACCACGGCCAGCACCGCCAGGGCTGCGGCCACGATCACGGCGATGGCGAAGGCCCCGACCGGGACGGTCCGCTGCTCCCGCCGCGCCGGCGTGGTCGCGTCCTCGTCGACGTCGGGTGCGCTGCCGGGCTCGACGTCGGTCATGTGCGGGCCCGCCGGCGGGCCAGCAGGCCGAGCGCCGCCCCGCTGGCCAGGAACAGCACGGCGCCGAGGCCCGAGCGGTCCGACGACGCAGGCTCGGAGCGGAACGGCACGGCCGCCAGGGCGGCCTGCCCCTCGACCGGTGCCTCGGCGGCGACCGCGCCACCGGCGGGTCGTGGCGTGAGCGGGGACAGGCACGGCGGGATCTCGGGGACGGCGGGCAGCTCGCGCGGCGGCACGTACTGGTCGGCGGGGTTCGTCTGGTCGACCAGGAGGCTGACCCGCACCCACACCCCGCCGCCGGGCTCGTCGTCCCGGGTGAGCCACACGTACTCGAAGCCGGTCGGGCCGTCCTCGAGGGTGTTGGCCAGGTGGCCGAGGTTCTCGTCGGTGGTGGTGACGCTGATGACCTCGTCCAGGTCGGACAGCACGCAGTCGAGGTCCTGCTTCACGTCCCCGACCAGGTCGGCCGTGGTGCGCAGCAGCTCCGAGCCCCGGTCGAGCAGGATCCGGGTGTCGGGCTCCACGTTGCGCAGGGACTCCCCGACGGCGGCGAGGTCCGAGATGGCCGAGGACAGCGAGCCGCGGCGCTCGGTCACGGTGCGGGTGAGGCGGGTGCTGTTGGCGCTCAGGCTGTCGAGGAGCTCGGCGCGGTCGGCGAAGGTGGCGAGCAGCGCGTCGGAGTCCACGGTGAGGTCGCGCAGCGCCTCTCCCCTGCCGTTGAGCGCTACGGCGAGCTCGTGGATCAGCGTGCGGGTGGCCTCGGGCTCGACCGAGCCGAGGACGCGCGAGGCGGAGCGCAGCAGCTCGGAGAACTCGAGCGGCACGGTGGTGCGCTCGAGCGGCACCACGTCGCCGGGCTCGAGGTAGGGGCCGCCGTCGGAGTAGTCCTCCGGGGGCTCGAAGTCGATGTAGGGCTCGCCGATGGCGGACTTGCGGAAGATGCGGGCCCGGGAGCCGGCGGGGATCTGCTTGTCCCGATCGATGCTCATGGAGATGAGCACCTTTCCGTCGACGGACTCCACGGACTGCACGGCGCCGTAGTTGACGCCGAGGTACGCGACCTCGGCGTTCTGGGCGACGCCCACCGTGGCGGCGAACTCCCCGGAGATCTCGTAGGGCCGCTCGATGAAGTCGAAGCTGATGATGTTGTTGACCGCCCACCAGAGCATGAGGACGAACACGCCCACGAAGGCGGCCAGGTTGATGGCGACGCGGCGGGACATCAGTCGTCCACCTCCACCGTGAGGAACACCTGGGCGAAGTCGTCCGGGACCGCCTGGGGGATCTTGTCGGCGAAGCCGCTGACCCACTGCAGCAGCTCGGCGACCTGGGCCTGGTTGCGGCCGACCTCGCCGAGGATGGCGTCGACCTGCTTGATCTGGGTGTCGACCTGGGCCAGGTAGGGCTCGAAGACGTTGTCGTTCTGCACCTTGGCGAGGCGGGTGAGCTCGCGGATGGCATCGAGGGCGACGTCGCGGTTGTCGGCCAGGACGGTGGCCGTCTCGGCGAGGTTGACGAGGAGCTCGTCGAGGTCGCCGGACGAACCGGCCAGCGTGGTGCTGGCGCCGTCGAGGGCGTCGATGATGCGGACCAGCTCGTCGGTCTGGTCGGCCAGGGTGCCCGAGACGACGGAGAGGTCCTCGACCAGCGAGGTGAGCTCGGCGGCTCGGCCGCCGAAGCCGACGGCGCCGGTCTCGACCAGCGTGGCGACGTCGCTCGACACCACGGCGCCGAGGATCTGCACGGCCTGCTCCGTGACGAACTCGAGCTCGGGTGCGGTGGCGGTCTCGGTGATGACGTCGCCGTCGGCGATGTCGGTGCCCGCCATGGGGTCGTCCTCGTCCAGCGGCCGCAGCTCGATGAACTTCTCGCCGAGGAGCGACGTGGTGCGCAGCAGCGCGCGGGACTCGACCGGGACGAACACGTCGTCCTTGATCGACATGGTGATCACGGCCTGGTAGTCGTCGGTGAGCTCGATGTCCACGACCGAGCCGATCCGCACGTCGGCGACCTGCACGGAGTGGCCGACGACGAGGTCGCCCACGTCTTCGAACGTGGCGCTGATCTCGCGGGAGCCGCGCATGGTGCCGGGCAGGGTGCAGGCGCTGGCGAGCAGCGAGCACACGACCAGGGCGGCGAGGCGGCGGGTGGAGCGGCTCACGACCCGACCCCCAGGAACGTGCCGAGGAACCGGTCGAGCACCGACCCGTCGTCGGCCTCGGGGCGCTCCGCCCGGTCGGCCGTGCGGGACGTGGTGCTCGATCCGAGGAGCTCCAGCACGTCGTCGATCGGGGTGGCCGGCGCAGGGAGATCGGCGGGGACCGCAGCCCGGGGCTCGGCGTCGAGCGGTGCCAGACCGCCGGCGGCGCATGCCACGTCCACGGGGAGGCACGGGAACGGGACCCCGACCGAGTCGAAGATCGGCGCGAGGGCCTCCTCGACCAGCGGGCTGAAGCTGTTGCGCAGGTTGATCGTGCGCGAGACGGGGTTGTAGGCCTCGATGAAGCCGTCGATCTGCTTCGACCCGCCCTGGATCAGGTCGGAGACGCCGTCCAGGTTCTGGTCGATGCTCTCGGTGAGGCGCCGCACGATCTCGACGTCGGTGCGCAGGCGGACGGCGTGCTCGGAGACCAGGTCGAGGCCCTCGCCCGACAGGCCGGCGAGCCCGGAGATGAGGGATTCGATCTCGTCGCGCTCCTCGGCCAGGACGTCGGCCACGACGGCGAAGTCGTCGAGCACCTGGGCCAGCTGGCTCTCGCGCGTGAGCAGCGTCGAGGTGAAGTCGTCGAAGCGCTCGGCGATGCGGATGACGGCGTCGTCGTTGTCCTCGATGTTGCCGACCAGCTGCGACAGCTCGTCGAGGGCCGAGCCGAGGCTCTCGCCCTGGCCGTCGAGGCTGGCGGAGGCGTTGTCGATGAGGCGGCCGACGCCGTTGGGGTCGAGGGCGTCGAGGAACTCCTTCAGCGATGCCAGCGCCTCGTCGGGCTCGACCGGGATGATGGTGTCCTCGAACGCGATCTCGTGGCCGTCCTGGGCGAGCTCGTCGCCCTGCTGGAACGGCGGGAACAGCTGGACCCGTCGCTCGCCGATGAGGGACTGGGGGGCGATGGCGGCCCGCACGTCGGCGGGCAGGGGGATGTCGCTGTCGACGGCCAGGGTGACCTTCACCCGGTCGCCGATGACCTCGATGTCGGACACCTCGCCGGCCGGCAGGCCGAGGACCTGCACGGCGCCGGACTCGTAGAGCGACACGGCGCGCGGGAAGTAGGCGACGATCTCGTAGGTGTCGCCGCTGCCCGGCAGGGCGCAGCCGGACAGGCCGACGGCGGCGGCCAGCAGGCCGGCGAGGGCGGTGGTGCGGCGACGCATCACTCCTCCACCCCGAGCAGCACCGAGTAGACGTCCTGGAGGCCCTCGAGCACGTCGGGACCCAGCCCCCGCACGAAGATGTCCTGCCACGGGCCGTGCTCGCCGCCGCGCGACTGCTGGAGGATGCCCGGGCCGAGCCACGCCAGGGCACGGTCGATGTCGTCCTGCTCGGCGGCGACGACGTCGAGGGTCGGGGCGAGCGAGTCGAGGGCGGAGTCGAGGCGCTGCTTGTTGATCGAGATCAGCCGGTCGAGCTCCTGCACCGTCTCGGCGGACTCGCCGAGCGCCAGGGCGAGGTCGTTGCGGCGGGCCACGATCAGCTCGAGGATCTGCTGGGAGGAGTCGAGGAGCGTGAGGATCTCGTCGTCCTTGTCGGCCAGGGTCTCGCTCAGCCGGTCGGCCTGGTCGAGCAGGGCCTCGAACTCGGCCTCCCGGTCGTTGACGGCCGCACCGACCCGGTTGATGCCCTCCACGAGGTCCTCCACCGTGGCCGCCTTGCCCTCGGTGATGTCGGCGAGGTCGACCAGGAGCGCGTTCAGGGCCTCGGTGTCGAGCTCCTGGACGCCCTCGGTGGCCTCGCGGGTCAGCTCGAACAGGTCGAAGGGCACGGTCGTGCGCTCGAGGGGGACGACGCGCTGCTCCTCGGGGAGGTCGGACATCAGCACGTCGCCCTCCATGGCGTCGAGGATGCGGATCTCCTTGGCGCCGAGCAGCGACGACAGGGCGATCTCGGCCCGGGCGCCGTCGCGGATCTCCACGCCGTCGTCGACGACCCACGACACGGTGACGGCCCCGGCCTCGCGGTCGACGTCGAGGTCCGTGACGCGGCCGACCTTGACGCCGGCGACCTTGATGTCGTCACCGGACCGCAGCCCCGACGCATCGGAGAACACCGCCTGCATCGGGTAGGCCTGCTCGAGCAGGTTGAGCGTGCCGACGAGGAAGGCGAAGCCGGTGGCGCCGCCGAGCAGCAGCACGGAGATGATGCCCACCACGTACGGGTTGCGGTCGCGGAAGGACTTCATCGTCCGCCTCCCAGCAGCGAGAGGATGGCGGCGCCGCCGCGAGGACGGTCGGGCTTGTAGCGCACCGGCGCGCCGGTGGCCGCGTTGCCGGTGACCGCCTCGATGCCGGGCACGATCGGGGTGGGGCAGGGCGGCGGCTGGCCCGCCGTGACGCACAGGATCGTCTGGTTCAGGAACTCCCCGTTGCGGGACGACAGGAACGCGGCGCGGCCGTTCTCGTCGAGCCGGTCGAGCGTCACCCGCACGGGGCCGAGCTGGCTCTCGACCGTGTTGAGGGTGTCGTCGAGGTTGACCACG
>JAKFET010000150.1:0-10286 GCA_036675575.1 Acidimicrobiaceae bacterium
GGCCGACGAGCACACCTCCGACTGGTACTCGGCGCGCGTGCGGGCCCATGCCGGCCAGACCCCCCGGGCTCAGCGGGCCCGACGGACCGGGCTGGCGTCGCGCCTGGGCGCTCGGCGACCGGTCCCCCCGCCGGCGCCGCAAGGCCGCCTGGCCCAACCAGTAGCTACCGCCGACCCTCCAGCACGAACTCGGTGAGGTGGGCCGGGAAGCGGTGCTCGGCCCGGAGGAACGCTTCGCCGGCGGCATCCCGGCTCACGCGGAGGGCGACCAGCAGCGGCGAGCCGAGGGGGACGCCCAACACGTCGGCGTCGCGCTCGTCGGCGGCGGCGGCACGGATGGTCTGGTCGACGCTGGCCAGCTCGACCGGCAGCAGGTCGTAGAAGGTGGAGGCCTCGACGTCGTCCCGGCTGAGCGACCGGCCGAGCTCCTCGGGGCACCACACGGTCACGAGGGCGAAGGGCTGGCCGTCGGCGAGGTTCACCCGCACCACCTCGAGCTCCCCGTCGTGGAACCCGAACGACAGGATCCGCCGCACCGGCTCCCGACCCTGGGCGGCGAGGTCGGCCTCGATGGTGGACAGCGTGCCCAGCGAGCGGCGCACCATGGGCGCGGCCACGAACCAGCCGAAGCCCTGGCGGGAGCCGACGAGCCCCTCGTCCCGCAGCACCTCCAGCGCCTTGCGGACCGTCACGCGGCTCACCCCGTAGGATCCGGCCAGGTCGGCCTCCGAGGGCAGCACGGCCCCGGCGCCCAGCTCGCCGGCGGTGATCTGCTCGCGGAGCTCGGCAGCGATCGTCACGTATCGGATCTCCCTCACCTGTATTAGAGTTGCATCATGCCTGTCACTTCGTCCACTCCCATCGAGCTCGTCCAAGCCGTCTACGACCGCCTCCCCGAGTCCGCCCGCATCGGCCGTGACCGCCTCGGGCGGCCGCTGACGCTGGCCGAGAAGATCCTGATCAACCACCTCCGGGACCGCGAGGGCCAGGAGATGGAGCGGTCCCGCAGCTACGCCGACTTCGACCCGGACCGCGTCGCCATGCAGGACGCCACCGCCCAGATGGCCCTGCTGCAGTTCATGACCGCGGGCCTGGACGAGGCCGCCGTGCCCTCCACCGTGCACTGCGACCACCTGATCCAGGCCAAGGTCGGCGCGCTGAAGGACCTCGCCGTCGCCGTCGACACCAACCAGGAGGTGTACGAGTTCCTGGAGACCGTGTCGCGCCGCTACGGCATCGGCTTCTGGAAGCCGGGCTCGGGCATCATCCACCAGGTCGTGCTCGAGAACTACGCGTTCCCCGGCGGAATGATGATCGGCACCGACAGCCACACCCCCAACGCCGGCGGCCTGGGCATGGTCGCCATCGGCGTGGGCGGCGCCGACGCCGTCGACGTGATGACCGGCTTCCCGTTCAACGTGCGCTGGCCCAAGCTCATCGGCGTCCACCTCACCGGCCGCCTCTCGGGCTGGACCGCACCGAAGGACGTGATCCTCAAGGTCGCCGAGATCCTCACGGTCAAGGGCGGCACCGGCGCCATCGTGGAGTACTTCGGCGAGGGCGCCGACTCCCTCACCGCCACCGGCAAGGGCACCATCTGCAACATGGGCGCCGAGATCGGCGCCACCACCTCGCTGTTCCAGTACGACGAGAACATGGCCGCGTACCTGAAGTCGACCGGGCGCGAGGCCATCGCCGATGCGGCGAACGCCGTCGCCGGCGACCTGCGCGCCGACCCCGAGGTCCTGGCGAACCCGGGCGAGTACTTCGACGAGGTCATCGAGATCGACCTGTCCACCCTGCCGCCCATGATCAACGGGCCGCACTCGCCCGACCGGGCCCACACCGTGGCCGACGTCGGCGAGCACGCCGAGGCCGAGGGCTGGCCGCTCGAGATCAGCGCCGCCCTCATCGGCTCGTGCACCAACTCCTCCTACGAGGACATCACGCGGGCCGCCTCCATCGCCCGCCAAGCCGCGGCGAAGGGCCTCAAGGCCAAGACCGAGCTGCTCATCACCCCGGGCTCCGAGCAGGTCCGCGCCACCATCGAGCGCGACGGCCTGCTGGCCGACCTCGAGGCCATCGGTGGCGAGGTGCTGGCCAACGCCTGCGGTCCCTGCATCGGCCAGTGGTCCCGGCCCGACGCGCAGCTGGAGCAGGTCAACACGATCGTCAACTCCTACAACCGCAACTTCCCGAAGCGGAACGACGGCTCGGCCAACACCCTCAGCTTCGTGACCTCCCCCGACACGGTCATCGCCATGGCCCTGGCCGGTCGGCTCGACTTCGACCCCCGCACCGACGTGCTGGTGAACGAGGCGGGCGAGGAGGTCCGCCTGGACGAGCCCGTCGGCATCGACCTGCCGCCCGGCGGCTTCGATCCGGGCGAGGACACCTTCGTCGCACCCCCGGACGAGCTCTCCGAGCGCACGTCCGTGGAGGTGAAGGTCGACCCGCAGTCCGACCGCATCCAGCTGCTGCAGCCCTTCCCCGAGTGGGACGGCCAGGACTACGTCGGCCTGCCCGTCGCCGTGAAGGCGCAGGGCAAGTGCACCACCGACCACATCTCCATGGCCGGCCCCTGGCTCAAGTACCGCGGCCACCTCGAGAACATCTCGGGCAACCTGTTCCTCGGCGCCGTCAACGCCTTCACCGGCGACGCCGGCTCCGGCAAGGACCCGGTCGACGGCCAGGTGAAGCCGTACCCGGAGGTCATGCGCTCGCTGCACGAGGCCGGCCGCACCTGGATCGCCATCGGCGACGAGAACTACGGCGAGGGCTCGTCCCGGGAGCACGCCGCCATGGAGCCCCGGTTCCGCGGCTGCGCCGCCGTGTTCGCCCGCAGCTTCGCCCGCATCGCCGAGACCAACCTGAAGAAGCAGGGCGTGCTCGCCCTCACGTTCTCCGACCCGAGCACCTACGGCCGCATCGGCGAGGACGACACCATCAGCATCCTGGGCCTGGCCGACCTCACCCCCGACGTCCCCGTGCGCTGCCAGATCGTCAAGGCCGACGGCACCACCGAGGACTTCGAGGCCACCCACACGCTCTCCCCCGAGCAGATCGAGTGGTTCCGGGCCGGTTCGGCGCTGAACATCATCCGCAAGCGGGGCGGCGCCACCGCCTGACGATCGTCAGGGGCCGGCCGTCGCGTGGCGGATCCGGCCCTTGCCGTCGCGCTTGGCGCGGTAGGAGGCAGCGTCGGCGCGGCGGAGCACGTCGCCCGGCTCCTCCCCGCCCGCGCCGTGGCCGATGCCCACGCTCGCGCCCACCTGGATGGCGTCGTCGGTGAGCCCGACGATGGGCGTGCGCACGGCGCCGAGGATCCGCTCGGCCAGCAGCGACACGTCGTAGGCGGTGCGGGCCCGGGTCGTGACCACGACGAACTCGTCCCCGCCGTAGCGGGCGACCAGCTCGTCCTCGCGGGCGGCGTTGCGGAGGCGGCGGGCGATGACGCGCAGGACCTCGTCGCCGGTCTGGTGGCCGTGCAGGTCGTTGACCGGCTTGAAGTCGTCGAGGTCGAGGAACAGCACCACCAGGCGGTCGTCGGCGCGTCGCCGGGGTCCGATGCTGGCCGCGAGGTAGCCGTCCAGGTACCGGCGGTTCGGCAGGCCGGTGAGGTGGTCGTGGGTCGCCCAGTAGGCGAGGTCCTCGGAGGAGTCGCCCATGCCGAGCAGCGCCTTGCGGCCGGAGATGTCCTCGACGTGGGACACGAAGTGGCTGATCTCGCCTTCGGCGTCGCGCACCGTGGACACGGTGAGCTCGACCCACACCTCGTGGCCGGCCGGGTGCAGGAAGCGCTTCTCCATCTGGTAGCCGCCGCGCTGGCCGGCCCGGACCTCGGCCAACAGCTCCTCGTCCACGGCCAGGTCGTCGGGGTGGGTGATCTCCCCGAACCCCCGCCCGACGAGGTCGTCGGCGGTGCGGCCGCAGATCATGGCGAGGGCGTCGTTCACCTGGACGAAGCGGCCGTCGAGGTCGGTCACGGCCGTCGGCACCGGGGAGCCGTCGAACACGGCGCGGAACAGGCCCTCGGCCGCGATGCGGCTGGCCTCGGCGGCGCGCTGGCTGGTGACGTCCTCCAGCGAGGCGACCGCCAGCAGCAGGTGCCCGTCGGCGTCCCAGGTCGGCACGACCCGGAGGCGGAGCGACCGGCCGTCGAGCTCCAGGTCCTCGACGGCCTCGTCAGGGGACGCCACCGCGAGGGTGATGCGGGCGTCGACGACGTCGGCGCCGGTGGCGGCGAGCTCGGAGAAGCGGCGGTTCTGGTAGGAGACGAGCCCGTTGCCGCTGCGCACCTGCAGGCCGACCGGCGCGGCCTCGGCCAGCGACGACATCGCTGAGGCGGGGTCCGCCGCATCGAGCGGGACGCTGCTCAGCCACGCGTGGACGAGCAGGCCGTGGGGCACGACGTCGCCCACATCGCTCGCCATGATCGTGAGGGACCGGCCGACGACGGCGGACCGGTCGGGGTGGACCCGTGCAGTGGTGCTGCGGGCGCCGCCCTCGTGGGCGACGGCGGCCATCGTGTCGAGCACGGTCGGGATGTCGTCGGGGTGGATCCAGGTGATCACCCGCTCCGACGGCGCGATCGGCAGGTGCAGGAGGCTGGCCGAGGGGTCGTACCAGCGTCGGATCGACCGGCCGGTGCTGGCATCCACGAGGATCGTCACGTCGGCGGACCGGTTCAGCAGGTGGTGGAGCACCGCCTCGGAGAGCTGGTCCACCGGTTCGGCCGCATCCGCTGCGTCGACCGCTTCGTCCTCCACCAGGGGCATGGCACGAGGATCGGCACCTTCCGGTCGGAACTGGAGGGGCTTCTCCGCCGCGGTCACCCGCCGCTGCCGGCGACGAGCGCTCCGTCGAAGATCAGCGACATGGTCTCGTCCACGATGCGCTCGTCGGACTCGTGGCCGAAGAGCAGCGCCTGGGTCGCCGTGAGGTGCACCAGCGAGCGGGTCAACCGCTCGGTCTCCACGCGGCGCCGCAGCCGCCCGGACGCTCGCAGCTCCTGGATGAGCGGGAGCAGGATGGCGTGGAGCGGGACCGCTGTCCGCACGTCGCGGGGCCACTCCCGCTCGCTCGACGGTGCGGCTTCTGCGATCACCTGGGCGACCATCGCCTCTGCGGCGCCGCGGTTCTCGCGGCACAGCTGGACGGCGCGGAGCATGACCTGCTCGATGCGGGTGAGCGGCCCCTCGTGGGCGGTGATCGGCGCCGCGGCGATGGCCTCCAGCTCGGGCAGGTGCCGGGCCCAGCCCGCGGCGGCCACGGCGTTGACCGTGCCGAACTGGTGGTACACGGTGCTGGTGCTCACGCCGGCCGCGGCGGCCACCTCGGAGACCCGCACGTCCCCGGGGCTCCGGTCGGCGAACAGGTGGGCGGCCGCATCGGCGATGTGGCGCCACGTCTCCGTCGGACGCTCGTGGTCGCGCTGGCTCACGAGGAACCGCGACTCGAGGACGGACAGCTCCGGGGCCGGCCGGTCGTCGGTCCGCTCGACCCGGGGTCGCGTCACGCCGAGCAGGACGGCCGAGATGGTGTCGGCGTACAGGTCGGTGCGCACCGCCTCCGGGTCGACCCCGTGGCGCATCTGGAGGCCTTCGGCGAGCGCCGTCATGATCACGGTCAGGTCCCGGCTGGTGAACGGCGGCAGCATCTCGCGCCCCATGAGGCGCAGGCCCTGCATGTACGTGGCCTCGACCGTGTCGGTGAGGGTGGCGTAGGCCTCCTGGAGCACGTCGCCGCCGGTGCGCCCGGTCTCCTCACCGACCACCTGGGAGCGGACCCCCCACAGCAGGTGCTGCAGGGTCGGCAGGTCACCGTCTGCGACCAGGTCGGACCACTCCTTCCCCGCGGCAGGCCGGATGCCGTCGAGCCCCTGGCGCTCGTTGGCCGCCTCGGCCGTGCCGGAGAGCCGGGCCACGCGGGCCCACCACCGGACCAGGAACTCCTCGGCCACCGAGGTGGCGAAGTGGGCCCGGTTGCGGAAGTGGTGGAAGAACGAGCCGGTGGTGACGCCGACCTCGTCGGCGACGGCGCGGGTCTCCACGGCGGCCAGCAGCTCCTGGAACTGTCGCCGGGCGAGCAGGGAGATCCCTGCATCCACGAGCTCGGCGCGCCGGTCGGGTGCCATCGTCCCGGGAACGTAGTCCCAGGTCAGGGCGCCCGACGGGCTCGGGCCGGGAAATGGGCCGGACGACCCGCCCGTAGCGTCTGCTACGCGCCGGCGTTGCCGTGGCGATGTCGTGGCACCCCACATGTCACTTCGACGCAGTTGACTGAGGGCACAGCGGGAACCTGTGCGGACGGCTCAGCCGTCCGCTTCGTCCCTGAGAGCGGAGCGCCCCCGGCGTAGGGCGCTCCGCCTCAGGTGCACGACCTCAGCGCTCCAACCGTGCGAGCGCACCCTCGAGCACGAGGCCGAGCGTGTCGTCGATGATGCGCTCCTCGGGTTCGTCGGGGAACGCCAGCACCCGCATGGCCAGCAGCTGCATGACGGAGCGGGCCAGCGACGCGCTGTCGATGCGGCGGCGGAGCACGCCCCGGGCCCGCAGCTCCCGGATGTGGGGCAGGAGCAGCTCGCCGATCGGCGTCGTCGCCGCCGGCTGGCTCGGTGCGTCGACGGCCACGGTCACGCTCTCGAGCACCATGCCCTCGAGGGCGCCTCGGTTCTCCCGTCCCAGCTGGATGCAGCGGGACAGCACCTGCTCCATGCGCACCACGGGCCCCTCCCGGCTGGTCAGGGGCTCGGCGGAGATGGCCTCCAGCTCCGGCAGGTGGCGCATCCACCCGGCGGCGGCCACAGCGCTCACCCGGCCGAACTGGTGGTACACGGTGCTTGCGCTCACGCCGGCGACGTCGGCGATCTCGGCGATCCGCACGTCCCCGACCCGGCGGTCTGCGAACAGCGGCGCAGCAGCCTCGGCGATCTGGCCGCGGGTCCCCCGCTGCAGCTCCCGTCCCAGGCCAGGCGGGCGCGGGCCGGACGGGGCGTCGACCGTGACCGCTGGTTCGATGCGCTCGCGGGCCGGGCGGGTGATCGACATGACCACCGATGCCGCGAGGTCGCCGTAGAGGTCCGGTCGCACGACCTCGGGGTCGACCTGGCCTCGCAGCTCGAGTCCGTTGGCGAGGGCGGTCAGCGCCAGCAGGAGGTCGAGGACGGTGAAGGGCGGGAGCATCTCGCGCCCGATGTCGCGCAGGCCGCGCTCGAACGCCGGGAGCAGCGCGGCGTCGGTGCGGCGGTGGTGGGCGCGCAGCACGTCGGCACCCGTGACCGAGGACGCCTCGGTGACCGGCTGGCCCCGCGCCACCCACAGGAGGCGTTGCAGGCCCGACAGCACCGACTCCCCCACCAGCGCCGACCACTCCGACGACGCCGCCCGCCGGACGTTGCCCTGGCCGCCCCCGCCGAATGTCCCGAGCAGGGCGAGCGTCCGGTCGGTGGACTCCTCCCACAGCTCGGCGAACCGTTCGAGCACCGCCTCGGTGAACTCGACCCGGTTCTTGAAGTGGTGGAAGAACGAGCCGGTGGTGACGCCCGCCTTTGACGTGATCGACCGGGTGTCGACGCTCGTCAGCAGGTCCTGGAAGCACTGCTCCAGCACCAGCTCCGCGCCGGCGTCCACCAGCTGCCGGCGCCGTTCGGGCATGCGCGCACCCTAACGGCTGCTACCGGGCCCGCCTCCGAGCAGTGCGCCCTCCATCACCACACCGAAGGTCTCGTCCAAGATGCGTTCGGGTGGCTCGTCACGGATGAAGGTGCGTAGCGACACGAGCGTCACGATGGTCTGGGCCATCTCGGCGCTGTCGATCCGGCGGCGGAGCTTGCCCCGGGCTCGCAGCTCGCGGATGTGGGGGGTGAGGAGGGCAGAGATCGGGGCGGCCTCCGCCAGCCGGGCGCCGCGCTCGGAGGTTCGGTCCCGTTCGGCCCCGACGGCCAGTACCTCGAGCATGAACCCCTCGAGCGCCCCGCGGTGCTGGCGGCCGAGCTCGATGTAGCGGGTCAGCACCTGCTCGAGGCGCACCTCCGGCCCCTGGGATCGCGTGATGGGGACCTCTGCTATCGCTTGCAGCTCGGGACACAGCCGCGCCCACCCACATGCCGCGACCGCACTGACCGCGGCGAACTGGTGATGGACCGTGCGCGTGCTCACCCCGGCGATCTCGGCTACGTCTGCCACCTTGACCTCGGCCACCGTGCGGTGATCGAACAGGGGCGCTGCGGCGTCGGCGATGTGGCGCCAGGTCTTGCCTTCGCCGGCGCCGACCTTCCGTGGGACCCGGTTCGCCGCGGGCAGCAGCCGCGCCTCCAGCGACGCGAGCTCGACGTCGTCGCTGCGCTCGCCGGCCGGCCGGGTCAGCGTCACCAGCATCCCGGCGACGAGGTCGGCGAACAGGTCGGGGCGCACCACGTCGGGCTGCACCCCCTGTCGCATCTGGATGCCGTCGGCCAGGGCAGTCATCGTCACCGCGAGGTCGACGTCGTCGAAGGGCGGCATCATCTCCCGGCCCATGGCGGCGACGGCGTCGCGGTACGCCGGGATCCCCGCGTCGAGCAGGTACTGGTAGCAGCGGGCCAGCAGGTCGCCGGCCGTCTCGGTGCCGTCCTGCGTCAGGGGCTGGTTGCGGGCGGCCCACAGCAGGTGCTGCAAGGTCGCCTCCGCCTCGGCGGCCTCGAGCTTGTCCCAGTCCGCCTGCGCCACGTTGCGGACGTCGCTGATCTCGCTGCCCGCGAATGCCTGGATGTCCGCGACGACCTGATCCGCCGACGCCTCCCACCGCTCGATGAACCGGGAGGCGACGGCGTCGGTGAAGGCACCGCGGTTGCGGAAGTGGTGGAAGAAGGACCCGGTCGTGACCCCCGCTCCCTCCGTGATGGACCTCGAGTCGGCGCTGGCGAGCAGGTCCTGGAACCGCTGCCGCAGGATGAGCGCCAGGCCGGCGTCGACCAGCTCGCTTCGTCGGTCCCCCGCCACGGCGGCGCAAGGTACCGGAACCCGCACGCGCCGGTGTTCCGCCTGCGGGCGGGGAAGGGCGGGAGCTCGATGCCACATCGACACGCCGCGTCCTACGCGGCGAGCACGTCGGGCGGTGGTCGTCGACGACGGGTTCCGAGCACGTCGCCGTACTGGTCGAGGAACAGGGGCATGCCGTCAACCATCAAAACCGACACCAGATCCCGGTGGATCATGTTGTGGTGGTGGCGGCAGACCAGCACGAGGTTGTCGATGTCGGTGCCGCCGAGGTTGTCCCAGAACACCACGTGGTGGGCGTCGCAGTGCTGGGGTGGGCGATCGCAGCCCGGGATCGCACAACCCCGGTCTCGAGCGGCCAGCGCCCGCCGCAGCTGGCGGTTGGCGTAGCGCTCCGTGCGGCCGAAGTGCAACAGGACCCCGGCCGCGTCGACCACGGCGGTCTGGTACCGCGCGCCGCAGCGCCACCGGCGCAGCACGTCGATGGACACGACCGTGCCGTCGGTGAGCTCGCACATCGTGTCGGCGTGGCGGGCACCGAAGCGGAAGGTGTCCTCGTCGACGTGGACCAGGAAGAGCGGCTCCCGACGGGACGGGTTGCCCTTGCCGGACGCGCCGGCCTCCACCAGCTCGACCAGCGCCTCTGCCCGACGCATGCCCGGCGTGCGGTCTGCGAGACCGTCGTCGGGGTTGATGTCGGTGACGGCCTTGTCCCGGTGGAACAGCTGGTCGACCCGCTCGTCCAACGCCGCCAGCAGCGGGAGGCCGGCCTCGAGGCCGAAGTCGCCGTTGAGCCGCACCCGATCGCCCACCCGGCTGGCGCTGAGCGTGTCACGCTCGGGATCGCGCGGCTCGACGCCGTCCATGTCCCACAGCTCGATCCAGGACGCCACGTGCATCGCCAGCTCATCCGCGGTGCACTCCATGGCGCGGACGACCAGATCGACCTCCTGATCGGCGAAGGCGTCGCAGACGCGGGGGTTGGCCACGCAACGAGCCAGCACGCGGGCGTGCGACTCGGTGATCGCCCCCTCGGCGAGGGCCGCTGCGGTGTGGGGCATCTGCCGGAGTCGACCGGCCAGCTTCACCCGGCTGCCGGCGACGTTCCGCGCCGTGCCCGTCTGCGCAGCGAGCCAGTTCGCGGGACTGTACGCCGCGTCCAGCTGCCAGGCCGCCGAGCTGTCGAACGCCCCCAGCATCTCGTACACCCGGGCCTCCAACCTCGTCCGCAGCTGCTCGACCCGCGCCATGTGCTCGACGAACTCGGCGATCGACAGCGTCGCCACGTCCACCGACAGCGCGTCGGCC
>JAKFET010000222.1:0-10253 GCA_036675575.1 Acidimicrobiaceae bacterium
GCGCCGACGGTGCTGGGCGCGCTCGAGGAGCCGCTCGGTGCAGCGCCTCCGATCGGCATCGACCACCTCCCGGCGTCGCTGCGCGCCGAGCTCTTCGGCGAGGTCGACGGTCCGCTGTCCGTCGTCCACCTGGCAGCCGACCGGGTGGTGCCCCGGCAGCCTGTCGCCCGTCCGCTGCGAGGTGGCGACCTCGACCTCGACCTCGGGCTGGCGCCGGTGCCCGGGGGGATCGCCGCATCCGCCCTGCGGGATGCCGGGGTGACGTGGTCCGCCGTGCAGCACCCGCCGACGGCCGAGGGCGACCACTGCTCGTCCCTCACCGTGGCCCGGGACGGTGTGGTGGTGCTCGAGGTGGGCGACCTCGGCGCCGCCGGCCCTGCGGCGCTCGCCGGCCCAGGGGCGGCTCCGGTCGTGAGCGTCGCCGACGGCTCGGACCGGGTCCGCTCCTGGGTTCTCGGGTCGCAGCCGCACGAGCTGGCGCCGCTCAGCGGTCCCGACGCGGTCGCCGTCCACGTGTCCGGTGGTCGACCGGTGGCGCTGCTCGCGTCGCCCGCCGGCGCCACCCTGCTCGGCCACGGACCCTCCGGCTGGGAGGCGCTGCGGGACGTCGACGGCACGGCCGGGGGCCGTCGCGTCCTCGCCGTGACGGGCGCCGCCGCCGAGTTCCTGGTCGAGGTCGACGGCGGCGTGCGGTCGGTCGACGGCGAGGGGCGGCTCCGGTGAGCGGCTACTGCAGCGGCCTGGCCACCGACCTCCACACGTCGCGGGCCCTCGGCACGGTCGAGTGGGAGTTCCGCTACCGGATCGGCCTGCCCGGTCCCGGTGCATCGAGCGGGTTCCACGGTGGCGACCACCACCTCACCTTCAACCGCTCGTTCTTCACCCAGCTCGACGCCTGGTCCCGGAACCTCGACGACCGGCTCCGCGCCGCCGGCCAGCCGGGGGTGGCCTGGTGGGGCGAGGTCGGCTCGATGGCGTGCCACCGCCCGACGGCCGCCCACAACCGCGCCCGGGGCTTCGACCTGTGCGCTGTCGGCCTCACCGACGGCTCCCGCATCGACGCCAACAACGCCCACGTCGGCGACGGCCGGGCCCAGCGCCGCTACCTCGGCCTCACTGCCTCGCTGCGCCGCTACTTCTCGACGGTCCTCACGGCGCACTACAACGCCGCCCACCGGGACCACCTGCACATCGACGACCTGCGCCAGCTGGCCCCGATCCGCTCCGACATCCGCAGCGACACGGCCCTGATCCAGTCATCGGCCAACCTGCTGGCCGGCGAGCGCCTCGCCGTCGACGGGATCTGGGGTGCCCGGACCCAGGAGGCCTACGACCGCCTGCTCGACGGCTTCGGCATCACCTGCCTCGACCCCCGCCGCCAGGTCGCCGACGCCCTGGTCCTGCTCGACCTCGTGTCCCGCACCGCCCTGGCCGACCTCCCCTTCGGTGCCCTCCGGTCCGACGCCTGCACGACCGTCTGCGACGTCGTCGGCGTCGACCTCCCGCTCGCCTGCGACGTCCTCTGAAGGCCGCGGAGATTCTTTCCGGTTACCAGCAGGAACAGGTCGGGACGCTGGCGAACCTTGCGGCAGCCGGGTGGGCAACCTGGGGTCACATACCGAACAAGGGGAACTGATGAAGACGAAGCTGGGTGCGTCGCTGATCGCGGCGCTGATGATGATGGGCCTCTTCGGGGTCTCGCAGGCGACTGCGGAGCCCGGTCCCAACGGGAGCAACGAGAAGGGCCTCTGCACCGCCTACTTCAACGGCCAGAAGGTGGGTCACGACAAGCACGGCAGCCCTGGACCCTTCGCGGCCCTCGAGGACGCCGCAGACGAGGAAGACGGCGAGGACGGCGCCAACAGTGGCGATCGCTTCGAGACGGCTGCCGATGTCTTCCAGTTCTGCGACGGGATGATCGGTGGGAACCCGACCAACGGTCGGTTCGACTGCTCTGGCAACGAGACCGACGGGTACACCTGCACCGACGGCGGTGGGCCCGGCGCCGACGGCAAGGGCAGCGGCAAGCCCGCCTGACTTCAGGCTTCGATGACGTGAGGGGACCCGCCACGGCGGGTCCCCTTTCGCGTCCAGAATCAACTCGGGAAGCTGACGGCCTCGTCGTCGTCGGGAGCGTCGTCCCGATGGGCGAAGTCGGAGCCAATGACGTCGAGCGCCCCGTACTCCGACGCCACCGAGAAGCGCAGGCGCTCCGGCTGGTCGAGCATCACGTCGGGGAAGAGCAGCTGCAGCTCGTTGCCCTCGACCTCGACCGTCACGTTCGAGGCCTCGCCGGGCGCCGCCCGGTCGCCCGTCCACCAGGTCGGTCCCCAGCCGCCGTCGCCGAGGTTGACCCAGAGCTCGTGGTCGATGCCGCCGTCGCCGTCGACGTCGAAGAACGTGGCCACGTTCATGGTCTCCGCTCCCGGTGCGGCGGTGGGTGCGGTGTCGCCGAGGCGGACCGTGAGTCGGTAGGCGTTGCCCTGTCGCAGCAATGTGGCGCCGGCGAGGTCGGCCCACGCCGGCGGATCGTCATCGAGGCCGCCGATGGCGTCGCCCACGGGGTCGTCGAAGGAGACCTGCTCCCGGGGCTCGGCCGGAGCGGATCCGGCCACGGTCGTCGTGGTGGTCTCGGCCGACTCGCCGCCGGCCGGGGCAGACGTGGGGCTGCTGGTCCCGGGCCCGCCCTCGACGCCGGCGGGTTGGGTGCTCGTCGCCCCCTGGGCGCCAGCGTCGGGGGCGAACTGGGGGGTCCCGAGGCCGTCCAGGCCCTTCTCGTCGTCACCGTCCGAGGAGCACGCCGCCACCAGTGCGCCGGCGGCCAGCAGGCCGACGAGGCGCCGCACCGCCGGGGGACGACGGCGACTGGCAACGTGCGTTACCTTCGCTCCATGGACTTCCGGCTGCCCGATCATCTCGTCTCCCTGCTCGCTGAGCTCGACACCTTCATCGAAGACGTCATCGCACCCATCCAGGCGCGCGACGACAACGAGAGGTTCTTCGACCATCGTCGCGAGGATTCCCGCACGGATTGGGATCGAGATGGTCTGCCGAACGAGGAGTGGGAGGCGCTCCTGGGGGAGATGCGCCGTGCCGCCGACGACGCGGGCTTCCTGCGCTACCACCTTCCGGAGCGCTTCGGCGGCCGGGGCGGGTCCAACTTCGACATGGCGGTGATCCGCGAGCACCTCGCCGCCAAGGGCCTCGGCCTGTTCAACGACCTGCAGAACGAGTCCTCGATCGTCGGCAACTTCCCGACGGTGCTGATGATGGAGAAGTACGGCTCCGAGGCCCAGCAGGAGGAGTGGATCCCGAAGATGCTGGCCGGCAAGGCGGGCATCGCCTTCGGCCTCACCGAGCCCAACCACGGCTCCGACGCCACCTGGATGGAGACCCGGGCCGAGCGCGACGGCGACGAGTGGGTCATCAACGGCGAGAAGATGTGGAACACCGGCGTCCACAAGGCCACCCACGACTTCGTCTTCGCCCGCACGAGCGGCGAGGACGGCGAGGCCGCCGGCATCTCCTGCTTCATCGTCCCGATGGCGAACGACGGCGTGAAGATCGAGGAGTACTACTGGACCTTCAACATGCCGACCGACCACGCCCGCGTGTCGTTCACCAACGTCCGGGTGCGGGGCGAGGACGTGCTCGGCCCCATCGACAACGGCCTCCAGGTCGCCCAGCTGTTCGTCCACGAGAACCGCATCCGCCAGGCCGCCTCGTCGCTCGGCGCCGCTCAGTACTGCATCGACACCGCCGCGCAGTACGCCAAGAACCGGCGGGTCTTCGGCAAGTCGCTGGCCGCCAACCAGGCCATCCAGTTCCCCCTCGCCGAGCTGCACACCGAGGCCGCCATGCTCCGCGCCCTCATCCGCCAGACGGCGTGGGAGATGGACGGGGTCGACCACGGCATGGAGATCTCCGACAAGGTCGCCATGTGCAACTACCGGGGCAACCGCCTCGTGTGCGACGCCGCAGACCGGGCCATGCAGACCTGCGGCGGCATGGGCTACTCCCGCCACATGGCCTTCGAGCACATCTACCGGCACCACCGCCGCTACCGGATCACCGAGGGGGCCGAGGAGATCCAGATCCGCCGCGTGGCCGCTCACCTGTTCGGCTTCACCGGCGCCGGCCGGGGCTCCACCGCCCGCTGAATCTGTCGTCTCCTGGTCAGGACTGTCCTGACCAGGAGACGAAATTCGCGAGCGGGGGACCTCAGATGGGGTGGCCCCGACGGTTCGGGGGGACGGTCGTCGGCGGCTGCTTGCGGGGCGGGAGCTCGTCCAGCATCCGGGCGGCGATCGACGCGATGTCGGCGACGGCGCGGTCGAAGGGCTCCTGCGTCGCCGCGCTCGGGTGGCGGATGCCGCTGAGCTTGCGGACGAACTGGCGGGCGGCGGCCTCGACCTCCTCCGGCGTGGCCGCCGGCTCGAGGCCCCGGAGCGTCGTGATCGATCGGCACATGGCGACGACGGTACCGAGGCGGCCCGGGACGTAGTGTCCCTCGCCATGACGGATCTGGGGGAGCACCTGCTGACGACGCGCGACGTGGCCTCGTTCGTGGCCCGGGGGTTCCTGGCCATGCCGGCCGTGGTGCCCGACGAACTGAACGCGGCTGCGGTCGAGGAGCTGGGCCGGATCCTGGCCACCTGGGGCTCCGATGCCCGACCGCACGCCCCGTCGAGCGGGCAGCGGCTCTCGACGATCTACCCGGAGCCCTCCGCCATCGGCGCCGTGCTGCGCCACCCGCCCGTCGCCGGCGCGCTCCGCTCGCTCCTCGGCGACGACCCGGTCTTCGACCACGACTTCGTGCACCACAAGCCCGCCGGCGACCCGTTCGGCCAGCCGCTGCACCAGGACGCGATGATCGACCCGACGCTGGCCTTCGACGTCCAGCTCTTCTACTTCCCGAACGAGGTGGCGCCGGGGGCCGGCGGCACCGGCTTCGTGCCGGGGACGCACCTCCGCCGGGTGCACGAGACCGACGTCGGCCGCTACGTCCACGTCGCCGGCGAGCAGCAGTGGGTCGGACCGGCGGGAAGCGTGGTGCTGTTCCACCAGGGCCTCTGGCACCGGGGCATGCCGAACCCGTCGGCCACCGACCGGCTCATGTACAAGATCCGGCTCAACCCGACCGAGCCGCAGGTGCGCCGCTGGGACACGGACGACATGGACGAGGTGCACAACGGTCCCGACGACCACCTCTTCGCCCGGTTCCGCACCGACTCGGTGGCGGGAATCCTGCGCCACCGCGAGGCCTGGCAGGGCGAGGCCGACCACCGCCTCGAGCTCGCCGCCCGTGCCCGGCTGTGGCGCTACCTCACCGGCGACGACGCCTTCGACGTCGACTGGTACCTGACCCGCACCGAGGCCCGGGCGGGCCTGGCGTGAGCATGGACCCGGTCACGCAGCGCCAGCAGGTGCTGTTCCTCTACCTCGAGCACTCGGGCCTGGACGGCCGGGTCGTCGCCTGGTCGTTCCACGACGGCAGCGGCCGGGACGCCGACCTCGACGGCTCGCCCCCGTACGCCACCGGGACCGCCGCGCTGCGCGACGGCTGGCGCCTCCTGCAGGCATCGCCCGTGCCCCAGCGCATCCCGGGCTCGGAGCGGGTCGCCGGCCGGCTCGAGCACGAGCTCGTCCTGGAGCGGATCGTCGACGTCTGAGGGGCGCGGGCTCAGGCCCGCGCCGCCAACCAGGCCCGCTCGGCTTCGCCCATCGGCGTCGAGGGCGGGCCGTCGACGAAGGGCCACAGCTCCTCGGCGATCTTGCGCCAGTTGGCGGTGGCCCCGAGCTCGCCCATCAGCGCGGCGAGGCCCAGGTTGATGCGCTGGATGATGACGAACGACGGCGGCACGTTCGCCGCCTTCATGATCTCGCCGTAGGGCCCGCTCGCGTCGAAGATCCGGCGGATGGACTCCGAGGCGTACTCCGGCGTCATCGTCGCCTCGTGGTCGTCCAGGACCCACTCGTAGAAGTGGCTGAAGTACTCCTCGATGAGCTCGTCGGAGAACGGCTCGCCCGGCTTGAGCAGGCCGATGTCCTCGATGCTGCGGCGGAACGACGCCACGTCGCGGTGCAGCACCATCGACCGCACCAGGGACGAGAACTCGTCGACCTCGTCCGACGTGAAGCGCTTCACGAGCCCGTAGTCGAGGAACACGACCTGGCCGCCGGGGCGGAACAGGTAGTTGCCCGGGTGCGGATCGCCGTTGAACGCCCGGAACCGGTACAGGCTGCGGAAGACGAAGCGGAAGATCGTCTCGGCGGCCAGGTCCTTCTCCTCCTGGGACCAGCCGAGGACCTCCTCGAAGCGCACGCCCTCGGCCAGCTCGGTGGTGAGCACCCGGCGGCTGCTGAGGTCGTGCAGCACCGCAGGGACGTGGATGTACGGGTGCCCGGCGTAGTGGTCGACGAAGAGCTGCTGGTTGCCGGCCTCGAGCTCGTAGTCGAGCTCCTCGAGGATGCGCTCCCGGATCTCGTCCACGATGGGACCGGGCTCCAGCCCGGGGAACATGGCGCCGAGCCCGCCGAAGAGGAGGTTGGCGCTGCCGAGGTCGGACTCGATGGCCTCGTCGATGCCGGGGTACTGGACCTTGACCGCGACGGCCCGACCGTCGGCCGTGATGGCCCGGTGCACCTGGCCGATGGACGCCGACGCGATGGGCACCGGGTCCCACTCGAGGAAGAGCCGGTCGGGGTGGTGCCCGAGCTCGGACTGGATCACGCCGGCCGCCAGCTCGCCGCTCATGGGCGGGGCGTCCGACTGCAGCTGGGCGAGTGCCTCGCGGACGTGGGGCGGCATGCCCGAGTCGAGGTAGCTGGCCATCTGGCCGAGCTTCATCATGGCGCCCTTCATGTTCCCGAGGGTCTCGGTGATCTGGGCGGCCGTCTTCATCTCGAACTGGGTGTCGAGGTGCTCCCTGCGCTCGGCGCTGGCGAAGGTGCGCCGCGCCTTGTGCAGGGCGAAGGCGCCCCCGGCCCGCCCGCCCATGGCGGCGAGCTGGCGACGACGGGCGAACCCCTTGTGCACCCGGAAGCCGCCGGGCTCGGGCGCGGTGCGCACGAGGCGCCGGCCGACGACCCAGCCGGCCGCGACCAGCCCGATGGCCAGGGCGGCACCCTTCTTGGTCAGGTCGGGAGCGCGGGACACGATCAGGACAGGGGCTCGGGCCGGCGGTCCGCCCAGGGCAGGAGCTGCTCGACCTGGGACGCCACCCGGAGCAGCGCCGCCTCCTGCCACGGGCCGGCGATGAGCTGGGACCCGACGGGCAGGCCGGTGTCGGCCGCCTGGTGGACGGGCAGGGAGATGGCCGGCAGGCCGTTCATGTTGAACATCGACGTGAAGCTCACGGTGGCGAGCACGGTCAGCGACGTGTCGCTCGGGGACTCGGTGATCTCCCGGAGGATCTGCCCGGCCGTCGGGGGCTGGATCGGCATGGTCGGCGTCACCAGCACGTCGAAGTCGCGACCCCACTGGGCGTTGACCGACCGGGTCCAGCGCTGCAGGTCGGAGACCGCCCGCACGTAGGTGAGGCTGTCGACCTTCTGGGCGTAGCCGCGGTTGGCCCGGTTGTTGGGCTGCACGAGGTCCCAGTCGACGTCGTAGTCCGAGAGGCCGGCGTTCACCACGTGGACGAAGCCGGCGATGAAGGCCTCGGCGTGGGGGTCGAACGCGTGGTCCACGACCTCGTGGCCGGCGTCGGCGAGGGCGTCCACGGTGCGCCGGACGGCGGCGACGCACTCGGGGTCGGTGTCGATCCCGAGGGGCGACGCTGTGGCGACGGCGATGCGGAGCCGGCCCGGGTCGGCGCCGACCTCGTCCCGGAAGGGGCGCTCGGGCACCGGGGCGTTCCACCAGGCCAGCGGGTCGGGCACGGCGACGGCATCGAGCGCGGCGGCGGTGTCGGCGACGGTGCGGGACACGACGCCCTGGGTGGAGGCGCCTTCCCAGGCGACGGTGCGGTCGACGATGCGGCCTCGCGACGCCTTGAGCCCGACCAGTCCGGTGCACGTGGCGGGGATGCGGATCGAGCCGCCCCCGTCGCTGGCGTGGGCGATCGTGAACATGCCCCCGGCCACGGCAGCCGACGCGCCGCCGGAGGAACCGCCGGAGGTGCGATCCGTGTCCCACGGGTTGCGGGTGATGCCGTAGCGGTCGTTCTCGGTGGCGGTGACCGTGCCGAACTCGGGCGAGTTGGTCATGCCGCAGAGCAGGAAGCCGGCGTCCTCCAGGCGCTCGACCACGAGGCCGGACTCGGCGGCCGGCGCGTCGGAGGCGCCAGGGGAGCCGTAGGTGCACGGCCAGCCGGCGACGGCGTGCAGGTCCTTGATCGGGATCGGCACCCCGAAGAACGGCGGCAGGTCGTCGGTGCCCTCGGCGGCGATGCGCTCGGTGGCGGCCCGGGCCCGGGCCCGGGCATCGTCGGGGTCCAGCCACACGACGGCGTTGAGCGCCGGTTTGCGGGCCTCGACGGCGGCGAGCGTGGCGTCCATCACCTCCGACGGCGACACGTCGCCCCTGCGGATGGCCGCAGCGAGGTCGAGGGCAGAGCTGGTGTCGAGGTCGGGCTGCACGCCGGCGACGCTACCGAGCGCCTGCCACCAGCGCGACGGCGAGGTCGTCCACCGCAGGGTCGGGCCGGGCGCCGGCGCGGCGGGCGAGGACGAGGCGACGCACGACCAGGTCGCGCCGGACGACGCGCAGGCCGTCGACGACCCCGAGGCCGGCGAGCGGCAGCACCGTCCAGCCCACGCCGAGCAGTGCCATCTCGCGCAGCACCTCGGGCTGGTTGGACTCGGCCACGACCTCGAAGCCGGCGCCGGCCCGTCGCAGCGACTCGGCGATCACGGCCCGGGTGTGGGACCCGCTCGGGAAGGTGACCCACGGGCCCCATGCGCTCGGTCCGACGTCGGGAGCGTCGCCGGGGGCGAGGACGCTGAGCGGGTCGTCGAGGAGGGGCTCGGTCACGATGCCGTCGGGCAGGTGCTCGGTGCCGACGCACACCACGAGGTCCAGCTCGGCGCGCGCCAGCCGCTCGAGCAGGGGACCGGAGGGGTCGACGGCGAGGAGCAGGCCGACGTCGGGCCGCTGGCGACGGTGGGCCCGGAGCACGTCGCGGAAGTGGTGGGTGGCGGCGGCGTCGATCATCCCGAGCCGGACCACGCCGGTGGTCCCGGTGCGGCGGGCCGCCAGCCAGCGACCGAGCTCGCGGGTGGCGGCCACGGTGGCCTCTGCGTACCGGAGCACGGGCGGGTGGTCGCGCGTGGGCACCCGCCGCCGGCCGTCGCGCTCGAAGAGCTCGATGCCGAGGCGGCGCTCGAGCTCGGCGACGCCCTGCGACAGCGCCGAGGGCGACACCCCGACGGCGGCCGCCGCCTCGCCCCAGGTGCCGTGGCGGTCGATGGCCACGAGGTACTCGAGCTGCTGCGTGGTCAGCTGCAGGCCGGTCGCCGGGGTGCGCACCGCCGGCACGATAGTTCAGTGTTCCTGAACCGAGGTTGCGTTCCGTTCACGGTTGTTCATACTAGGCCCATGACCGCACGAGACATCGCGCCCGCCACGGGCAAGCTCGGCGTGCTCCTCCCGGGGCTCGGCGCCGTTGCATCCACCTTCATCGCCGGCGTGCTGCAGGCCCGCCAGAGCGGGCAGGCCCCCATCGGCTCGCTGACCCAGATGGCCAAGATCCGCCTCGGCGACCGCGAGGACGACCGCAACCCGCTCATCAAGGACTTCGTCCCCCTCGCCAGCCTCGACGACATCGTCTTCGGCGGGTGGGACCCGATCTCGCCCAACGCCCTCGAGGCCGCCCGCACCGCAGGCGTCCTCGAGGAGCGCGACCTGGCCCCCATCTCCGCCGAGATGGAGGGCATCGTCGCCATGGACGCCGTGTTCGACCAGAGCTGGGTCTCCCGCCTCGAGGGCACCCGGGTCAAGACCGGCGCGTCGAAGATGGAGCTCGCCGAGCAGCTGATCGCCGACATCGAGGCCTTCCGCACCGAGAACGGCTGCGACCGGCTCGTGATCGTGTGGTGCGCCTCGACCGAGGCGTACCGCGACGTCACCGAGGTCCACCAGAGCGTCGAGGCCTTCGAGCAGGGCCTGCGCGACAGCGACCCGATGATCAGCCCGAGCCAGATCTACGCCTACGCCGCCCTGATCTCCGGCGTGCCCTTCGCCAACGGCGCCCCCAACCTGTCCACCGACCTCCCCTGCATGATCGAGCTGGCCCTGCGCGAGGGCGTGC
>JAKFET010000218.1:0-10148 GCA_036675575.1 Acidimicrobiaceae bacterium
GCCCGGGCGTGGCCGAGCGTCCCGTGGGAGGCGGGCGTCGACCGCCCTTGCGGCCGCCGGCGCCACCCCCGGCCCCGCCGCCGCTCGGCTTGCCGCCACCGCCGCCTCGTCCACCACCGCGCCCTGCGCTCATCGCTCGTCCTCTCGTTCCACCATGGCGACCGCCCAGCAGGCGATGCCCTCGTTGCGGCCCAGGGCGCCGAGGCCCTCCGGGCGCTTGCCCTTCACCGTCACCGGCCCGCCCGCCGCGTCGCTCAGCCGGCGCTGCATCTCGTCGCGGCTCGGGCCGATCTTCGGTGCGTCGCAGACCACCGAGCAGTCCACGTTGGCCACCCGCCAGCCTGCCGCCCGGAGCTCCTTGCCGATGGACGCCAGCAGCACGATGCTGTCGGCACCGGCGAGCGCGAGGTCGGTGTCGGGGAAGTGCGAACCGATGTCCCCGAGGCCGGCGGCGCCGAGGAGGGCGTCGGCGCAGGCGTGGGCGATGACGTCGGCGTCGCTGTGGCCGACGAGGCCGGGGCCGGGGAACGTGACGCCGCCGAGCACCATCGGGCGGTCGGGGTCGTCGCCGATCGGGTGGACGTCGAAGCCCATGCCCACGCGCCCGGTCATCCGGGTGCCCCCTGCACGCCGCGCGAGGCCAGCGTCGCCTCGAGCGCCAGCGCGTCGGCCGGGTGGGTCAGCTTGATGTTCGTCGTCTCCCCCAGCACCACCCGGACCGCCGTGCCGTGGGCCTCGACGACCGAGGCATCGTCGCTGGCGTCGACGCCCGCGGCGTGGGCGGCCCGCAGGACGGCTGCGTCGAACGCCTGCGGGGTCTGCACGGCGACCAGCTCGTCCCGATCGACCGCGCCCCCGGCGCGGGAGCGCAGCGAGTCGGTGACGGCGACACCCGGCACGACAGCGTCGGCACCGGCCCGCACGGCGTCGACGACGGCGCGGAAGAGGGCGGGGCTGGCGGCCGGACGGGCGGCGTCGTGCACGACCACGACGGCGGCGTCGCCGGGGACGGCGGCGAGGCCGTTGCGCACCGAGGCCGAGCGGGTGTCGCCGCCGGCGACGACGCAATCCGCGTCGTCCACGACCTGGCCGGCGTCGGCGGGCGGCACCACGACCACGATGCCGTCGGAGACCGAGCGGGCGGCGGCGAGGGACCAGTCGAGGCTGCGCCGGCCGGCGAGCTCCACGAACTGCTTCCTGCCGCCGAAGCGCGAACCGCTGCCGGCCGCGACGACCACGGTCCACACGGGAGCGGCGTCGGCACGGCTGGACATGTCCAGCGAGCGTACGCAGCCCGGCCGGGCGGCTCGCATCCCGGCGCCCGGCGCCCTGTTCGGTGACGTTTGGCATAGATTCGGGCCTCGTGGCCGATCGTGACCTCCTCGCAGCCTCCGCGCTCTTCACGGGCCTCACCGACGACGAGCTCGACGTCATCGTCGCGGCGGCCGCCACCCGGGAGCTGCGGCGAGGCGACGTGCTGTTCGCCGAGGGCGACGACTCCGAGGAGCTGTTCCTCGTCGAGGAGGGCCGGGTGGCGATGAGCCAGCGCTCCGTCGATGGCCGCGAGTCCGTCATCGCGCTCATGGAGCGCGGCGACCTGTTCGGCGAGATGCCGCTGTTCGACGGCCTGGGCCGGTCCACCGAGGCCCGCGCCCTGGAGCCGTCGGTGGTCTCCGTGGTGGCGTACGAGCCGGTGCAGCGGATCTACGAGGAGCGCCCCACGCTGCTGTGGTCGGTCGTGGCGCTGCTCTCGCACCGCCTGCGCACCACCGATTCGGCGCTGGCCGACTCCGTGTTCCTCGACGTCACCGGCCGCACCGCGAAGCGCCTCCTCGAGCTCGCCGGCGACCAGGACGAGTTCGTCCTCCCCGTCACCCAGGAGGAGCTGGCCGGCATGGTCGGCGCCTCCCGCGAGCGGGTCAACAAGGCGATCGCCTCGTTCCTGCGCCTCGGCTGGCTCGACCAGCGCGACCGCCGCTACCGCATCACCGACCGCGAGCAGCTCACCCGCCGGGCCACCTGAGCGGAGGAGTGGCAGGCTGCGCCGCCATGGAGCAGCGCCGCGTCGAGATCACCACCCCCGACGGGGAGATGACGACCTTCGTCTTCCACCCCACGCACGGTGGACCGCACCCGGTGGTGCTGTACCTGATGGACGCCCCGAGCATCCGGCCCGCGCTCATGGACATGGCGTCGCGCCTGGCCACGGCCGGCTACTACGTGCTGCTGCCGTTCCTCTTCTACCGGGGCAGCGAGTTCAAGGAGTTCGGCGAGGAGGACGCCGACATGCACCAGCGCTTCGAGCTGATGGGCACGGTGACGCCCACCAACATCGTCCCCGACGCCGAGGCGCTCCTGGCCTTCGCCGACGCCGATCCGGCCGCCGCCGACGGCCCGGTGGGCGCCGTCGGGTTCTGCATGAGCGGCGGGCTGGCGCTGTCCGTCGCCCGCGCCCTGCCGGAGCGGGTCTCGGCCGTGGCCTCGATCCACGGCGCCTGGCTGGTGCGCGACACCGACGACTCGCCCCACCGCGACCTCGACGGGGTCCGCGCCGAGGTGCACCTCGCGTGGTGCGCCGACGACCCCACGGCGCCGGTCGAGCAGCGCGAGATCGTGGAGCAGGCGCTCCAGGACGCCGACATCCCCTACACGCTCGACTGGCACGACGACGCCGTCCACGGCTTCGCGCCGCCCGGCGCCCGCCACCACCGCGAGGCGTCCGAGCTGCACTGGGAGCGGGTCCACTCCCTCCTGCGCCGCCGGGTCGGCTGACTCCCGGGTTCCGTTCACGCGGATCGACGCGGCGCGGTCGATCCGCGTGCAGGGAACGGGGCTGGTTCAGCTGTAGCGGTCGAGGATGCTGGACTCGGCCAGGCGGGCCAGGCCGTCCTTGATGGAACGGGCCCGGGTCTCCCCCACACCGCCGACGTCGTCGAGGTCGTCGATGGTGGCTCGCATGATCTTCTGCAGCGAGCCGAACTGGTCGACGATGGCCTCGATGATCGAGTCGGGCAGGCGGGGGATGCGCGACAGCAGCCGGTAGCCGCGGGGCTGGACCGAGGCGTCGAGGTCGAATGCCCCCGGCAGGTGCAGCATCGACGACACGGTGCGCAGGTCGAGCAGGTCCTCGGTGCCGAGGCCGGCGAGCGCGCCCATGGCCTCGTCGAGGTGCCAGCTGCGCTCCTCGTGGAAGTAGTCGCGCACGACCTGGCGCCGCTCGTCGTCCACGCCGCCCATGAGCTCGTCGAGCTGGAGGCGCACGAGGCGGCCGTCGGTGCCGAGCTCGACGATGTCGGAGGCGAGCTCGTCGGCGATGCGGCGGACCATCTCGGTGCGCTGCAGGACGGTGACGACGTCGCGCACGGTGACCAGGTCCTCGACCTCGAGGGCCGAGAGGTTGGCCGAGACGTCGTCGAGGCGGTTGCGGTAGCGCTCGAGGGTCTGGAGCGCCTGGTTGGCCCGGTTGAGCAGGATCGGGATGGGCTGGAGCGGGTGCTTCTCGTCGCCGACGTAGACGGCGATGACCTGCTGGTCCTCGGACACGGACACGACGGTGACGTCGATGGAGCGGGCCACCCGCTCGGCGGTGCGGTGCCGGGTGCCCGTCTCGGAGGTGGGCACGTTGGGGTTCGGCACCAGGTGGACGTTGGCCCGGGCGATGCGGGTGGCGTCCGGGGCCAGGATGATGGCGCCGTCCATCTTGGCCAGCTCGGACAGCCGCTGGGGGCTGAACGCGGCGTCGAGCAGGAAGCCGCCCGAGCAGATGTTCAGGACGTCGGGGCCGTCGCCGACGACGATCAGCGCGCCCATCTCGGCCTGCAGGATGCGATCGAGGCCCTCCCGCAGCGGCGCTCCCGGTGCCACGAAGGCCAGCGCCTCCAGCATCGCGGGTGAGGTCTTGGGCGCCACCCGCACAGACTATCCGGCGCCGCCAAGCGCGTCCCGGAAGGTGCAGGTCAGAGGCCACGCGCGGGCCGTGCGCGGCGGGCGGAGGGGGCCCGGACGGGCCACGCCTCAGCGGTCCAGGCCGACCGCGGCGATGGCCTCCCGCAGGCCCCGGGCCCGGATCGCCACACAGCCCGCCGGCGGCTCGGGGGCGCTGGTGGGCACCAGTACCCGCCGGAACCCCAGTCGGGCGGCCTCGGCGAGGCGGCGGTCGAGGTGGCCGACCTGGCGCAGCTCGCCGGCGAGGCCGACCTCGCCGCACACGACGAGGTCGCCCGGGATCGGGACGTCGGCCATGGCCGACACGACGGCCAGCGCCACGCCGAGGTCGGCGGCAGGTTCGGTGGCGCGCACGCCGCCGGCGACCGTGACCCACACGTCGAGGTTCGCCGCCGACACCCCCGCCCGCTGCGCGAGCACCGCCAGCAGCATGCCCAGGCGGGCGCTCTCGACGCCCTGCCCCTGGCGGCGGGGCGTGGGGATGGTGGTCGGGGCGAGCAGCGCCTGCACCTCCACCAGCAGGGGACGGCCGCCGTCGAGCACGGGGACGACGACGGACCCGGCCTCGCCGGCGCGCCGGTCGGCGAGGAACAGCGCGCTGGGGTCGTCGACCCCGAGGAGGCCGGCGTCGGACATCTCGAAGACGCCCAGCTCGGCCGTGCCCCCGAAGCGGTGCTTGACCGCCCGCAGGAGGCGCAGCGCGTGGTGCCGGTCGCCCTCGAAGGACAGCACGGTGTCGACCAGGTGCTCGAGCACCCGTGGCCCGGCGAGCCCCCCGTCCTTGGTGACGTGGCCGACCAGCACGACGGCGACGCCACGGGCGCGGGCCTCGACCACCAGGCGCTGTGCGCACTCGCGGACCTGGCCCACCGCCCCCGGGGCCGAGGCCAGATCGGGGTCGTGGACGGTCTGGATGGAGTCCACCACCAGCACGGCCGGCTGCACGGCGTCGAGGTGGGCGAGCACGTCGGGCAGGGCGGTGTCGGCCGCGAGCCAGAGCTGGTCGGCGAGCGCGCCGAGGCGGTGGGCCCGGCCGCGGACCTGCGGGGCCGACTCCTCCGCCGTCAGGTAGAGCGCCGGGCGGCCGCGCTCGGCCATCGAGGCCGCGGTCTGGAGCAGCAGCGTGGACTTCCCGATGCCGGGCTCCCCGCCGACCAGCGTCACCGAGCCGGGGACGAGGCCCCCGCCCAGCACGCGGTCGAGCTCGGGCACGCCGGTGGGCATCGGCGCCGCGTCCTGGTCGGCCACCTCGGCGATGCGGCGGGCCGGGGCGGCCGGCGCACCCAGGGCGCGGGTGACCGGCCCGGTGCGCTCCTCGACCAGGGTGTTCCACTCCTCGCAGCCGGTGCAGCGACCGGCCCACACCGCCGCACCCGCCCCGCACGTCGAGCAGCGGAACGTGGTGCGTGGACGGGACGAGCGGGGCCGGGTGGTGGTCACCGCACCATCCTCACCCGCGCCCCCCGACAGGAACGCGGACCCGCCCTACCGGTGGTCGGGCGACCGATGGGGGCGGCGTCGGGAGGCGGCTCGGACGAGCAGGAAGAGCACGAGGGCGAAGGCCGCCGCGGCTCCCAGGCCCAGCCCGACCAGGCGACCCGTGCGGTCGACGGTGCCGGTGGCCCGCAGCTCGGCGGCCTCCCGGTCGACCACGGACGGCTGCCAGACGGCGCCGTTGGACGCCTGCGTCCGGGCGTTGGAGTCGACCGAGCCGGGGAGCCGGACGGCGACCTGCACCTGCACCATGTCGTCGATCGCAGCGCCGAGCCGCTCCTCGAGGGCCTCGACCTGGTCGGCGTCGAGCGCCTCGGCCACCTCGGGGTCCTGGGTGAACCCGCCGGCCCCGGCCGTGAAGTCCACCGTCCCCTCGAACCGGTACCGGCGCTCGGTCAGGGCGTCCTCCCGGCGCAGCCCGAAGTCGCGGAACGGCCCCTGCTCGCCGCCCACGCCGTCGACGAGGGTCCCGAGCTCCTCGGGCGTCGAGAAGCGGCGCCGGGCCCGGATCCAGGTGAAGCCGTCGGCCTCCCGCGCCGGCCCGGTCAGCTCCCAGCCGGCGTCGGCCAGGTCCGACAGGTCGAGGTCGTCGAGGACCCCCGGCCGCCGGGACAGGGCGTCCTCGTCCAGGCCCACGGCGAGCTCGAGGTCGCCGGAGCCGTCGTCGTCCACCGAGACGTTGAGCTCGGCGCGCACCTCGCACCCGGCCAGTGCCAGGACGAGCACCGCGGCGAGCAGGGCGCGGCCGAGCCGGCTGCGCACCGCCGCGGCGGTCGCACCCCGGAGCACTCAGGTGGTCCGGACGACGAGGAGGCTCGTGGGCAGGTGGTGGGACAGCTTGTTCGGCACCGCGCCCACCTTGAAGAAGCGGCTGGCGCCGGTCATGCCCTTGTTGCCCACGACCACGAGGTCGTAGCCGTGCTCGGCGGTGTCGATCAGCGCGCCGACCGGGTCGCGGTCGACCACGAGGGTGTCGATGTCGACGCCGGAGCCGGCGTGCGCAGCGGCCGCCTCGTCCACGACGGCGCGGCCCTTGGACCCCGATGCCGCCGTCATGATCGTCAGGCTCGCACCCGACGACCGGGCGACCTCGACCGCCCGGGCCACGGCCTTGGACGCCGTCGGGGAGCCATCGGTGCCGACCAGGATGCGGGAGTACACGGCCGCAGCGTAGGCCGGGCCACCGTGGAGGGAGAGGTCGTGGATCGGTCACCACCGGTGGTGCGCATCCCCGACATCTCCCTGCGAGGATGGGCCCATGGCCCTCGACCCGGAGCAGGCGATCCGCGACATCGCCCTCGGCTTCCCCGAAGCCCACGAGAAGGAGACGTGGGGCCACCCCACCTTCCGGGTGCGGGACAAGATCTTCGTGGGCTACGGCACCGACGACGACGGCAACCCGTCGCTGACCATGAAGGCCGCGCCGGGCGAGCAGGAGTCGCTCCTCGCCGAGGGGCACCCCTTCTTCCTGCCCAGGTACGTGGGCTCGCGCGGCTGGATCGGCCTGCGCCTGGACGACGAGACCGACTGGCGCATGGTGGGCGAGCTGGTCGTGGACTCCTACCGGGAGATCGCCCCGAAGTCCCTCTCGGTCAGCATCGGGATCCGACCGCCCGAGCGCAGCAAGGCCGCCTCCGCCTTCGTCGCCATCGGTGGGGTCATCGGTGAGCTGGTCGAGGGCAAGCCGCCCAAGGACCAGCAGGTCGCCGAGGACGTCCAGGACGACGCCGACGACGGGCCGCGCATCGCGCTGGACCCGGACGACCCCGGGTCCTCGACCGTCCACCTCTAGGCGGCTTGCTGCTCCTCTTCGGAGCGGCTTCTTCGAACTGGCAGCGGCCCCGTCGCAGAAGCCCGCTGCGACATCTCCGCTGCCAGTTCGGGTCCGCTGCCAGTTCGGGTTGCGGTGTCGCTCCGCGCCCCCGCTACTCGGGGGTGGCGGCAGCCTCGAGCTCCTCGACCGACGGGGGCACGAAGCCCTCGGCGGAGCGGAACACGATGACGTCCTCGTTGGTCTCGGGGTCGGGCTCGACGTCGACGGTGACGATCTCGCCGGCGCGGAACTGCTTGTAGAGCAGCTTCTCCGACAGCGGGTCCTCGACGAAGCGCTGGATGGCACGGCGCAGCGGGCGGGCGCCGAGCGTGGGGTCGTAGCCCTTGTCGGCGACGTAAAGCTTGGCCGCCCGGGTCAGCTCGATGCCCATGCCCTGGGCCTCCATCTGGATGGCGAGCTTGGCCACGAACATGTCGACGATCTGGATGACCTCGTCCTTGCTGAGCTCGTGGAACACGATCGTCTCGTCGATGCGGTTCAGGAACTCGGGCCGGAAGTGGGCCTTCAGGGCGTCGTTGACCTTCTCCTTCATCTTCTCGTAGGAGACGGCCTCGTCGCTCTTGCCGAAGCCGACCGACGCCTTGCGCAGGTCGGCGGTGCCGAGGTTCGAGGTCATGATCAGCACGGTGTTGCGGAAGTCCACCGAGCGGCCCTGGGCGTCGGTGAGGCGACCCTCCTCGAGGATCTGCAGCAGCGTGTTGAACACGTCGGTGTGGGCCTTCTCGACCTCGTCGAACAGCACGACCGAGAACGGCTTGCGGCGCACGGCCTCGGTGAGCTGGCCGCCCTCCTCGTAGCCGACGTAGCCGGGGGGCGAGCCCACCAGCCGCGACACGGTGTGCTTCTCCATGTACTCCGACATGTCGAGGCTGATCATCGCCGACTCGTCGCCGAACAGGAACTCGGCGAGGGTCTTGGCCAGCTCGGTCTTGCCGACGCCGGAGGGGCCGAGGAAGATGAACGAGCCGCTGGGGCGCTTGGGGTCCTTGAGGCCGGCACGGGTGCGGCGGATCGCCTGGGAGACGGCCTTGATGGCGTCCTCCTGGCCGATGACCCGGCGGTGGAGCTCGTCCTCCATCTTGAGGAGCTTCTGGGTCTCCTCCTCGGTGAGCTTGTACACCGGGATGCCGGTCCAGACCGACAGCACCTCGGCCACGGCCTCCTCGTCCACCTCGTCGAAGAGGTCGACGCCGGAGTCCTTGATCTCCTGCTCCTTGGCCTCCTTCTGGCCGAGCAGCTCCTTCTCCTTGTCGCGGAGGCGCCCGGCCTCCTCGAAGTCCTGGCGCTCGACGGCGGCCTTCTTGGCCTCGACGACGCCGGCGAGCTCGTTCTCGAGCTCCTTGTAGTCGGGCGGGGTCTGCATGCGCTTGATGCGCAGGCGCGAGCCGGCCTCGTCGATGAGGTCGATGGCCTTGTCCGGCAGGTGCCGGTCGGCGATGTAGCGGTCGGCGAGGTTGGCGGCGGCGACGAGGGCCTGGTCGGTGATGGTGACCCGGTGGTGGCTCTCGTAGCGGTCGCGCAGGCCCTTGAGGATCTCGATCGTGTGGGCCACGGAGGGCTCCTCGACGATGATCTTCTGGAAGCGGCGCTCGAGGGCCGCGTCCTTCTCGAGGTGCTTGCGGTACTCGTCGAGCGTGGTGGCGCCGATGGTCTGCAGCTCGCCGCGGGCCAGCATCGGCTTGAGGATGCTGGCGGCGTCGATGGCGCCCTCGGCGGCGCCGGCACCCACCAGGGTGTGGAGCTCGTCGATGAACAGGATGATGTCGCCCCGGGTGCGGATCTCCTTGAGCACCTTCTTCAGGCGCTCCTCGAAGTCGCCGCGGTAGCGGGAGCCGGCGACCAGGGCGCCGAGGTCGAGCGTGTACAGCTGCTTGTTGTGCAGCGTCTCGGGGACGTCGTCGGCCACGATCTTCTGGGCCAGGCCCTCGACGATGGCGGTCTTGCCCACGCCGGGCTCGCCGACGAGGACCGGGTTGTTCTTGGTGCGCCGGGACAGGACCTGCATGACCCGCTCGATCTCGCGGGAGCGACCGATGACCGGGTCGACCTCCTTGTCGCGCGCGAGCTGGGTGAGGTTGCGGCCGAACTGGTCGAGCACGAGTGAGCCCGACGGCGTCTCGCCGCTGGTGGAGCCGGCGGCTGCGCCGGCCTTCTCGCCGCTGCCGCTGGCACCGCCGCCGCTGCCGCCCGAGCCCTGGTAGCCGGACAGGAGCTGGATGACCTGCTGGCGGACGCGGGACAGGTCGGCGCCCAGCTTCACGAGGACCTGGGCGGCGACGCCCTCGCCCTCGCGGATGAGGCCGAGCAGGATGTGCTCGGTGCCGATGTAGTTGTGGCCGAGCTGGAGCGCCTCGCGGAGGCTGAGCTCGAGCACCTTCTTGGCCCGCGGCGTGAAGGGGATGTGGCCCGACGGCGAGGAGCCGCCCTGGCCGATGATCTCCTCGACCTGGCTGCGCACGGCCTCGAGGGAGATGCCGAGGGACTCGAGGGCCTTGGCGGCCACGCCCTCGCCCTCGTGGATCAGCCCGAGCAGGATGTGCTCGGTGCCGATGTAGTTGTGGTTGAGGAGCCGTGCCTCCTCCTGCGCGAGCACGACGACTCGGCGAGCACGGTCGGTGAAACGTTCGAACAAGGCGCTGCCCTCCCTGGGGTTCGACCAGGCTGATCGGGAGACTCGGGCCGCCAGTGTACCCCTGCCCCGGACAACGCCACCGGGGCGGCCTGCATGGCAGGGGGCACAGGCCACCGGTAGCGTGGAGCGCTGCGCCGGACGGCCCGCTCCGGCGCGCCAGTCCCGGCAACCCACCACCATGCCCACCGATCTCCGCAGCATCCCGGGCGCAGGTGGCGGCCGCCGTCGGGGTCGCTCCCGTGC
>JAKFET010000029.1:0-10109 GCA_036675575.1 Acidimicrobiaceae bacterium
GCGATGATCGCGATGTTGCGGATGCGATCGAGAGGCGTGCGGGGAGAGGCCATGGGGACCCCACGACGCTACCAACGGCCCTGAGCGCCTCCCCCATCGCATCGGGGGCCCGCCGGGGTCGTCAGAGCCCGGCCACGAAGTCGCGGATCAGGCCGGCCACGACGGCCGGCTGCTGCTCGTGCGGGGCGTGGCCGGCACCCTCGAGCAGGTGGAGGTCGGCACCCAGGCGCTCGGCGGCGGCACGGTGCTGGCCGACCGAGACGATGCGGTCGTCGATCCCCCCGACGACGATCGCGGGCAGGCCGATCTCGCCGAGGCGGTCGGCGACGGCCGGCGGGCGCCACGAGGTCGTCAGGTGCCACAGCGCCTCGGCCGTGCCCGGCTCGCGCAGGCACCGGCCGGTCTCGATCGCGGTCGCGTCGGTGAGGGGCGTCCCGTGGCGGGTTGAGCGCCGCAGGATGGCGGACGCACCACGGAGGCCGACCCGGAGCAGCGAGGTCGCGACCAGCCCGGATCCGGGCACCCGGGCCAGCGCCCGCACGGTGGGCGGCGGCTCGCCCTCGATGGCCGGCGCGAGCAGCACGAGGCCGTGGACGTCGACGGCGCCGTCGAGGAGCAGCTGCACGGCGAGGAGCGCGCCGGCCGAGTGCCCGACCAGGACGCACGGCCGGGTCGCGGTGCGCAGTCGCCCGATGAGCGCGGCGGACCGGCGCAGGTCGGCGGCGAGGGCGTACGGGTCGTCCCGACCCGCCGAGGGCGCCGGCCGGTCGCTGCGACCGAAGGGCGGGCGGTCCCAGGCCACCACCCGCAGGTCGCCGCGCAGCTCGGGCGCGACCCCGGCCCACGTGAAGGTGCCGGAGGAGAACCCGTGCAGGCACACCACGGTGGGGCCGTCGGCCGGCCCGGCCGCCTCGACGTGGATGCCCACGCCGTCGACGTCGACGTGCTCGCGCTCGCCCCACCGCAGGTCGACGGCCTCCATGGCGGGCAGTCTGGCCCCGCCCCGGCCGGGTTGTCCTGCGGCGCACGGGCGCCGCTACCATGTCCGCTTCCGTGCTCGCCCCTGCGCGCACGCACCGCCTTCGCAACCCCAGAGGTCCCCCACGTGGCCAACATCAAGAGCCAGATCAAGCGCAACCGCCAGAACGAGAAGGCGCGCCAGCGCAACCGGATGGTGCGCAGCGAGCTGCAGACCCGCACCAAGAAGGTGCTCACCGCAGCCCAGTCCGGCGAGGAGACCGCCGACGCCCTGAAGGCCGCGATCCGGCGCATCGACACGGCCGCCACCAAGGGTGTGCTCCACAAGAACACCGCTGCTCGCAAGAAGTCCCGCCTCATCAAGCAGGTGCGGCGCCTGGAGTCGGCCGAGCAGGCCTGACCCGCACGAACCCTGCCCACGACCCCGCTGCGGCGGGGTCGTTGCGCGTCCGGGCTCGGTCTACCGCGACGCCTTGGCCACCCGGGCCAGGCGCGCCACCAGGACCTCCATGCTGAGCTCGGTCGGCCAGTCGATGGTGCCTCGCAGCTCGAGGTCGGTCTTGGCCAGCAGCCGCATGGACTCCCGCACCCCGCGTGGGCCGAGCCGGCGGGACTGGGCCAGCGCCTTCTTGGCCGGGAACGTGGAGCCCTTCATCCCGAGGACGGTGGCGGCCTCCTTCTCGTTCCGGACGCCGGCACCGTCGAGGCGCATGATGCGCTGGTAGTGGGTGTGCAGGGTGGCCATCAGCTGCATCGGGTGGCGCCCGGCCCGCAGCATCCGCGTGAGGGTCGTGATCGCGGCCGCGATGTCGCCCCGGTCGATGGCGTCGGTGAGGTCCCACGGAGGCACGCCGCCGGCCTCGCCGAGGAACGGCTCGATGTCGGCCACGCCGAGGCGGCCCCCCTCCCCGTACGTGGACGCCAGCACGGCGAGCAGGCCCGGCAGCTTGCCGGGGTCGTCGCCCAGCCAGTCGACGAGGTGGCGCTGCGCGTCGCGCTCGAGGCGCAGGCCCGCTCGCCCGACCGCCTCGTCCACGAAGGCGGCGACGTCGCGGCCCGGGTCGGTGCTGATGGTCTCGCCACCGGCGGCGGCGATGGCGTCGGCGAGCGCCTTGGGGACGCGGCCGCTGCCGCCCCACTCCAGGACCAGGACCGTGCTGGGCAGCGGGTCGGCCAGGTAGTCGAGCAGGCCGGCCAGGTCGTCCTTGCCCTTGAACCGCTCGATCCCGCGCCCGACCACCACGCGGTGGTCGGTGAAGAAGGGGCTGGTCTGGGCGGCGTCCACGAGCGGTCGGAGGCGCTCGTCCTCGTCGAGGGCAGGCTCGTCCACGACGAGGGTGGCGTCGGCGTCGCCGACCTGCTCGGCCACCACGGCGCTGCGCCGGGCCGAGCGCAGCACGTCGTCGCTGCCCTTGACGAGGATCACCGGAGGGCGGCTCATGCCGGCGCCCCTCGTCGGGCTCGTGCTGCCCGCAGGCGGTCGGTGACGGTGACGACGCGCCGCACGGCCGGGACGTCGGTGGTGCGCACGACGCCGGCGCCGGTGCCGACCGCTCGGACGACGGCTCCCCACGCCGGCGGGCCCTCACCCTCGATCGTCGCGCCGGTCCGGCCCTCGACGACGAGCTTCGAGTCCGTCACCCCTGCGGCACGCGCGCCGTCGGCCTGCCGGGGCGTGCACCACAGGACCAGGCCCGACGACGACGCCAGCTCGGCGGCGTCCTGCGCGGGGCACTCGACGCCGGCTGCGCCGGCCGCCACCAGCTCCTCGAGGGCCGCCAGGTCGTCGACGGTGGCCCCGACCGGCAGGCCCGACGACCGGCGGGCGCGTTCGACGCCATCGGGGGTGGCCGAGCGCAGCCAGAGGCCGTCGGCGCCCGCCGAGGCCCGCTCGATCGCCGCCTGCGAGGCGTCATCGACCACGCCGATGACGACGGCGCGCACCTGCGTGTCGAGCAGCGTGGGGCCGAGCGCCAGGAGCACCAGGTGAACCTACCGCTGCCCCGGTGACAGCCCGGGCCCTGCCCGGCCGATGCGCACCACCAGCGTGGGCGATGACGACCCGACCCGGACCTCGAACCCCGCCGCCTCGGTGACGAGCCCTTGTCGGGGGACGACGTGATCGTCGACGGGTGCGCCCTCCGGCGCCAGGACGGCCTGCACGGGGAACCGAGCCCGGATGGCCCCGACGACGGCGGCCAGCTCGGGACGGGCGGCCCGGACCACCACGAGGCTGACGACGTGCACCCGGCGGCGGCGCAGGACGTCGAGCACCTCGGCCCCGGACGCTCCCGCCTCGAGGTCGACGATGGCGACCGGCCCATCGCTCCAGACGGTGGCTGCCCACCCGGCCGGGGCCGATCCCGGCGGGACGCGGACCGTCGCCGGGACGACGAGCACCAGCGCGGCGAGGGCGACGCCGGCGCACCTCGCGAGGAGACTGCGTCGGGAGACGAGCACCGCGGCGACCGCCAGGGCGGCGACGTGGCGGAGGTCGACGTGGCCGAGCGGCAGGGCGGCGCCGAGGCTGGCCACGTGCTCGAGGGCGAGCAGCCCGAGCCGGGACGGGACGTGCAGCAGCGCAGCGACGGCGCCTCCGGCCAGCCCGGCGACGGCGCCGGCGGTGACGCCCCACACCATGAGCGCGCCGGCGATGGGCACGGCGGCGAGGTTGGCGGGCAGCGCGGCCAGCGGCATGGCACCGAAGGTCGGCACCAGCACGGGTGCCACCGCCAGCTGCGCGCCGGCGGTCATGCCCAAGGCGTCGCGCGCCCAGCGCGGGCCCGGGAGGCGCGCCACGATCGGTGGCGAGAGCAGCAGCACCCCGAGGCAGGCCGCCACGCTCAATCGGAAGCCGATCGAACGGGTGAGGAGCGGGTCGACGACGAGCAGGCCGCAGACGGCCAGGGCCAGGTGCCGGAGCCCGCCCGACGGTCGCCCCGACGTGGTCGCCCACAGGGCGACGGTCGCCACGAAGGCCGCCCGCACCACGGACGGCTCGAACCGGGTGAGGAACGCGAAGGCGGCGACCAGGGCCACCGCGAGCACGAAGCGGGGCCAGATGCGCAGGCGCCGGAGCAGCGGGCCCGCCACGGCCAACACCAGGATCAGGTTCTGCCCGGACACGGCCAGGAGGTGCGTGAGCCCTGCCGCCCGGAAGTCGGCGGTGAGCTCGGCCGGCTGGGCCCGGTCGTCGCCCAGCGTCAGGCCGGCCAGCAGCGACCGGTGCCGGTCGGGCAGGGACGATGCGCCCCGGTCGAGCATCCGCCGCAGCCCGTTGGCGGCCGCTGCGTGCGGCGCGCCCGGTCCGGACGCGACGACCGACTCGATCCGCAACCGCCCGGCCAGGTGGCGTCCGACGGTCCAGTCGGATGGCGACTCGAAGGGCGCCACCACGCCCCGGACCACCAGCCGGTCGCCGGCGAGCCGCGGGCGCAGCGCCTCCATCGACGCCGGAGCCCCCGCCTCGGCCAGCAGCCGTCCGCCGTCGAGGCGCACCTCGGCGCGCACCCGGCCGGTGGGCGTGGGCTCCGGGTCGGTGACGAGGGTGACCGCCTCCTCGATCTCGCCCTCCACCACCGGGTGGAGCCCGTCCATCGCCCGCGCCCCGGCCTCGGACGCCACGAGCGCCAGCAGGAGCCCGGCGACGACGACCGGGACCGCTCCGCCCTCGCTCGCGCGGCGGCACGCTGCGGCGAGGGCCGCCACCGCGACCAGCGCCCCGACGGGGACCGGGGCCGCAACCGTCGCGCCGACCCAGGCGGCAGCAGCGAGGCCCACCACCGGCAGGTCCGCGCGGAGGCCTGCTGCGGCACCGGCCGCCGGATCGGCGCGGTCAGACACGCACGAGGTCCCGCAGCGCCGCCAGCTTGGCCTCGCCGATGCCCCGGACCTCGAGGAGCCCGTCGACCGACGTGAAGGGCCCGTTGCGCTCCCGGTGGTCGACGATCGCCGCCGCCGTCGCCGGCCCCACCCCTGGGAGCGTCTCGAGCAGGCCGGCGTCGGCCGTGTTGAGGTCGACGGGACCGGGATCGGCCGTCCCGCCTGCTCCGGGCATGGCTGCCGACGGCGGCGGCACCTCCCCCACCCGGGGCACGTAGACCTGGGAGCCGTCGACCAGCTCCGCCGCCAGGTTGACCGCCCTGGCCTCGGCGTCGGGTGCCAGCCCGCCCGATGCCCGGACGGCGTCGATCACCCGCGACCCGGCCGGCAGCTCGTGCACGCCCGGGGCCATGACCGCGCCCGCCACGTGGACCACGACCGGGCCGACCGTGGTGGTCGTGGTGGCGGGCGCCGTGACCTCCACCAGCGGCAGCGTCGCCTCCACCGGCGGCGGGGCCTGGCGCGTGAGCCACCACAGCGCGCCGAGCACCAGGCCGACCACGGCGACGCCTCCCACGACCGCCCTGGCGCCCGTGCCCGTGGCGTCGAGCAGCTCGTCCCACCGGGCGCGCAGCCCCGCTGCGGGTTCGGGCCAGCCGGCCTCGTCGTCGGGGAACATCGCTTCCTCCGTGCACGCGCCGGCCAGTGGCTCGGCGGTTCGACCGGGGAAGTCGGCGCCAGGGTAGGTCATCCGGGCTCCGGCCACGACCGCCGGGGGAGGCGGTGGGATGATGGGGCGGTGCGACGCCGCCGAGGTGCCGACCTGCGCTCGGTCGAGGCCATCTACGACTCGTTGGCGCCGGCGGTCCTCGGCTACTTCCGCTCGCACCGCATGGCGGACCCGGAAGGCCTCACCGGTGACGTCTTCGTGGCGGTCACCCAGCGCCTGGCGGGCTTCGACGGCGACGACGCCGCCCTGCGGCGCTGGGTCTTCACCATCGCCCACCACCGTCGCGTCGACGAGATCCGTCGTGCGGCCCGCCCGGCGCCCGCCGGCTCGCCGGCCCCGGACCACGCCGAGCTCCCGGACCCGTTCGACCCCGCACTCGTCGCCGCCCTGGCGGCGCTCACCGACGACCAGCGCCAGGTCGTGGTCCTGCGCCACCTCGCCGACCTCTCGATCGACGACGTCGCCGCCGTCACCGGCCGCAGCACAGGATCGGTGAAGATGCTCGCCGCCCGGGGCCTCGAGGCCCTCGCCGCCCGCCTCGCCCCGGTGGCCGAGGAGCCGACCCGCACCTGATCCGCGCGTGGCGCACAGACCGATCTGCGACGAGCGTGACCCGCAGGGGCCCTCGGACGATCACGGGGGTGATGGACGAGAACGAGATCACCCAGCGCCTCCGCCAGGCCGGCGAGCAGCCCGTCCCCGGCGGGGTCCGGGCCGACCACCTGAGCCGCATGCACGCCGCCGCACCGGTCGTCCAGCGCGAGAAGCGCTTCGGTCGCCTCGCGGTGGCGGCAGCGGCCTTCGTCGGCTTCGCCGTCGGCTCCACCGGCTTCGCCATGGCCGGCGCCCTCCCCGCGCCGGCGCAGGGCATGGCGCACGACGTCCTGTCCGTGGTGCAGGTCGACGTCCCGGACCGGCCCGACAACCGCGGGCGCTGCGTCTCCGCCGCCGCCCGGGCGAACCGGCAGGACGAGGTCGCGAAGCAGGCGGCCAAGGACGCGTGCCCGAAGGGCAAGCCGGCGCACGCCGGCCAGGGCAAGCCCGGGCCCGCCGGCAAGGGGAAGCCGGCCCACGCTGGCGCACCCGGTGGCCCGAACGGTCGCCCCGACGACGGCGACCCGTGCAAGGGCCCGCCGCCGTGGGCCGGCAAGGGTGCCAAGGACATGACCCCCGAGGATCGGCGGGCCCGGCAGCAGGAGCGGGCCGCCGCCTGCGGTCGCAGCATCGACGACGATCCGGCTGACGAGCAGGGCGACGTCGAGGAGCGCGAGGCGCCCGAGACCGAGGGCACCGAGGCCCCGGCCGCCCAGGAGGGCGAGGTGCCCGAGCAGGCACCGCCTGCCGGCACCCCCCAGCCACCCGCCGAGCAGGCGCCGCAGCCCGAGCTGCCCGAGCCGCTCGATCCCGCCGCCGGCGAGGAAGACCCCGCAGCAGGCTGACGGACCGATGGGCCCGCCCGCTCAGGCGGGCGGGTCGACCACGCCGATGCCGAGCTCCCGGCGGGCCCGCCACTCGGCGCGCACCTCGAACGAGATCCGCTCGTACGCGCCGTCGTGGCCGTGGCCGCGCAGGCGCCAGCGCAGGTACTCGGCGATGTAGCGCACGAGGAACCGGAGCCGGCCGAGCTCGTGGAACTGCAGGACGTGCTCGTACTCGTGGCGCAGCAGCCGCTCGCTCATCGTCACACCCCGGCGCACGAACACGGTGCGTCCGAACGTGGTGGCCCTGGCGCCGGGCGCGGCGAACCCGCGCACCAGGCGGACGTCGTCGATGGCGGGCGGCGGACGGCGGCGCACGTCGGGGCTGCCCGTCAGCCCTAGAAGAGGGCGGCGCCGAGCTTCTTGCGGTACTCGGCGGTGCGTGGGTCTGACGGGCCCATCAGCTCCAGCATGTCGAGGTACTGCTGCTTCGCGTCCTCGTCGGCCTTGACCTGGGGCAGCAGGCCGGCGAGCACCGATTCGACGTCGGCGGGCACGTCGGGGTTGGCCATCCGCGCCTGGGCGGCGAGGTGGCGGGTCGCGTCGGTCTCCGGGATGCGGGCGAGGAGGTCGAGCGCCTCGGCCTTGCCCTCGTTCGTGCCGCCGTCGATGAGCAGCGCGGCGAGGCCGGTGACCGCTGCCTCGTTGCCGGGCTCGAGCTCGAGCGCCTGGCGGAGCGACGCCTCGTCGCCCGCGGCGATGAGCTGGGACAGCTCGGACTCCTCCTCGGAGGGCAGCAGCTGGTCGACCCACGCCTGCACCTGGTGCTCCGGGAGGGCGCCGACGAAGCCGTCGACGACCTTGCCGTCCCGCATGGCGTACACGGCCGGGATCGACTGGACCTGGAAGGCCTGGGCCACGGCCCGGTTCGCGTCGACGTCGACCTTGGCCAGCACGACCTTGCCGCCCGTGGCGTCGATCACCTTCTCGAGGATGGGACCGAGGGTCTTGCAGGGACCGCACCACTCGGCCCACAGGTCCACGACGACGGGCACCTGGGTGGAGCGGTCGATCACCTCGGCCTGGAACGTCTGGTCGGTCACGTCGACGTAGGGCATGGCGGCCAACCTACCGGCGGCACCCGAACCTGCCGCCGGGACCGGGCAGGTCGGACGGTGCCGCAGACCGCTCACTAGGTTGGCGAACCCACACCGACACCGAGAGGGAGGCCCCGTGGCGGACGTGCAGGGAATCGAGATCGAGCCGGTCACCGCCTGGTACCAGGAGCACGTGCCCGGCACGCAGGCACCGCTGTCGTTCGACCTCATCGCCGGCGGCCACTCGAACCTCACCTACCGGGTCACGGACGCCGCCGGACGTCGCACCGTGCTGCGCCGCCCCCCGCTCGGCCAGGTGCTGGCCAGCGCCCACGACATGGGCCGCGAGCACCGCATCATCGCCGCCCTCCACGACACCGACATCCCCGTCGCCCCGCCCCTCGGCTACGTCCCCGACGACTCCGTCAACGGGGCGCCCTTCTACGTCATGGACTTCGTCGACGGGCACATCCTGCGCACGCAGGACGAGGCCCTCGCCCTGTCGCCCGAGGCGCGAGCCGGCTGCGGCGACTCCCTCGTCGACGTCCTGGCCCGCATCCACGCCGTCGACGTCGACGCCGTCGGCCTCGGCGACCTCGGCCGCAGGGACGGCTACATCGAGCGTCAGCTGAAGCGCTGGTACGGCCAGTGGGAGAAGTCCAAGACCCGCGAGCTGCCCGCGATCGACGAGGTCCACCGCGTCCTCAGCGCCGAGATCCCCGAGCAGGGCCCGGCGGCCATCGTGCACGGCGACTACCGCCTCGACAACTGCATGGTCGACGACCGGGGCGAGGTCATCGCCGTCCTCGACTGGGAGCTGTGCACCCTCGGCGACGCCCTCGCCGACGTCGGGCTGCTGATGGTGTACTGGTCCGAGCCGGGCGACCGCTCCCCCACCCTCGGGGCGCCCACCGCCGCCGAGGGCATGCGCACCCGCCAGGAGCTGCTCGACCGCTACGCCGCCGCGTCGGGTCGTGACCTGTCCCGCATCGACTACTACGTCGCCTTCGGCTACTGGAAGCTCGCCTGCATCGTCGAGGGCGTGTACGCCCGCTACGTCGGCGGCTCGATGGGCACGCGGGACCGCTCGGACTTCGACGGCTTCAAGCACCAGGTCGAGTCCCTGGCCGCCCAGGCCAGGTCGGCCGTGGACCGGCTGGCCTGATGGCGCTCTACGAGCTGCACGAGCGGCCCGAGCTCGACGCGCCCGTCCTGCTCGTCGCCCTCGAGGGCTGGATCGACGCCGGCGGGGCGGCCGCCCGTGCGATCGAGGCCATCGTCGCTCAGCACGAGGTGACCCCGGTGGCCACCTTCGATGCCGACACGCTGCTCGACTTCCGGGCCCGGCGCCCGATCCTCCACCTGGTCGACGGCGTCAACACGGGCCTCACCTGGTCCACCACCGAGGTCCACGCCACCCGCTCGCCCAACGGCACCGACGTCCTGCTGCTCACCGGCGTGGAGCCGGACCACGCCTGGAACGCCTTCGCCGACGCCGTCCTCGAGCTGGCCCTGCACCTCGGCTGTCGCATGCAGGTCGGCCTCGGGGCCTACCCCGCGGCGGCGCCGCACACCCGACCCGTGCAGCTCTCGGCCACCGCGTCCACCGACGAGCTCGCCGCCCAGGTCGGCCTCATCCGCGGCACCGTCGACGTGCCCGCCGGGATCGAGGCCGTGCTCGAGCAGCGCTTCGCCGCCGCCGGCCTCCCCGCCATCGGCGTCTGGGCACAGGTGCCGCACTACGCCGCCGGCATGGGCTACCCGGCCGCGGCGGCTCGCCTCATCGAGGGCCTCAACCTGGTGGCCGGCACGGACTTCGCCGCCGACGACCTCGCCGACGACGTCACGTCCATGCGGGCTCGCATCGACGAGCTGGTGGAGCCCAACCCGCAGCACGCCGCCATGATCCGCCAGCTCGAGCAGGTCTACGACGAGTCGCTGGAGGCGCTCGGCGACGACGCCCCCCTCGGCGGCGGCGACCTGCCGTCGGGCGACGAGCTGGCCGAGGAGCTGCAGCGGTTCCTCCGGGAGCAGGGCGGGTCCTGACCCCCGAACTTGACCGAT
>JAKFET010000177.1:0-10064 GCA_036675575.1 Acidimicrobiaceae bacterium
GAGGCCCGCACGGGCCTCGCTAGCGTCGCCGGCGATGTCCGGTCGCCACCTCCGACGGGGTCGCGGACCCGTCGCCCGACGCGTGCTCGCCGCCGCCGTGGTGCTCCTCGTCGGTGCCGCGCTCGGCGCCGCCGGCTGGGTGCTCTGGGCCGAGCGGTCCTCGCAGCCCGCCACGGGTGACGCTGCCACGCCGGACGGGTCGGCTGCGCTCGCGCCCACGCCGGGGCCCATCACGATCGCCCTCGCCGGCGACGTGACCGCCCACGGTGCGCTCGCCGAGCGACTGGCCGCGGACCCCGAAGGCTTCGTCGGGCCCCTGGCCGCGGTGCTGGCCGAGGCCGACCTCGCCGTCGTCGACCTGGACGCCCCCCTCTCCGCGGACCCGGCGGGCGCGCCCGACGTGGCCGCCGCACCCCCGGGCGTCCTCGGCGCGCTGCGGTCGGCCGGCATCGATGTGATCTCCGCCGCCAACGACCGCAGCCTCGACCTCGGCACCGAGGGGCTCCTGCAGGCGCTCACCGGCGAGCCCGACCGGTCGTCGGTCATCGGCGTCGGTGCCGACGAGGCCGCCGCCTACCAGCCCTTCGTCCGGGAGGTCGGCGGCCACACCGTGGCCGTCATCGCCGCGACCCAGCTGCTCGACCCGGACCGCATCGCGTCGGACACGGCCGGACCGGACCAGCCCGGCGTGGCCTCCGCCAAGCGCGTCGACCGGCTCGTCGCCGAGGTGGAGGCGGCCCGCGGGGTCGCCGACACGGTGGTCGTCTACCTGCACTGGGGGACGACGGGGGAGGCCTGCCCGAACGCCAGCCAGCAGGAGCTGGCCGCCGCCCTCGTGGATGCGGGTGCCGACATCGTCGCCGGGCCCGGCGCCGGTCGCGTGCAGGGCGCCGGCCGATCGGGCCGCGCCGCGGTCTCCTACGGCCTCGGCCACCTCCTCGACCCCGCACCCGACGACGCCGAGACCGGTGTGCTCCTGGTCCGCATCGACGGCCGCGAGGTCCTGGGCCTCGAGTGGGTCCCCGCCCGCATCGACGGCGACGGCGTCCCGGTCCCCCTCGCCGGTGACGAAGCCGCCACCGCCACCTCGGCGTGGGACGAGCGCCGCGCCTGCACCGACCTCACGCCCTGAGCCGAGAACTTCGTCTCCTTGTCAGGAGGGGCCTGACCAGGAAACGAAAGATCCCTCGTGCGGCGGCGTCAGCGGGCGGTCCAGCCGCCGTCGACGGCGATGGTCTGGCCGGTGATGTAGGTGCCGGCCTCGGAGGCGAGGAGCAGGAGCGGGCCGTCGAGCTCCTGGAGCTCGCCGGGGCGCCCCAGGAGGGTGTTGCGGCGGATGTAGCGCAGGCCGGCGTCCTCGCCGACGAACATGGCCTCGGTGAGCTCGGTCTCGAAGTAGCCGGGGGCGATGGCGTTCACCCGGATGCGGTGCTTCGCCCACTGGGCGGCGAGCTCCCGGGTCAGGTTCACCAGCCCGCCCTTGGAGGCGGCGTAGGCGGCCTGGGCGTTCGGTGCGGCGGCCACCAGGCCGTGCACCGAGGCGATGTTGATGATCGAACCGCCCTGCTCCTGCACGATCATCTGGCGGGCGGCGGCGGCGGCCAGCACGAAGCAGGCGTTCATGTTCACGTCGACCACGCGCCGGAACAGGGCAGGGTCCTCGTGCTCGGCCGGGGTGACGGCGTCGGTGGTGCCGGCGTTGTTGACGACGATGTCGATGCGGCCGTGGTCGGCCACCGTGCGCTCGACCAGCGCGTCGAGCTGGGCGTCGTCGGCCACGTCGCACGTGGCTGCGTGGATCCCGTCGACGGTGGCGGCGAGCTCCGCCAGCCGGTCGGTCCGGCGGGCCGCAGCCACGACGGTCGCGCCCTGCTCGGCGAGGACCTGGGAGAACCGATGTCCGATGCCGCTCGATGCGCCGGTGACGATGGCGACCTTGCCGTCGAGTCGGAAGTCGGTGGTGGGAGCCATGTCCCGGTTTCTACCGAAGGGGACCGGTCCGGCGCCGGTTCGGGACCGTCGAGGGTCGCCCTCGCTCCGAATGCGCGTACATTCAGACCGACGCCTCCAGGGACGGGGCGGCCACGTACGAGAGGACCACAGACCCATGGGCACCCCCGAAGAACCGGCAGAGCTGTTCGACCTGCGGATGAGCGAGGAGGCCAAGCCCCTGCTGAAGCGGGTCACGCAGTTCCTCGAAGAGGTCGTCGCCCCCATGCAGGAGGAGTACTTCCGGCTCGGCGAGAACCGCGAGAACCGCTGGGACTACGCACCGGGCCAGCTCGAGCTGCTCGACGGCGCCAAGGCCAAGGCCCGCGAGGCCGGGCTCTGGAACTTCTTCCTGCCCGACTCCGAGGTCGGCGGCCTGTCGAACCTCGACTACGCGTACATCGCGGTCGAGCTCGGCAAGTACCCGCTCGGCTCGGAGTCGCTGAACTGCTCCGCGCCCGACACCGGGAACATGGAGGTGCTCGAGCGCGTCGGCACCCCGGAGCAGAAGCAGCAGTGGCTGGAGCCGCTCCTCAACGGCGAGATCCGCTCGGCCTTCGCCATGACGGAGCCCGACGTGGCCAGCTCCGACGCCAAGAACGTGCAGCTCCAGGCGGTGAAGGACGGCGACGAGTACGTCCTGAACGGCGAGAAGTACTACATCTCCGGCGCCGGCGACCCCCGCTGCAAGATCATGATCGTGATGTGCCGGACCGATCCGGACGCTCCCGCCCACAAGCAGCAGTCCCAGATCCTCGTGCCGATGGACACCCCCGGCGTCGAGATCCTCGGCCCGATGCACGTGTTCGGCCACGACGACGCGCCGCACGGCCACATGCACCTGCGCTTCACCGACGTGCGCGTGCCGACCTCGAACATGCTGCTCGGCGAGGGGCGCGGCTTCGAGATCAGCCAGGTCCGCCTCGGCCCGGGCCGCATCCACCACTGCATGCGCGCCATCGGCCAGGGCGAGAAGGCCCTCGAGCTCATGATCCGCCGGGGCAAGTTCCGCGAGGCCTTCGGCAAGCCGATCCTCAGCCTCGGCAAGAACATGGAGGTGGTGTCCCGGGCCCGCATCGAGCTCGACGCCTGCCGGCTGATGGTCCTGAAGGCGGCGAAGGCCATGGACGTCCTCGGCAACCAGGAGGCCCGCATCTACGTGAGCGCGGTGAAGGCCATGGTCCCCGAGAAGGTCTGCCAGATCATCGACCAGGCCATCCAGATCCACGGCGCCACCGGCGTGTCCGAGTGGACCCCGCTGGCCGGCATGTACACCTCCCAGCGCACGCTCCGCCTGGCCGACGGCCCCGACGAGGTCCACCACCACGTCGTGGCCCGCCACGAGGCATCCCGTTACAACGAGCCGGCGCCGCTCGGCGCCAGCCGGGATGCCGAGGGCATCTTCGCCGGCCCGGCGTGACCGAGCCTGGGGTCGCAGGTCCGCTCCTCCACCTGGCCGTCGCGGCCGAGTGGGAGCGGGCCCGCGCCCGCGGCTCCTACGAGCGCTCGACGATCGACACGTCGCTGGCGGACGAGGGCTTCGTCCACTGCTCGTTCGCCCACCAGGTGCAGGCCACCGCCGATCGGTACTACCGGGGGCGCGACGACATCGTCCTGCTCGTGGTCGATCCGGACCGCCTCGATGCCGAGGTGCGGGTGGAGGAGGCGTCGAACGGTGAGGGCTTCCCGCACGTGTACGGCCCCATCCCGGTCGACGCCGTGACGTCGGCCCGACCGGTGCCGATGGGGCCCGACGGCCGACTGGACGTCAGCGGCCTCAGCGGCTGAGCTCGACCACCAGCTCGGGGAGCCGGGCGAAGTCGCTCTTGCCCACGCAGGCCCGCACGCCGAGGGCCTTGGCCTTCTCCTCGATCTCGGGCGTCACGAAGGCGCTGAACAGCACGATGTGCTGGCGGGGCTCCTGGGCCAGCATCTCGGCGGCGACGTCGAGGCCCTCCTTGCCGGGCATCCGGTTGTCGAGGATGACCACGTCGGGGACGTCGGGCGGATCGAGGGTGCGGAAGACCGCGAGCGCGTCGTCGCCGTCGACGGCCTCGCCCACGACCTGGACCCCGAGGGCGGATGCCTCGAGGATGGCCCGGACGAGCAGGCGGATGTCCACCTCGTCGTCGACGATCAACACCGTCGGCTTCGTGTCGACTGGCATGCCCAGCTCCCTACCCAACTGCCCGCCGATGCGAGCGACTCCGGCCACCGTAGGCCCCGCCGCCCCCGCCGAGCCGTGTCAGGATCGAAGAATGGAGCAGGTCCGATGAGCGCCGACCGACCGCACGCCCGCCACGCCGCCGCCGACCGGGCCAGGCGCGGCCAGCGCACGCGCAGGCTGACGTGGCTCGTCCCGGTCGGGGTGGTCGCGCTCGCAGCGGTCGTGGCCGTCGTCCTGGTCCTCGGCGGCGGCTCCTCGGATGCCCCGCCCGCGCCGGGATCCGCCGAGGAGCTGGCCCTGGGCGGCGAGGTGTTCGCCGAGAACTGCGAGACGTGCCACGGACCCGGCGCCCGGGGCGGACTGGCCGGGCCCCCGCTGGTGCACGAGATCTACGCGCCCGACCATCACCCCGACTCCGCCATCCGGACCGCGGTGGCCCAGGGCGTGCAGCCCCACCACTGGGAGTTCGCCGGGATGCCACCGATCACCGGCCTCTCCGATGGCGACGTCGATGCCGTGATCGCCTTCGTCCGCGACGCGCAGCGCGAGGAGTGGGGCGGCGACGCGCCGCCCTGACGTCCCGCTCAGCCGAGCTGCTCCCGCAGCACGGCCTTCTGCACCTTGCCCATCGCGTTGCGCGGAAGCTCGTCCACGACGACCAGGCGGCGCGGCCGCTTGAACCGGGCCAGCGCACCGCACGCGGCGAGCACCTCTGCTTCGTCCAGCGGCCCGCGTGCGACCACCACGCCGACCACCACCTCACCGAGGTCGGGGTCGGGCAGGCCGATCACCGCCGATTCGTCGACGCCCGGGGCCTGGTCGAGCACCCGCTCGACCTCCTTCGGGTACACGTTGTACCCGCCGGAGATGATGAGGTCGCTGGCCCGGCCGGCGAGGGTGAGGCGGCCCTGGTCGTCGAGGGCTCCGATGTCGCCCGTGACGAAGAAGCCGTCCGGCCGGGTCGCCGCCGCCGTCGCCCCGGGTTGGCCCCAGTAGCCGAGGAAGACGTTCGGGCCCCGCACCTCGACGGTGCCGGTCGCCCCCGTCGGCAGCGGGACCCCGTGGTCGTCGGCGACCCGGACCTCGATGCCGTCGAGTGCGAACCCGACCGTTCCCGCCAGCCGCTCGCCCTCGTAGGGGTTGGAGGTCAGGATCATCGTCTCGGTCATCCCGTAGCGCTCGACGATGCGGTGCCCGGTGCGCTCGGCGAAGGCGTCGTGCTCGTGCGCCGGCAGGGGAGCGGAGCCCGAGGTGAAGAGCCGCATGCCCCGGCACGCCGCCTCGTCGAGGCCGGGGTGGTCGAGCAGGCGGTGGTAGTGGGTCGGGACGCCCATGAGCACGGTGCTGCGGGCGAGGTCGGCCAGGACGGCGTCGGGCTCGAAGCGCTCGTGGAGCCGCACCGCTGCGCCCACGGCGAGCGCGCAGTGCAGGGCGACGAACAGCCCGTGCACGTGGAACACCGGCAGCACGTGCAGCAGCACGTCGTCCGGCTCGAAGCGCCAGGCGTCGACGAGGGCTCGGGCGTTCGACACCAGGTTCCCGCAGGAGAGCATGGCCCCCTTCGAGCGGCCCGTGGTGCCCGACGTGTAGAGCATCGCCGCCCACTCGTCCGCGTGCCGGACCGGCCGCTCGGCCACGCTCGACGCAGCCCCGCCCCCCGGCGTCGTCAGCGAGCCGCCCCTGTCGACCCCGAGGGTGGCCGCCGCGACGCCGGTCGGCGTGGGGGCGCCCGGGCGCCCGACGAACAGGGCCGGATGGGCGTCGGTTGCGAAGCCTGCGACCTCCTCGGGCGTGTAGGCGGTGTTCAGCGGCACGAAGACGGCGCGCGAGCGGAGGCAGGCGAGGTAGAGCGCGATGGCATCGGCGGACTTGTCGACCTGCACCAGCACGCGGTCCCCGGGGCCGACCCCGCGTGCTGCGAGGGCGCCGGCCAGCTGCGCGCTGCGCCGATCGACGTCGCCGTAGGTCCACGCGGTCCCGTCGTCGAGGAGGAGGCAGGTGCGGTTCGGATCGTGTCCGGCGACGAGGGCGACGTAGGGGTCCGCGTCCATCGGCTGCATCCTCGCACCCCGCGATCGGCCGGCCCGATCCGCAGCCCTAGGCTCCCGCCCCATGGCCATCGTCCACACGAGCAAGTACCCCGACGTCGACATCCCCTCGGTGCCCATCACCGAGTTCGTCCTGCGCCACGCCGAGCGGCTCGCCGACCAGCAGGCCATCGAGGAGGTCGGCAGCGGACGGGGCTACACCTTCGGTGCGCTGAAGCAGGCGATCCACGCCCTCGCCGGCGGCCTGCAGGCCAAGGGCATCGGCCCGGGCCACACCGTGGCGATCATGGCGCCGAACCTGCCCGAGTACGCCATCGTCTTCCACGGCGTGGCGGTGGCCGGCGCGACCAACACCACGATCAACCCGACGTACACGGCCGACGAGGTCCGCCACCAGCTCCAGGACTCCGACGCCACGGTGCTCGTCACCATCGGCACGTTCCTCGAGACCGCCCAGGCGGCGATCGAAGGCACGTCGGTCACCGAGATCGTCACCATGGACGGCGCCCCCGGCACGACGGCGCTCACGTCGCTGTTCGGCGACCCCATCGAGCAGGTCGAGGTCGACCCGATGCAGGACGTCGTGGTGCTGCCCTACTCCTCCGGCACCACGGGGCTGCCGAAGGGCGTCATGCTCACCCACCACAACCTGGTGGCGAACATCGCCCAGTGCGAGCCGGTCATCACCTATGGCGACGACGAGGTGGCCATCGCGGCTCTGCCGTTCTTCCACATCTACGGGATGCAGGTCCTGATGAACGGCCTGCTGGCCAACGGCGTGCGCATCATCACGATGCCGCGCTTCGACCTGCAGCAGGCCCTGGAGACGATCCAGGAGCAGCAGGTCACCCGCTTCTTCGCCGTGCCCCCGATGGTCCTCGCCCTCGCCAAGCACCCGCTGGTCGACGAGTACGACCTGTCCTCGCTGCGCCAGGTGTTCTCCGGCGCCGCCCCCCTCGGCGCCGAGATCGCCCAGGAGGCCGCCAAGCGGATCGGCACCGAGATCGTGCAGGGCTACGGGATGAGCGAGCTGTCGCCCGTCTCCCACGCCACGCCGGCCGGCGACTACAAGCCCGGCTCCTCGGGCGTCACCGTCCCCAACGCCGAGTGCCGCATCGTCGACGCCGACGGCGAGGACCAGGACGTCGGCGGCCGGGGCGAGCTCTGGGTGCGTGGTCCGCTCGTGATGAAGGGGTACCTGAAGAACCCCGAGGCCACCCGCAACACCATCGACGAGGACGGCTGGCTCCACACGGGCGACGTCGCCGAGATCGACGAGGACGGCCACTTCTACATCGTCGACCGGGTCAAGGAGCTCATCAAGTTCAAGGGCTTCCAGGTCCCGCCGGCCGAGCTGGAGGCGCTCCTGCTCACCCACCCCGCCATCGCCGACGCAGCCGTCATCGGGATCCCCGACGACGAGGCGGGCGAGCTCCCGAAGGCGTTCGTCGTCCTCGCTCCCGACCAGCAGCTCTCCGAGGAGGACGTCAAGGCGTTCGTCGCCGAGAAGGTCGCCACCTACAAGCAGCTGCGCATCGTCGAGTTCATCGACCAGATCCCGAAGTCGGCCTCGGGCAAGATCCTGCGCCGCTTCCTCCGCGACGGCACGCACGAGTAGCGGGTCAGCGCTCGGGCCTGTCGCTCCCGTCGTCGAGGGTCCACCGTGTGGCGGCGCGCACCGGCTGCACGGCGGCGGACGCGAGCCCGCGCCCGACGCGACCCACCACCCGTGCCGGCTTCAGCAGCTGGCGCAGCTTCGGGCCGCCGATGAACCCGCGACGCACGAAGTACAGCCACAGCCCGATGGCGATCACCGCCATCATGGCGAGGGACATCGGGTAGCCCCACCGCTCGTCCAGCTCGGGCATGTACTCGAAGTTCATGCCGTAGATGCCGGCCACGAGCGTCATCGGCAGGAAGATGGCGGAGAACACGGTGAGGACCTTCATCACCTCGTTCAACCGCTCGGCGGTGGCGCTGCGGTAGGTGTCGACGAGCGTGGCCACCATCTGGTGGGCGCTGTCGAGGGCCTCGATGAGCAGCACGTGGTGGTCGAGGGCGTCGGCCAGGTCACGCCCGGCCGGGTCGGTCGGGTCGCCGTGGGAGCGGGTGACGACCTCGAGCATCCGGCGCTGGGGCGCCAGGCTGCGCCGCAGGAAGGCGATGTCCCGACGCAGGGCGTGGATGTCGGGCAGCACGTTCGTGTCGCCGTCGATGGCGCCCTCCTCGAGGTCGAGGATCTGGGTGTCGAGGTCGTCGAGGATCGGGAGGTAGCGCTCGCCGACGAGCTCGAACAACCGGCAGGCCAGGTGGAACGGCCCGTCGAGGGTGAAGTCCTGGCGGTGGATGCGCTCGGCGAGCACGTCGATGCTGCGGACCCGTCCGCGGTGGGAGGTGATCACCCAGGTGTCGCCCACCACCACGTCGACCTCCACCGTGCCGAGCGACGCCGGATCGGGCGAGAGCGCGTGCACGACGAACATCCGGTACCGGTCGAGGTCGTCGAACTTGGGGATCTGGTGCTCGAGCAGGTCCTCGCGCGTGATGCGGTGCAGCTGGAAGTGCTCGGCGAGCTCGTGCGTGCGCTCCTCGGACGGGTCGAACAGGTCGAGCCAGTACCAGCCGCCCTCCTCCTGGCCGAGGCGGTGCTCCGGGAGCTCGGTGCGGTGCCCGGTGTCGTCGACGTGGAAGAGGCGGGTGCGCGGCGCCTCCTCCTCGACCGTGGTCATCGGGCGGCCTCGTACCGGGACAGCCGGGCGATCGTGTCGTGGAAGCCGGCGACGCAGTCGTCGATGATGTCCGCCACGGGCCGCACGGCGTCGATGCGCCCGGCCACCTGGCCGGTGAGGGCGACGCCCGCCTCGAGGTCGCCGCCGAAGTAGAGGTCGAGCACCGAGCCGAACGCCTCGCCCAGGTCGACGGCCTCCTGGCGCTCGAGCACGGTCGTGCGCTCGGTGCGCAGCGCCCGCAGGCCGGGTCGGCTGTGCCGGTTGAGGAACACCGTGTCGGTCTCGGCGGCGTCCACGATCGCCTGCTTCCAGTTCTCGTGCACGGGGGACTCGGCGGCGGAGACCATGCGGGTGCCCATCTGCACGCCCTCGGCGCCGAGGGCGAAGGCGGCCGCCATCGAGGCTCCGTCGACCATGCCGCCGGCGGCGATGATCGGGACGTCCGTGCGCTGGGCGATCAGCGGGAGCAGGACCATGAGGGCCACGTCGCGGGGGTTCTTGAACCCCCCGCCCTCGCCGCCCTCGACCACCAGGCCGTCGACGCCGGCATCGAGCGCCTTGAGGGCACCCTGCAGCGTCGGCACGACGTGGAAGACGGTGAGGCCGGCGTCCTTCAGCTGGGCGGTGTACTTCGTCGGGTCGCCGGCCGAGGTGGTCACGAAGCGCACGCCCTGCTCGACGACGAAGTCCACGATGCCCGGGTCGCGCACGAAGGCCTGGGCGATGTTCACGCCGAAGGGCTTGTCGGTCAGGTCGCGCATCTTGGCGATCTCGGCCTTGACGTTGTCGAGCTCGCCCGAGGAGGTCTCGATGATGCCGAGCCCGCCGGCCTCGGAGACGGCCGAGGCGAGCTGGGAGCGGGCGATCCACCCCATCGGCGCCTGGATGATGGGGACGTCGATGCCGAGGAGCTCGGTGATGCGCGTGGGGATGCGGGCCATGGCGCGGGAGCGTACGTGCGCGGGAGGGACCGCGGTGACGACGGGGCGGCGCGGACCAGCCGGTACCGTCGTCCGTCCGCTCCGGCCGCCACCCCCGGGAACCCCACGTGTCCGACCTGCCCCCTCCGCCACCGCCACCCGGCCCGCCCGGCTACCCCTCCGGCCCGCCGATCGTGCCGCCGGGCGGGAC
>JAKFET010000175.1:0-10063 GCA_036675575.1 Acidimicrobiaceae bacterium
CTGGACTTCTGGTGGGAGCTCGGGGCGCTGATCTCGATCATGCTGCTCGGCCACTGGCAGGAGATGAAGGCGCTCGGCCAGGCCCAGGACGCGCTCGCCGCCCTGGCGGCGCTGCTGCCGGACGAGGCCGAGCGGGTGACCGCGTCGGGCGACCTCGAGATCGTCCCGGCGTCCGACCTGCGCACGCACGACACGGTCCTCGTCCGCTCCGGCGGTCGTGTGCCGGCTGACGGCGACATCGTGGAGGGCTCCGCCGAGCTGGACGAGTCCATGATCACCGGGGAGTCGAGGCCCGTCGCCAAGGGGGTCGAAGACCCCGTCGTCGCCGGCACCGTGTCCACGGACTCTGCCATCCGCGTGCGGGTCACCGCCGTGGGGGAGGACACCGCGCTGGCTGGCATCGGCCGCCTCGTGGCCGAGGCCCAGGAGTCCCGGTCCCGCAGCCAGGTGCTGGCGGACAAGGCCGCCGCGCTGCTGTTCTTCGTCGCCACCGGGGCCGCCGTCGTCACCGCCATCGCCTGGACGCTCCTCGGCGACGTCGACGAAGCCGTCGTGCGGGTCGTGACCGTCCTCGTCATCTCCTGCCCCCACGCCCTCGGCCTCGCCATCCCCCTGACGACCTCGCTGTCGAGCGCGCTCGGCGCACGCAGCGGGATCCTCGTGAAGGACTGGCTGGCACTGGAGGCGAGCCGCACCATCGACGCCGTCCTGTTCGACAAGACCGGCACCCTCACCCGGGGCGAGCACGCCGTCATCGGGGTCGCAGCAGCCGACGGCCTCGACGAGGCGCAGGTGCTGCGGATCGCCGGTGCCGTCGAGTCCGACAGCGAGCACCCGCTCGCCCGGGCCATCGTCGAGGCCGACCGTGCCGGTGGGGACGTCGCTCGCGCCACGGACTTCCGCTCGATCACCGGCCGCGGGGTGGAGGCCACCGTCGACGGCGAGGCGTTCGCCCTCGGCGGCCCGGCGCTGCTGCGGGAGCGGTCGCTGACCGTGCCCGCGGAGCTGGTCGGCCAGGTCGACGAGTGGGAGGCCCGCGGGGCCGCCGTCCTGCACCTGGTGCGGGGCGAGCGCATCGTCGGCGCACTCGCGCTCGAGGACCAGGTCCGGCCCGAGGCCCGGCAGGCCGTCGAGGAACTGCGGGCGCAGGGCCTGCAGGTCGTGATGATCACGGGCGATGCGCGCCAGGTGGCCGACGCGGTCGGCCACGACCTCGGCCTCGACGAGGTGTTCGCCGAGGTCCTGCCGGAGGACAAGGCGGCCAAGGTCGCCGAGCTCCAGGATCGAGGCCTGTCGGTGGCCATGGTCGGGGACGGCGTGAACGATGCGCCCGCACTGGCCCGGGCCGACGTCGGCATCGCCATCGGAGCCGGCACCGACGTCGCCATCGAGTCCGCCGGCCTCATCCTGGCCAGCTCGGACCCCCGGGGCGTCGTCGCCATCATCCGCCTGGCGAAGGCGACCTACCGCAAGTCGCTCCAGAACCTGATCTGGGCCGCCGGCTACAACGTGGTCGCCATCCCGCTGGCCGCAGGTGCGCTCCACTGGGCCGGGGTCAGCCTCCCTCCTGCCGTCGGCGCCGTCCTCATGAGCGTCTCCACGATCGTGGTGGCCCTCAACGCCCAGCTGCTCCGCCGCCTCGATCTCCGTCCCGACCGCGCCGCGGCGTCGGCGACGGTGGAGCGCGCCGGGTGAGCGGCCGCCTCGCCCGCGGCGTCGGTGCACCTATGTTCTGCGCATGGAGCACAACCTCGCCGCGGTGTCCGAGGCCATCGCCGCCGCCCGCCCCGACGCGGAGTGCCTCGTCTGGCGCGACCGCCGCCTCACGTGGGCCACGTTCAACGACCGCACCCGCCGGCTCGCCAACTTCCTGCTGTCGCAGGGCGTCGGCGGCGACGCCCGCACGACGCCACGGTCCGCGCTGCAGGGCTGGGAGACCGGCCAGGACCACCTGGCGCTGTACCTGACCAACGGCAACGAGTACCTCGAGGGGATGCTGGGCGGGTACAAGGCCCGCCTCGCCCCGTTCAACGTGAACTACCGGTACGTCGAGGAGGAGCTGGCCTACCTCCTGCGCGACAGCGGGGCCCGGGCCATCATCTACAGCGGCGCCTTCGCCCCCACGCTGGCTGCCGTGCTGCCGGAGCTCCCCGAGCTGCGGGTGCTCGTGCAGGTCGACGACGGCACCGGCGCCGAGCTGCTGCCCGGAGCCGTGGAGTACGAGGCGGCGCTCGCCGGCGCCAGCGGCGAACGACCGGCCGTCGAGTGGTCCCCGGACGACCTCTACATCCTCTACACCGGCGGCACGACGGGCATGCCGAAGGGCGTGCTGTGGCGCCAGGCCGACATCTTCGTCGCCGCCCTCGGCGGCCACCGCGAGGGCGTCGAGTGGGAGAGCCTCGACGAGCTCGCCGCCGGCGCCGTCGGCGGCATGCGCTACCTGCCCGCCCCGCCCTTCATGCACGGCGCCGGGCACTGGATCGGCCTCAGCGCCATGCACGGCGGCCACACCGTCGTGATCCAGGACGAGCCGACGACGCTCGACGCCGACGACATCTGGCGGACGGTCGAGCGCGAGCGCATCGACTTCCTGCTGATCGTCGGCGACGCGTTCGGCCGCCCGCTCCTCGACCAGCTCGCCGTCGGCGACCACGACCTGTCGTCGCTGAAGATCGTCCTGAGCGGCGGCGCGGCGCTGAGCGCCTCGCTCAAGCAGGAGTTCCTCGAGCGCATCCCGCACCTGATGCTCATCGACGGCGTCGGGTCCTCCGAGGCGGGCGGTCAGCTGAGCCACGTGTCCACCAAGGACACGGGAGCCTCGACCGGCACCTTCACGGCCGCGGCTGGCAGCGTCGTGCTCGACGAGGAGCTGACCGAGATGCTCGAGCCCGGGCACGAGGGCACCGGATGGCTCGCCAAGGCCGGTCGCATCCCGCTCGGCTACCTGGGCGACCAGGCCAAGACCGAGCGCACGTTCCCGGTCGTGGGCGGCACCCGCTACGCCGTGCCCGGCGACCGCGCCCGCCTGCGAGCCGACGGCATCGTCGAGCTCCTCGGCCGTGACTCCGTGACCATCAACTCCGGCGGCGAGAAGATCTTCGCCGAGGAGGTCGAGCACGCCCTCATGCACCACCCGGCCGTCTACGACGTCGTGGTGTGCGGCCGCCCGAGCGAGCGCTGGGGTGCCGAGGTCGTCGCCGTGGTGCGCATCCGCGAGGGCCACGAGGCCACGGAGGCCGACCTCCTCGCCGAGGCCGAGCGGCACATCGCCCGCTACAAGCTGCCGAAGGCGTTCGTCTTCCTCGACGAGATCGTCCGCTCGCCGGCCGGCAAGGCCGACTACCGCTGGGCCCGGGAGGTCGCGACCCGGCCTTCGACCCACGAACCCGCAGGAGACCACGCATGACCGACACCGCACCCCTCCCGAACGCCTCCCACGACCTGACCGGCCGGGTCGCCCTCGTCACCGGCACGACGTCGGGGCTCGGCCGCCGCTTCGCCAAGGTGCTCGCCGCCTCCGGCGCCACGGTGGCCGCCGCCGGACGTCGGGTGGAGCGCCTGGAGGAGCTCGCCGCGGAGATCCGCGGCGACGGGGGCACGTGCGTCCCGGTCCCGCTCGACGTCACCGATGCCGACCAGCTGGTCGCGGCCGTCGACCGGGCCGAGTCCGAGCTCGGGCTCGTCGACATCCTCGTGAACAACGCCGGCATCCCCGACGCCCAGTACGCCGCCCGGATGTCCACCGAGCTCATCGACCAGGTGCTCGACACGAACCTGCGAGGGCCCTGGATCCTCTCGTGCGAGGTGGCGCGCCGGCTCATCGCAGCGAAGGCCCCGGGGCGCATGGTCAACATCTCCTCGATGGGTGCCTTCGAGTACGGCGGTGGCGGCGCAGCCCTCTACTCCGTGACCAAGGCGGCCATCAACCGCATGACCGAGACCCTCGCCGTGGAGTGGGCCCGCTTCGGCATCAACGTCAACGCCATCGCGCCGGGCGCGTTCTCGTCCGAGATGATGGACGGGATGCTCGAGCGGATGGGCGACATCACGAAGGCGTTCCCCCGCAAGCGGCTGGGCGACCCCTCGCAGCTCGACTCCACCCTGCTGTACCTCGTGTCGCCGGCCTCGGAGTTCGTCACCGGCACCGTCATCAAGGTCGACGACGGCCAGTCGGCGCGGTAGCGACGTGCGCGCCTTGGTCACCGGCGGCAACCGCTACATCGGGCTGCACCTCCTGTTCGAGCTGGCCCGCCAGGGCCACGAGGTCACCGTCGTCAACAGCCACGTGGCGGAGATGCCCGACGGGTGCCGGCGGATCCACGCCGACCGTCGGGACCCGGGCGCGCTGGCCGAGGCGCTCCGACCCGTCCGCGACGACTTCGACATCGTGTTCGACAACACGGCGTACACCGTCGAGGACCTCGAGCCGATGGTCGAGCTGTTCCACGGCCGCGTGCGCCAGTTCGTCTTCACCAGCTCGGTCGCCGTCTACAAGCGCAGCTTCGTGCAGCCCGTCCTGGAGACGGGACGCCGCCACGATCCCGGGGACACCGATCCGCGCAAGGCCTACGGCGTGGGCAAGGTCCGCTGTGAGGACCACCTGCTGCACCTCTTCGAGTCGACCGGGTTCCCGGCGACGTCGCTGCGGGTGACCCACACCCTCGGTCCTCGCACGCCGCTCGCCACCCGGGAGCCGATGATCTTCAAGCGGCTGGAGGAGGGCCGGCCGGTCCTGGTGCCCGGCGACGGCTTCCCGTTCGTCCACCTGGTGCACGTCGAGGACGTGGCGCAGCTGATGGCCTCGGTCTGCGGCAACACCACGACGATCGGCGAGGCCTACAACGTGGCGGGCTCCGAGCTCACCAGCGTCGAGGGCTGCATCCGGCTCATGGCCCGTGCCGTCGGCGTGGAGCCCGAGATCGTCCACGTCCCCCTCGACGTCGCTCGGGCCGCACGACCGCCGCTGCTGCACTGGGGCGAGGCGCTCACCGGCGGTGCCGTGTTCTCCACCGACAAAGCCCGGCGCGACCTGGACTGGACCCCGTCGTACGGGCTCGAAGCGGGGTACCGCAGCTCCTACGAGTGGTTCGACAGCGTCGGCAGAGACCTGTTCGAGTACGACTTCAGCGGCGACGACCGGGTCCTGGCGCAGCTGGGCACCTGAGCCGGTTCAGGGCGCCACGCAGCGGTTGCGCATGGTGCCGATGCCCTCGATCCAGGTCTCGAGCAGCTCGCCCGGCCGAAGGCCCCTCGGCGGCGTGCGGGCCATGCCGACGCCCGCAGGCGTGCCGGTGAAGATCACGTCGCCAGGCCACAGCGGCACCACCGCCGACAGCTCGGCGATGAGCTGGGGGACGGTGAACACCAGGTCGTCCGTGCGGGCGTCCTGCACGACCTCGTCGTCCACCTTGCACCCGAGCGCGAGGTCGTCGGGGTCGGGGACCTCGTCGACCGTGACCAGCCACGGACCCATCGGGCCGTACCCGCGCCGGGACTTGCCGAGGGAGAACTGCATGCCGGCGGCGAACTGCATCGTCCGGTCGCTGATGTCCTGGCCCACGGTGAGGCCGGCGACGTGGGACCAGGCGTCCTCCTCGCCGACGCGGTCCGCCTCGGTGCCGATGACCACCACCAGCTCGACCTCCCAGTCCACGGCGTCGCCGTGGATCTCGATGTCGTCGAAGGGCCCGGCGAGCGAAGCCGGGAACTTGGTGAACGTCGCCGGCACGGACGGGATCGCCATGCCGGACTCCTCGGCGTGCCGGCGGTAGTTCAGGCCGATGCCGAACACCTGGCGGGGGAGCGGGACGGGGCAGCCGAGGGCCCGCTCGTCCAACGGGCCGGTCGCGGTGCGCACGCCGGCGGCCCACTCGGCGAAGCCGGTCCAGTCGTGGAACGCCGACATGGGGTCCGGCCCGAAGCGCCCGTCGCTCACCTCGGCGACGTCGGCGACGCCGTCGTCGAGGACCAGGACGAGTCGGTGGTGGTGGTTGGCGATCTTCATGCGAGCTCCGTGGTGGTGAGGTGGCGGCGCCGTGGTGCCGCCACCACACGTTGCCCCGTGGGCGGCGTGGACGAGAGGAGCGCCTGCAGCGCCGGGTTCCCGATCTGCGCGGCGAGGGAGCGGGCAGCGACGAGCGCACCGGGTTCGCCGAGGCGTGCCCGGTGCGCGAGGGCTCGGACGACGAGCTCTCGCAGGCCCCGCCGGGCGGCGGTGGACTCGAGCTGGCCGACCCACGCCGGGGCACCCTCGGCGCCGTGCGCGACGGCGACGGAGCACAGGGCGTCCAGGGCGTACACCTCGATCCAGCGGTAGGTGTCCGGGAGCCGCCGGCACTGCGCGGGTGCCTGCGACAGCAGCTCGAGCGCGTCGTCGCGGTCGCCGCGAGCGTCGGCGACCAGGCCGAGCCCCCGCATCCCGATGCTCTCCCAGCACGGGTCGCCCACCTGGCAGCCCATCGCGTGGGCGTGCTCGAAGCGGGCCGCGGCGCCATCCACGTCACCGGTCGCCAGGTCGACCTCCCCGCGGAAGGACTCCGGCCACGGCGTGAGCGCCGTCAGGCCGCGCGCCGCGCACTCCTCGAGTGCGCGGTCGAGCAACGGCGTGGCGACGTCCAGCTCCTCACGCAGGAGGTGGAACCGGCCGAGGTGGGTGAGGGCGTAGACGAGGAGCGGACCGTCCCCCAGGCGCTCGCTGCGGTCCAGGGCCCGCTGCAGGAGCGGACCGGCCGAATCGTGGCGGCCGAGGTCGTGGTGGGCGGTGCCGCGGATCACGTCGGCCCACACCAGGTCCTCGTCGCTGCCGCCGATCGACTCCACCCGGTCGAGGCAGGCCTCCGCCTGGACGTACTCCGCTCGCAGGAAGTGGATCCATGCGATCTCCCGCCAGCCCCGGGCCGCGATGGCCGGGCGGCCGGCGGACTCGGCGAGCGCGGTGCCCTCGTGGAGGACGGCTGCACCCTCCTCGTCCGTCCCCCGCCCAGCGTGCACCAGCGCCGCACCGAGCTCCACGAGCGACCGGGCCACCAGCTCGTGGTCCTCGATCCGTCGGGCGTCGGCGACGGCGCTCCAGAGGCCGTGGACGCCCGCCTCGGTCGCGCCCGCGGCGAGCGCGGCCTCGGCGGCCTGCAGCTGGACGAGCACGCCGGACCGGCCCGACACGCTCCGTCCGGGTGTGGGGTGCGGCGCTGCCGCCGCAGCTCGCAGGGCTGCGGTCGGCTCGGTGCCGAGGGCCCGGCGCAGGAGCTCGGCGGCGTCGTCCACGTGGCGGCGTGCGGCGTCGGGATCGCCCGCTGCCCGCAGGCAGCGGACCAGCAGGACGTGTCCGTTCTCCTCGTACGGACTGCGGCACACGAGCTCGGTGGCGTGGCGCGTGGCGGCGCGTGCATCCCCGGCGGCGAGGAGCGCCAGCGCGGCGTGGTGCAGGACCGCCGACGTGGTGCCGTCGACGTGGCGGCGCTCCGCCTCCAGCCACAGCTCGAAGCCGGGACTCGAACGGAAGACCAACCCCGCGAGCAGGTCCTGGCCGAAGCCGGGCAGCGCCGTCGCCTGTCGCCACGTCCCTCGATCGAGCACGTCGACGTCGACGACGGCACCCGGGGGCAGCCGGAGGCGGACGGGGTCGTCGCCGAGCTCGGCGTCGGGTCCCAGGTGGCGCCTGAGCGCGGACAGGGTCCACCGCAGGGCACCCAGGGGGTCGTCGGCCTCCGAGAACAGGAGGCTCGCCAGGTGGCCCCTCGTCGGGGCCACCTGCGCTCGCACCAGGTAGGCGAGCAGCCCCCACGACTTGGTGCCCCGTGGCGGCTCGACCGGTGCGCCGGCGCTGGTGAGCCGTGGCGGCCCGAGGAGCTGCAGCTGGAAGGTCAACCGCTCCACCCCGCCGTCACACGCCCCGTCACACGTCCGACTGTGACCGTCCGCCCCCAGGGAGTCAACGGAGGAGGAGCACCGGTGAGGGCACGTCTGATCACAGCGGCGATCGTGATCCTGGGGCAGGTCGCGATCGGCGGCGTCGCCCAGGCGCGCAGCTACTCCGACTGGGGGACCGCCCACCCCATCGAGCACGGGGGGAACAGCTCGGAGCTGAACACCGCCTCCCTCGACGGGTGCCCGATCCAGGCGCCCGACGGCCTGAGCATCTACCTGGCGTCGAACCGCCCGAGGTTCGCCGGGGACACCCGCACGGACCTGGACATCTGGGTGGCCGAGCGGGCGAGCACGGACGAGCCCTTCGGAGCGCCGGTGAACCTCGGTGCTCCCGTCAACTCGACGGCCGACGACTTCTGCCCGACGCCGCTGCGGGGCAACGGCCTGCTGTTCGTCAGCCGACGCACCACGGCGCAGAGCTGCGGCCTCGGCGACATCTACCTGACGCGACGGAACCCGAGGCACGGCTGGGTCGAGCCGCTCCACCTGCCGTGCGACCCGTTCGGGCCCAACAGCACGCTGGACGAGCAGGGTCCGTCCTACGTCGAGGCGGGTGCCCCGGCGCTGTACTTCTCCCGTGGCTCGACCACGGTCCCCGGCGACATCTTCGTGAGCCCGGCGACCGCCGACGGCTTCGGTCCCGCGGCGGCGGTGGCGTCGCTGAACGACACCGCTGCCAACGACATCCAGCCCAACGTCCGCAAGGACGGGCTGGAGCTGGTGCTGTCCTCGAACCGCACCGGCACCATCGGCGGCCAGGACATCTGGGTGTCGACCCGGGCGACCACGAGCGACCCCTGGTCGACCCCGGTCAACCTCGGCGCCGCGGTGAACACCGCCGCCGGCGAGTCGCGGCCGTCGCTCTCCTGGGACGCCCGCACCCTGCTCTTCGGGCGGGCACCGGGGCCGGAGGGGAGCTCGGACATCTTCGTGAGCACCCGCCAGTAGCGGTCGACCGGGAGGGTCCGGCGCGGTCAGAGCAGGCCGGTGACCGCGCCGCCGTCGACGCCGAGCGCGACGCCGTTCACGAAGCTGGCCTGCTCGGAGCACAGGAAGGCCACGACGGCGCCGAAGTCGGCGGGGTCGCCCGTGCGTCCCGTGACGCCCCGCTCGATGAGGCGGTCGGTGGCGTGGAGCCCCGGAGCAGCGAGGTTCACGGTGATCCCGTCCTCGGCCAGGTCCTGCGCCGCGGTCTTGGTCCAGGCCCAGAGCCCGGTGCGGGCGACGTTGGACAGGGCGAGGTCCCGGATGGGCTGGCGCACCGACATCGATGCGATGAAGCAGAGCCGTCCCCACCGCTGGGCCCGCATGTGGGGCACGGCGGCGCGGGCCAGGCGGACCGACGCCAGCAGGTTGGCGTTCACGGCCTCGAGAATCTGGTCGTCGTCGACCTCGAGCGCCCGGCCGGTCGGCGGACCACCTGCGTTGGCGACCACGATGTCGACGCGGCCCCACCGGTCGACGGCGGCCTGGACGAGCTGCGCCGGCAGCGCCGGGTCGGTGATGTCGCCGGGGACGACGAGGGCGTCGTCCATCGTGGCGGCCAGGTCGTGCAGGACGTCGGCGCTGCGGGCGTTGAGCACGACCCTCGCGCCCTCGGCCGCGAGGGCCTGGGCGCTGGCGCGCCCGAGGCCCTTCGATGCGGCGGTCACGACGGCGACCCGACCTCGGAGACCGAGATCCATCACGCCACCTCCGGGGTCAGGGCGGAATCGCGATCGTCGGCGCCCCGCCGGAGCGCCACGGGCTCGGGGAGGTCGCTCATGCGTCGGTCCCGCCGCCGGGCTGCACGATCTCACCGGCGGTGGCGACGCCGGACCAGCGGGCCACCTCGCCGGCCAGGTCGAGGTGATCGATGGGCGCGGCGTTCTCGTAGGGACCCCACTCGGCACGGGGGAGCATCCACATGAGCTCGAACTCGTTGCCGTCGGGGTCGGCGCCGTAGAGGCTCTTGGTGGCGCCGTGGCTGGACTCGCCGGTGTAGGCGCCGGCGTCGAGCAGGGCCTGGCGGGCGGCGGCGAGCTCGTCGATGGTGTCGAGCTGCCAGGCCAGGTGGTAGAGCCCGATGGCGCCGCGGCGCTTGGGGCCGCCGGCGGTGCCGACGCCGAAGAGCCCGAGGTCGTGGTGGTTCCCGGAG
>JAKFET010000050.1:0-9951 GCA_036675575.1 Acidimicrobiaceae bacterium
CGCCGACCGCGGCCCGGCGCCCGTCGACCTCCTGCCGTCGGACCCGTCCGTGCCGCCGCCCGTGAAGCGCCCCGTGCCCCCACCGGTCGTGGAGGACGACCAGCCGCCCGACTCCTGGGGCCGGTAGTTCCCCCGGGTGCCCCGTAGCCTGGGGCGGTGGCCTACCTCGACCACGCCGCCACGACCCCCGTGCGCCCCGAGGCGCGCGACGCGATGCTGCCGTGGCTCGGCGACCGCACCGGGAACCCCTCCGGCGCGCACCGCCTCGCTCGCGAGGCCCGGCGGGCCATCGACGACGCACGGGACACCTTCGCCGAGGTGACCGGCTTCCAGCCGGGGGACATCGTCTTCACCGCCGGCGGCACCGAGGCCGACAACCTCGCCGTGCTCGGCGTGCTCGACGCCAGCGACCGCGCCGACGCCACCGCGGTGTGCCCCGCCAGCGAGCACCACGCGGTGCTCGAGTCGGTCGAGCACCGGCACGGCCGGATCGTGCGGGTCGGCGGCGACGGGCGCGTCGACCTCGACCACCTGGTCGAGCTGCTCGACGAGACGGTCGCGGTCGTCTCCGTGATGGCGGTCAACAACGAGACCGGCGTCGTCGCCGACCTGGCCGCGGTCCTCGACTCGGTCGCCGAGCACGCACCGCAGGCGCTCGTCCACACCGACGCCGTCCAGGCCCTCACCTGGCTCGACCTGCCAGGTGCGACCACCGCACCGTCCGGGCGCCGTGTCGACCTGCTGTCGCTGTCGGCCCACAAGTTCGGCGGCCCGCAGGGCGTGGGCGTGCTCGCCGTCCGGCCCGGCACCCCGCTGCAGCCCCGCCTGTTCGGCGGCGGCCAGGAGCGCGGGCGCCGGTCGGGCACGCAGAACGTGGCGGGCATCGTCGGGGCCGCGACCGCGGCACGCATCGCCGCCGATGCCCGTGCCGACACCGTCGCCCGCCTCGGCGCCCTGCGCGACCGTCTCGCCGACGGCCTGCACGACGCGGTCGACGGCCTGGTCGAGAGCGCCGTCGACGCCACGACCCGGGACCGCAGCGGCAAGATCGCCGGCAGCTGCCACGTGTGCATCCCGGGCATCGAGGCCGAGGCCCTGCTCGTGCTGCTCGAGGACCACGGCGTCTACGCCTCGGCGGCGTCCTCGTGCTCGTCGGGCGCGCAGGACCCGAGCCACGTGCTGGCCGCCATGGGCGTGCCTCGCGACATCGCGGCCGGCAGCCTGCGACTGTCCCTCGGCTGGTCGACCACCGACGCCGACGTCGACCTGGCACTCGAGGTCGTGCCCGCCGCCGTCCACCGCCTGCGCGCCTTCGCCGCCCACGGCAGCCCGGCATGAGGGTGCTGGTCGCCATGTCGGGTGGCGTGGACTCCTCCGTCGCGGCCGCACTCCTGCAGGAGCAGGGCCACGAGGTCGTCGGCGTCACCATGAAGCTGTGGGGCGGGGAGTCCGACTCCGGCTGCTGCTCGGTGTCCGACGTCGACGATGCCCGCCGGGTCGCCGACCGGCTCGGCATCGACCACCACGTCTTCAACTTCGGCGACGAGTTCACCCGCGACGTCATCGAGCCCTACGTGGCCGACCACGCCGCCGGGCGCACCCCCAACCCGTGCATCGAGTGCAACCGGCACCTCAAGTTCGACCGGCTCCTGCACCGGGCCGAGGCCCTCGGGTTCGACCTGGTCGCCACCGGCCACCACGTGCGCCTCGGCACCGACGACCTCGGCCGGCCCCACCTCGGCCGGGCCCACGATGCGGCGAAGGACCAGAGCTACGTCCTCTACGTCGTCGCCGGCGAGGTCCTCGACCGGGTGTCGTTCCCGGTCGGCGACATGACCAAGGACGAGGTGCGGGCCCACGCCGCCCGCCTCGGACTGCGGACGGCGAGCAAGCCCGACAGCCAGGACGTGTGCTTCATCACCTCGGTCGAGGGGCGCCGGGGCTTCCTCCGGGACCGGATCGCCTACACGCCCGGGCGGGTGGTGGACGCCACGGGTGCCGAGGTCGGCCGCGTCGATGCGGTCGAGCTGGTCACCATCGGCCAGCGCCGCGGCCTCGACGTCGGCGGCAACCCCACCCCGCGCTACGCCGTCGACGTCGACGTCCGCACGGCCACGGTCACGCTCGGCGACGCCGATGCCCTCCTCGCCGACAGCGTCGACCTCGGCGACGTGGTCTGGGCCCACGACCCCGTCGACGGACCGGTGCTCGCCCAGTGCAGCGCGCACGGGACGCCCCACCCCGCGCACGTGACGCCGTCCGCGACGGGCGCCACCGTCACCTTCGACGAGCCCCAGCGCCGCTTGGCCCCCGGCCAGTCGGTCGTGCTCTACCGGGGCGACCTGGTCGTCGGCGGCGGCATCGCCCAGCGCTGAGCTCCCGTTCGCTGGTCCCGATCCGACCGGATGTCGTCGTGTTCGGGCCAGCGAAGCGCCAGGATTCCGTTCGCCGATCCCGATCCGACGAGATGTGGTTCGGTTCGGACCAGTGAAGCGGCCTCGGTGGTCAGCCGACGGGGAGCTTGCGCTCGGCCGCGATCTCCAGCGTGGTGGCCGGCCGACCCGGCGTGACGAGGACGGCGGGCACGCCGGCGGTCTCGACCGTCTCCCGACCCTTGCGCAGGCCGACGGTGAACGGCTCGGCGGTGCGCAGCTCGAGGGCGAGGCCGAGCGCGCCGCCCGTGAGGTCGAGGGCGCCGCCGCCGTCGGCCGATGCCGCCGATGCATCGGCGGGACCGATGCGGCGGAGGAGGTGGCGCTGCAGCAGCACCGGCTCGGCCATGGCGACCGGGTCGTGGACGACGACGCCGGCCGGGACGAACACGAGCCAGCGCCGCGACAGCAGGTGCAGGCGGAGCGCGACGGCCAGGACCACGGGGACCCCGACCACGAGCGCCAGCGCGCCGGCGACCCACTGCTCGGCGGCCAGCAGCAGGGGTCCGGCGAAGACGCCGGCGGCGGCGAGGGCCCAGGCGATCGGGACCGGTCCGGCGGCCATGGCCACGGGCACGCGGAGCGCGACGCGCCGCTCGTCGCCGTAGCTGGACCCGTCGACGAAGGCGTCGGCGGTGGCGGGAGCGAGCGCGGCGACCGCGGCCAGGACGGCCACCACCGCGCCGGCCAGGCCCCACCCGGGCTCGTCGGACGTGGCTGCGGCCCACACGCACAGCACGACGGCGCCGGGGGCGAGGGCGCGCACGACGGTGAGCGTGGTGGTGCGCAGGACGAGCGACGCCGCGAGCACGGCACCCCACCCGACCCAGGCCATGGCCGACGCCACGACCTGCACGGCACGGCTCCGGTCGGCCAGCGCGTCGGCGACGGCGGGCCCCGCCAGCACCGGCAGGACCAGCCACAGCAGGCGGAACGGCCACGGTGCGGCGAGGGGGAGGGAGCGGCGCATGGTGCGGACAGATTTGCCCGGTGGGCCCGGCGGTGGCTATTCCGGTGTCATGCGGAACCAGGGGGAACGGTGCGGCGAGAGCCACGCCGGCTGGGGTTCACCCGAGCGGAGCGAGCGGCGATGAAGGCGATCAACCTGCGAGTCGGCACGGCTTCGGCCATCGGCAGCCTGCCCCACCGGCAGGTCGACGCAGCCGTCGCCGTGGCGCTGGCCGCCTGCGCAGATCTGCCCGCCGCGCCGTCGCTCCCGGCGCGCGACCGTCGTGAGGGGATGGTGTCCCAGGGCGCCTGGGGCCTGCGCGGCGTGGACATCGGCACCGACGGCATCGTGCGCATCGTCGGCGAGCTCGACCCCGACGACCCCTTCGGCGAGGAGCCCACCATCGAGGGCCCCGCCTTCGCCGGCCTGCGCGCCTTCCTCGACGCCACCCGGCACCGCACCGGGCCGATCAAGCTGCAGCTCACCGGTCCCGTCACGCTCGGCCTCGCCCTCGTCGAGGCCGGCGCCCCGGTCGACCTCGCCTTCGACACCGCCCGCGCCGCGGTCGCGGCGCGGGCCCGCACCATGCTCGAGACGGCGCTGCGCGTCGCCCCCCTCGCCCCGCAGGTCGCCTTCATCGACGAGCCCTCCCTCGTCGCCCTGTCCCGGCCGGACTTCCCGCTCGCCACCGACGACGCCCTCGACCTGGTGTCCAGCGCGCTGGCCGCTGTCGAGCCCTTCGCCGTGACCGGCCTCCACTGCTGCGCGGACACCGACTGGCGCCTGGCCCTGGCCACGGGTCCCCAGATCGTGTCGCTCCCGATCGCGCCCACGATCGCGGACCACGCCGGCGCCCTCGGCGTGCACCTCGACCGCGGCGGTTGGGTCGCCTGGGGTGCCGTGCCCACCTCCCGGCCCGTCGGCGACGGCTCCGACCGGCTGTGGCGGGCCCTCTCCGACACCTGGTGCGAGCTGGTCCAGCGCGGCTGCGACGCCCTGCGCCTGCGGGAGCAGGCCCTCGTGACGCCCGAGTGCGGCCTCGCCCTGCACGACCCGGTCCAGGCCGAGCACATCCTCGCCCTCACGGTCGACCTGGCCGAGCGGGTCCGGCGCCAGTCCTTCGGCGTGCGCCTCTCCGTCGGCGCGTAGGACCTGCGAGTGAGGTGCGTCCCGCTGCGGTTCAGTCGTGGCGGCTCCGCCGCCACAGGGCACCGTCACCTGGGTCGCCTCGCCTGGCGGCTCGGCTCCGAAGCCGTCAGACCCCCTCGGTAACGTCGCCCGGGTGAGCGACCAGGACGTCCCCGAGCTGCAGCGCCGGGCGGAGCAGCTGCGGGCCGAGATCCTCGAGCACAACGAGCGCTACTACGTCCAGGACGCGCCCATCGTCACCGACGCCGAGTACGACGAGCTCCTCCGCGAGCTGCGCGACCTCGAGGACGCACACCCCGAGCTGCGGGACGAGACCTCGCCCACCCAGCAGGTCGGCGGGCGGGCCTCCGCGGCCTTCTCGCCCGTCCGGCACTCCAGCCCGCTGCTCTCGCTCGACAACGCCTTCACCGAGGCGGACCTGCGGTCCTGGGACGAGCGCCTCCAGCGCCGCCTCGGCGTGGCCGAGGGCGACGAACCGGCCCGCTACGGCTACGTGTGCGAGCTCAAGATCGACGGGGTCGCCATCTCGCTGCGCTACGAGGGGGGCCGGCTCGTGCAGGCTGCCACCCGGGGCGACGGGCGGGTGGGCGAGGACGTGACGGCCAACATCCGCACCATCGCCGACATCCCCGACCGGCTGCCGGCGGGCGCCCCCGCCGTGCTCGAGGTGCGGGGCGAGGTGTACATGACCACCGCCGCCTTCGAGCGCCTGAACGAGTGGGCCGCCGAGCACGGCCACGCCCCCTTCATCAACCCCCGCAACTCCGCGGCCGGCGCCCTGCGCCAGAAGGACCCCGCCATCACCGGCCGGCGCGAGCTGTCCATGTGGACCTACGGCCTGGGCGAGGTCGAGGGCGGGCCGGCCATGGCGCGCCACGAGGAGACCTTCGACCTGCTGCGCGAGCTGGGCTTCCCCGTGAACCCCGAGATCCGCACCGTGGAGCACATCGACGACGTCGTGGCCCTGTGCCTCGACCGCGAGCAGCACCGCCACGACCTGGCCTACGAGATCGACGGCGTGGTGGTGAAGGTGGCCGACCTGGCCCGACGGGCCGACCTCGGGTTCACCTCCCGGGCACCTCGCTGGGCCATCGCCTACAAGTTCCCGCCCGAGGAGCGCACCACCCAGCTGCTCGACATCATGGTCTCGGTCGGGCGCACCGGACGGGCCACCCCCTACGCCGTGCTCGAGCCCGTGTTCGTCGGCGGCGCCAACGTCGAGCGGGCCACGCTCCACAACCAGGACCAGGTGGCCGCCAAGGACGTGCGGCCCGGCGACACCGTCATCGTGCGCCGCGCCGGCGACGTGATCCCCGAGGTCGTGGGCCCGGTGCTGGCCGCCCGCCCCGACGGGGTCGCGCCCTGGACCTTCCCCACCACCTGTCCGTGCCCCGTGCGGTCCACGCTGGTCCGACCCGAGGGCGAGTCCGACACCCGCTGCGTCCACCCGGAGTGCCCCTTCCAGGTGCAGGGGTCCATCGAGCACTTCGCCAGCCGGGGCGGCATGGACATCGAGGGACTGGGGGAGCGCACGGTGGCCCTGTTCCTCGAGCTCGGCCTGCTGCACGACATCGCGGGCGTCTACGAGCTCGACTTCGACCGGGTCCTGGGCCTCGAGGGGTACGGGCAGACCTCGGTCGACAACCTGCGGGCCGCCATCGAGGCCAGCAAGGACCGCCCGCTCCGCCACCTGCTCGTCGGCCTGAACATCCGCCACCTCGGCCCGTCCGGCGCCGAGGCGCTGGCCCGCCGGTTCGGCCACCTCGACGACATCGTCGCCGCCGACACCGAGACCCTCGCCGCCGTCGCCGGCGTCGGGCCCACCATCGCCGCGTCGGTCCGGGCCTGGTTCGACGACCCCGCGCACCTCGCCGTCATCGAGCGGCTCCGCGCGGCCGGCGTCCACCTCGAGGGCGACGCTGCCCCGGACGTGCCCCAGACCCTGGCCGGGTTGTCCGTGGTCGTCACCGGCACGCTCGAGGGCTACAACCGCGAGGAGGTCGAGGAGGCCATCAAGTCTCGGGGCGGCAAGGCGCCGGGCTCGGTGTCGAAGAAGACCACGGCGGTCGTCGTCGGCGAGGGCCCCGGGGCCTCCAAGCTCACCAAGGCCGAGGAGCTCGGCGTGCCGATCCTGGACGAGGCCGCGTTCGAGCGCCTCCTCGCCACCGGCGAGCTGCCGGGCTAGCCCCCGCCCGTCACGTGGCGGAGAAGCACCAGTTCTCGACCCGCTGGGTCTGCTCCCGGCCCTCGACCTGGTCCCAGATGGTGGCCACCAGGCAGTAGTCGCCGCTGAGCCGCTCGATGGCCTTGCCCGGGCCGGGCTGGAACGTGATGCGGTTGAGGCCGTCGACCTCGATCTCGTCCTCGGGCAGGGTCGTGGCCACGCCGTTGCCCGGCAGGAGGGTCAGCTCGCCGGTCCAGCCGGGGACGAGGTCGATGCCGATGAGCTCCTGGCCGAGGATCTCCGACCCGCCGGGCGGGATCAGCGCCTCGACGCCGGACGGGTCGCGGTCGCCGGTGTCCTGCAGCCCGTCGGCGCCGCTGATGCTGGTCGTCGTGCCGTCGCCCTCCACGGTGGCGAGGTAGGCGAGGACGAGGGCCGCGATGGCCAGCGCGAGCACGACGACGATGATCACCTTCGTCTTCGTGGGGTACGACAGGCCGGGGCCGGGGGAGGGGCTGGTCATGGTCGGGGGAGCTCCGGGGTGGGGAAGGCGTGCAGGGAGGACAGCACGAGGGCGTAGACGGCGAGGACGGTGGCGACCAGCAGCAGGCGCAGGGCCGTGGACCAGTCCGCGCCGATGGCCACGAGGATGCCCACCAGCTCGAAGACCAGCAACCCAAGGACGCCGCCCGCGCTGAGGCGCCGGGCCAGGTGGGCGAAGGCGACCTTGGCCACGAAGGCCAGCAGGATGAGGGCCTTGCCGACGCTGCCCCAGTCGTCCCGGCCCACGACGAAAGCCCCTTCGACGATCGACTCCACGAGCACCAGCCAGAAGGCGGCGTGCAGCGTCCAGGGCACCGCGACGGTGCGGCCGAGGCGGGCGGGATCGGGCATCTCGGACCCAGTCTCGCACCGTCGACCCTCCACCAAGGGGGCGGGGACGGTCCCTACTGTGGGGCGGTGGCCATGTCACAGCTCTCCGACCAGCTCGGTCGCGTGGTGGGCGGCCGGTACCGACTGATCGCCCCGCTGGGGCTCGGGTCCTCGGCCCAGGTCTTCCTCGCCGACGACGTCACCCTGCAGCGCAAGGTCGCGGTCAAGATGCTCCAGCCGGCCCTGGCCAGCGACCAGCACTTCCTCGAGCACTTCCGGGCCGAGGCCCAGACCGTGGCGTCGGTGAGCCACCCCAACATCGTCGTCGTGCACGACAGCGGCGTGGACGACGTGCCGTACCTGGTCACCGAGTACCTCGCCGGCGGCAGCCTCCGAGGCCTGCTGGCGGCCGGCCACCGCCTCACCCCGTCCCAGGCGCTGGTGATCGGCCTCGACGCGTGCCGCGGCCTGGCCCACGCCCACGGCCGGGGGCTCGTGCACCGCGACCTGAAGCCGGCCAACCTCTGCTTCGGCGACGACGGTCGGCTCCGGATCGCGGACTTCGGCCTCGCACGCGCCCTGGCCGAGACCGGCATCACCGACCACGGCGGCCACGTGGTGGGCACCATGCGCTACGCCGCCCCCGAGCAGGCCCGCGGTGAGCGCACCGGGCCCAAGGCCGACGTGTACGCCCTCGGCCTGGTGCTCATCGAAGCCGTCACCGGCCGGGTGCCGTTCGCCGGCGGCGACCCCATCGCCGCACTGCAGGCCCGCACCCACGGCGACCTGGAGGTCCCCGAGGCGCTCGGTCCGCTGCGCCCCGCCATCGAGCGCGCCGGACGGCTCGACCCCGACGAGCGCGCCGATGCCGAGGAGCTCGGCATCGCCCTCCTCGCCGCCTCCGAGCGGCTCACCGCACCCGCGCCGCTGCCCCTGGTCGGCGCCCTGGTCGAAGCGGGCGCCACCGGCGAGGACGCCGACGAGCGCACCCAGATCGCCCCCGCACCGGGCGACCGGCCGGCTGCCGACGGGGAGGCCGAGGGTCGGAAGGGCCGCCGGGCCCGGAAGGCGGCGGCCAAGGCCGAGGCCGTCGCTGCGACCGGGGTGGCGGCTGCACCCGAGCGCCGCCGGCGCTGGCCCGTCGTGGTGGCCGTCCTGCTCGCCGCTGCCATCGCCGCCGGCGGGGTGTTCCTCGCCCAGCAGCTCCGCACGCCCACCGCCGAGGTCCCGGACCTCGCCGGCCGCCAGATCGACGACGCCGAGCTGCTCGCCGAGCAGAACGACTGGGTGATCGACGAGAAGAGGACCCGGCGCGACGAGACGGTGCCGGGCGAGATCGTGTCCACCGACCCGCCCCCCGGCGACCGCCTCGCCGAGGGCGGCACCCTGGTGGTGCTCGTCTCCGAGGGCAACACGCTCACCGACCGGCCCGCCGACCTGGTCGGCCGGCCGCTGGAGGAGGTCGTCCTCGAGCTCGAGCGCGCCGGCCTCACCCATGCGGTCGCCGAGGAGACCCACGACGAGGAGGTCCCGGCCGGCCACGTCGTCGGCACCGCCGGCGAGGTCGATGCCGAGCTGCCGAAGGGCTCGGTCGTGCCTCTCGTCGTCTCGCTCGGGCCCGCGCCCCGCACCGTGCCGGAGCTGGCCGCCGGCGCCGGGTTCGGTGCCGCCAGGGACGCGCTCGCCGCCATCCAGCTCGAGGCCAGCCGGGAGGACGTGTTCAGCGAGACCGTCCCGCGGGGCCAGGTCGTCGCGATGGAGCCCGGGCCCGGCACCGAGGTCGAGCGCGGGAGCACGATCGTGGTGCAGGTGAGCAGGGGCCCCGACCTGGTCGCGGTGCCCGACCTGGCGGGCATGACCCTCGACCAGGCCGAGGCCGCCCTCGTGGCCGCCGGGCTCGAGCTGGGCCAGGACTGCTGCGCGAGCAACGGCCGGGTGGTGGGCTCCGACCCCGGGGCCGGCGCCCAGGTGCGTCGGGGCACGGCGGTCAACATCTTCCTGGCCCGCTGACCACGCCGGGCCCGGTCGGACCACCCGATCGGGCCATTGCCGTGACCAGATGCGGCCCGGCACCCTGACGCAGGGCGCGCGCGTGCGCGCGGACGGGAACGAGGGTTGAGTGGACGGGCAGCCGCGGCCGTGAGGGCCCTGGACGTGCAGCGGGTGGTGGCCGGTCGCTACCGCACGACGTCGCTCCTGCAGCGCGGGCAGGGAGTCGACACGCACCTGGCCATGGACCTCGAGGGTGGCGACCGTCCCGTCGTGCTCAAGATCGCGGCCGGCGACTCGCCCGCCGGCGCAGCCCGCCGCCGGCTCGAGCACGAGAGCGCGGTGCTGGCGCGCCTCGACCACCCCAACCTCGTCCGCCTGCTCGACCGGGGCCA
>JAKFET010000009.1:0-9942 GCA_036675575.1 Acidimicrobiaceae bacterium
GCCGAGGCCGCGGCCGACGTGCACACCGATGTCTTCCGCCGGTCACCCCTGCACGACGAGCACCTCGCCCTCGGTGGTGGTGAAGCGGGCCTGGTAGTCCACGCCGTCCTCGAGGCAGTCGGCGAAGGGGCCGTCGAAGTCGATCCGGCGCTCGGGCGAGCCCTCGGCCGGCGGGCACTCGGTGTCGCCCGGCTGGACCTCGGCGATCGTGGTCTCGGTGGGCGTGGAGTCGTCGGTCTCCCCGGCCGGGTCCTCGGCGCCCTCGTCCTCGGTGGAGGTCTCCGTGGTGTCGTCGGTGGCGACGTCCTCGTCGTCGTCGCCGGCGGTGAGGACCGAGTAGCCGATGGCGAAGGCGAGGAAGGCGGCGACGGCGAGGCCGATGAGGATGCCCCGGCGCCGGGTCGCCTGCTTCTGCTCCATGCGGCGGAGCTCTTCGATCTTCTCTTGACGCGCCGTCTTCTGGCGCTCGCGCTTGTTGGTACCCACGGGCGCGGACCGTACCCGTCGTGCCCGGTGGGTCGCGAGTCCTCGGCCCGCGGCGTCCGGCCCGACCGATCGGCCCGGGAGGGATCTCCGCCTCCGGGCGTGACGGCCGACACCTCCTTCGCTACGCTCCGTGCCACGAGAGAGCCGGTGCGTGGAGCAGCGGTGGCGGACGAGGCGGAGGGGCTGCGATGGCGAGCGACGACGACGACGGCCTGTCCTCGTTCTCGGTCGAGGTCGGTCAGCGCCTGCGCGCCGTGCGTCGCCTCCGCAAGCTGTCCCTCGACGACGTCGAGCGGGAGAGCGGCGGCCAGTGGAGCGCGTCGGCGGTGGGCGCCTACGAGCGCGGCTTCCGCAACCTGAGCCTGCCCCGACTGCGCGAGCTGGCCGAGTTCTACGACGTGCCGATGTCGGTCCTGCTCGGCGAGAGCGACGACGACGACGACGGCGACCGCCCCTCCAAGGTGATCCTCGACCTCGTCGCCCTCTCCGGCATCCCCGACGCCGAGGCCGTGCACCGCTACGCCCGCTCGATCATCCTCGAGCGGGGCGACTTCAACGGCCGGGTGCTGTCCATCCGCCGGGACGACCTGCGGGCGATCTGCTCGCTGCTCCACTCCACGGAGACCCAGACGCTGCAGCAGCTGCGCGACTGGGACGCCCTGGTGGAGATGCCCTGACGGCTCGCCGGACGGGCGACCACCTTGGTCCGCCTGCGGAAGCGATCGGTAGGTTCGACCGGGTGATCACGGTCCAGAAGTTCGGCGGCACGTCGGTGGCCGACCCGGAGCGCATCCGGGAGGTGGCCGAGCACGCGGTGCGCACGAAGCGACGCGGCAGCGACGTCGTGCTGGTCGTGTCGGCCATGGGCAAGGAGACCGACGCCCTCCTGCGGCTCGCCGACGACGTGTCCACCAGCCAGCCCGGGCGCGAGATGGACATGCTCATCACCGCCGGCGAGCGCAAGGCCATGGCCCTCGTCGCCATGGCGATCTGCGACCTCGGCGAGCCGGCCCAGTCCTTCACCGGCTCCCAGGCCGGCTTCATCACCGACACGAACCACAAGGACGCCAAGATCCTCGAGCTGCGCCCCGAGCGCATCGCCGAGGCCCTCGCCGCCGGGGTCATCCCGGTCATCGGCGGCAGCCAGGGCGTCTCCACCGAGCGCGACGTCACGTTCCTCGGCCGCGGCGGCTCCGACACCACGGCCGTCGCCATCGCCCACGCCCTCGGCGCCGAGTTCTGCGAGCTCTACACCGACGTCGCCGGCGTGTACTCCGCCGATCCGCGCCTCGTGGCCAGGGCCGCCCGCATGCACGAGATCAGCTTCGACGAGCTGCTCGAGATGACCGCCACGGGCTGCCCCAAGCCGGCGATGCGCTCCGTCGAGTTCGCCCGCCGCCACCAGGTGAAGCTCCACATCCGGTCCGCGTTCACGTGGGAGCCGGGCACCATCGTCACCGAGGAGACCCCCGACATGGAACAGGCCGTCGTCAACGCCGTCACCCACGACACCTCCGAGGCGAAGGTCACCGTGTCCGGGGTGTCGGACCAGCCCGGGGTCGCCGCCCAGATGTTCACGGCGCTGGCCGAGGCCGGCGTGAACGTCGACATGATCGTCCAGAACGTGTCGGACCACGGCCGCACCGACATCTCCTTCACCGTCCCCCACTCCGACGCCCAGCGCGCCACCGAGCTCATCAACGCCCTGTCGGGCACGGTCGGCAACGCCGGCGTCGGCTTCGACCACGACATCGGTCGCGTGTCCGTCATCGGCGCCGGCATGAAGTCCAACCCGGGCGTCGCCGCCAAGATGTTCCAGGTCCTGGCCGACAACGACATCAACATCGAGATGATCTCGACCTCGGCGATCCGCGTGTCCTGCGTGATCCAGCAGTCCCAGGTCGAGCAGGCCGTCGAGGTCCTGCACACCGCCTTCGGCCTCGACGTCGCCTGACCTGACCCCGACCCCCACCCGGAGGCCCCCGTGCGCTGGCGCACCCTGCCCGCCCTCGTCCTGACCGCGTCCCTGCTCGCCGCCTGCGGCGACGACGACGACGTCGCGTCCACCACCACGACCACCGAGGCGGCGCCGTCCACGACGGCGGAGCCGACGACCACGACCGAGGCGGCACAGGACGACGCCCCCACCGGCCACACGGTGACGCTCGAGGACGCGGGCGCCGAGCCCCGCCGCCAGCTGCGGCTCGAGTCCCAGGTCGGCGACGTCGACCGGGTCACGCAGCGCCAGGAGACGACGATCGAGGTCCGCATGGCCGGACAGGTGCAGTCGGCCCCGTCGTCGGTGACCGAGCTCGACGTGGACCACACGGTGGACGCGGTGTCCGGCGACACGATCGACGTGCTCGGCACCTACCAGGACGTGCGGGTGCTGGAGACCCCGGGCAGCGACCCCGCGGCCAACGCCCAGATCGCCGAGCTCCTCGAGGGCTTCCGCGACGCCACGGCGCGCACCACCTACGCGACGAGCGGGGCGGTGCGCTCGGCCGAGATCGAGGGCCTCGAGCTCGAGGGCGCGGCCGGTCCGATGGCCGAGCAGCTGGCCGGGACCCTCATCGAGGCCGTCGAGAGCCTGAGCATGCCGTTCCCCGACGAGGCGGTCGGGGTCGGCGCCCGGTGGCGCATCGAGACGACGACCGAGATCGCCGGCCTGCCCGTGGAGATCACGACGGTCGTCGCGCTCACGGAGCTCACGGACGACCGGGCTGCCGGCACGGTGGAGCAGGACCTGCGCTTCCTGCCGGGCGACGTCGAGGTCTTCGGCAACCCGGCCACGGTCGTCAGCGGCGAGCTGCTCGGGGGCGGACCCATCGAGTGGGACCTGTCCGGCGGCATCGTCCCCCGGTCCGACATCACCACCTCCGGCACCTCCGTCCTCGAGGTCCAGGGCACCCGCATCGAGCAGGCCCAGACCCAGCGGATCACCATCACCGCCCGCTGAGGCGCACCCGAACGGAGTTCCGCTGGGCGGGCACGGCCCGTACCCTTGGCCCATGCGCGTAGGGATCCTCGGAGCAACGGGCCAGGTCGGCGGCGTCATGCGGCACCTCCTGGCGGAGCGGAACTTCCCGGTCGACGAGCTGCGGTACTTCGCATCGCCCCGCTCGGCCGGCCGCACCCTCCCGTGGGGTGACGGCGAGCTCACCGTCGAGGACTCCACCACCGCCGACTGGTCCGGCCTCGACGTCGTGCTCGCCTCCGCCGGCGCCACCGCATCGAAGGCGCTGGCCGAGGGCATCGCCGCCGCCGGGCCGGTGGTCATCGACAACTCCTCGGCGTTCCGCATGGACGACCGGGTGCCGCTCGTCGTGCCCGAGGTCAACGCCGCCGAGCTCGACCACCTCCCCATCGGCATCGTGGCCAACCCCAACTGCACGACCATGGTCGCCATGCCGGTGCTGAAGCCGCTGGCCGACGAAGCCGGCCTCGAGGCCATCGTCGTGTCGACCTACCAGGCGGTCTCCGGTGCCGGGCTGTCCGGCGTCGAGGAGCTCGACGCGCAGGTCCGCAAGGTCGGCGACGACGCCCCCGGGCTCACCCACGACGGTCGGGCCGCCGAGTTCGGCGAGACCGACAACTTCGTGAAGCCCATCGCCTACAACGTGCTCCCCTTCGCCGGGGCGCTCGTCGACGACGGCCTCGAGGAGACCAACGAGGAGCAGAAGCTGCGCAACGAGGCGCGCAAGATCCTCGGCCTCCCGGACCTGCTCGTGTCCGGCACCTGCGTGCGCGTCCCGGTGTTCACCGGCCACTCGCTGTCCATCAACGCCCGCTTCTCCCGACCCATCAGCCCCGACCGGGCCCGCCAGCTGCTGGCGGCCGCCGCCGGGGTCCAGCTCGTCGACGTGCCGACGCCGCTCGACGCCGCGGGCATCGACGACACCCTCGTCGGTCGCATCCGGGTCGACCCCACCGTCGAGCACGGCCTCGCCCTGTTCGTGTCGGGCGACAACCTGCGCAAGGGCGCCGCGCTCAACACGATCCAGATCGCCGAGGAGCTGCTCCGCCGCCGGAGCTGACCGGGATGTCGTGGATGGCGGGCCCCGGTGGTCACGGGTCCACGGAATTCGCGTCCTGGAGCACGCACGACGCCTGACCGGCCTGGCATCATCGCGCCACCGCGGTGGAGACCGAGCGAGTCGGTCCCGTGGGCGACAGGAGCGTGGGTCGGGTGGGAGTCAGCATCGCGTGCGGGATCGTCCTGGTCCTCGCGCTGGTCGGGGCCGTGCGCTGGCGCGACCTCACCTTCGCCCCGGCCGAGCCGCCGGCGGCCGGCGCCGGCCGTTGGGACCGGGCCCGCCACTACCTCTGGTGGCTCGAGGTGATGCTGGTGACGGGCCTCGCCGGCGGGATCCTCGTGATGGGCGTCGGGGGCCGGCTCGCGATGCGCCTCCTCGGGGCGACCGGCGGCGACGACGCCCAGAACCGGATCACGGAGGCGAACGAGGTCGTCGGGGAGGTCACCGTCGGCGGGACCATCGGCTTCATCTTCTTCGTCGGGGTCCTCAGCGGCCTGGTGACCACGGTGATGTGGTTCGCCCTGCGGCGCTTCCTGCCGCCCGCCTGGGTCGGCGGGCTGCTGTTCGGCGCCGGGCTCCTCGTGGTCTTCGGGACCCGCAACGACCCGCTGCGGCCCGACAACCGGGACTTCGACATCGTCGGTCCGTGGTGGCTGGCGGTCCTCGCCTTCACCGCCCTGGCGCTGGCCTACGGCGTCGCCCTGTCGTCGTTCTCGGCTCGCCTCAGCCGCTGGCTGCCCCTCGTCGGCCGGGGGCGACGGTCGGCCGCCTACCTCGCGCTGCTCGTCCTCGTGCCGCTGTTCCCCTTCGGCCTCGCCGCGCTGGTCGGCGGCATCGCCTACGTCTTCGGCGGCGGGATCCTGGGCGGCGTGCGGCGGGCGATGACCGGGCCCGCCGGCCTCCGCGTGGCCCGGGTCGCGCTGGGCGCAGGCGTGCTCGTCGCCGCCCCCGGCTTCGTGGCCGCCATCGGCGACCTGGTCGGGCGCGGGCCGGGTTGAGACGTCGGCGTCAGCAGTCGCAGGGCAGCGACGAGCAGACCGGGCACCCGTGGGCGTAGCGCTGCGCGGCGTCGTCGAGGCTGAGCCCCAGCTGGTGGGCGAGCGACGCCACCCAGGCGATCACGTCCCCCAGCTCGTGGAGCTGCTGCTCGGGCGTGCCCTTGCGGGCCGCCTGCGCCAGCTCGCCCACCTCCTCGCACAGCCAGGCGACCGTCGGCGCCGTGCCACGGTCGGCGTCCCGCTCGCCGTAGGTGGCGGCGATGGTGGCCTGGAACTCGGCGATGTCCACGGGCGCGGAGCGTACCGGCGGACCATCCACCCGCTCCCTGCGGGCCCGGTCCACACTGGCTCGCAGATGCGGTTCCGCCTCGGGGGATGGGCCGTCGCGGCCCTGCTGGTGCTGGGCGGCTGCGGCGTGGACGGACCGGATGAGGACGCGTCCCGCCCTGCTGCGGTCGGCGCCCTCGCCACGTCCGAGCTGGTGAGCGCGCGCGACACCCTGCCGCCGGCGCCGTCGTCGGCCACCGCCCTCACCGTGCTGCTCACCCATGCGGGCGACGTCGCCGATCCTGGGCTCGATGCGGCCGCCGCCGCGCTGGCGCAGCGTCCCGACATCCGCGTGGTCATCGCCGCGCCGGGTGCGCCCGGGGCCGACGCCACGACCATGAGCGGCTTCCCGGTCACGGTGGTGGACCCGGCCGGTGCCGGCCTCGTGGCCGCGACCGTCAGCGCCACCGGGGTCGAGCCCGACCTCGTCGTGATCGGCATCGACCGGGCCGCCGAGCTCGGCGGGCGCGACCCGATCGGCGCCGAGGCCGTCGCCGCCGGCATCCCGGCGCTCCTGGTCGTGGCCGAGGTCGGGGACGTGGTCGACCACGCCGCCGCCGCCATGCAGCTGCTCGAGGTGCTGGACCTCGAGCTCGACGCCCTGCTCGACGAGCCCGCCGGCCTGCACCGGCTCACCGTGCCGAGCTGCCGCGCCGGGACGCTGCGTGGTCGGATGTCCGTGCGGCCGGTGACCACCGGTGTCGCGCTCGAGGCGTCGGACTGCACGAGCGCCGACCGCACCGCGCCGGTCGACGAGCGCGACGCCGTGCGAACCGGCTACGCCTCCCTCAGCCAGCTGCCCTGACGGACGCGCAGCCGCCGTCAGCCGTCGGGGGGTTCCGATCGGGCCCGACGCCAGCGGGCGACGACGTCCTCCACCGGCATCGGCCCGAGGGTGGTGGGCGGCCCGATCACCGTCGTGCGGTTGACCGTGCGGATGCGGTCGTTGAGGTGCTCGGCGAGCGAGCGGACCTCGTCCTCGGTCTCCAGCGTGCCGAGCGACGCCAGGGCGGCGTCGACGTCGATCCGGATCTGGATGGCGGGCGGTGGCGGCGGGGCGGCGCGCTCACGACGCAGCTTGTCGCGGATCCAGGCGTTCTCGTCCCGACGCCCGTCGAGGTCTCGGAGCGGTCGACCGGCACCCGGCAGGGCGTCGAAGTCGCCCCGCTTGATCGCCTCGCCGATCTGGCGCTCGATCCAGCGCTCCCACGAGATCCCGGGCGGCTTGCGCGCCGGCGTCGTGCCGTCGTCCACGCCCGCGACGATACGAGAAACATTTGACAGTTAGGCTCTCAGATGTTCGTCTGGAGCGCGAAGGAGGTGCCGTGACCATCACCGTGACGCTGCTCGGCACGGGCAGCCCGCTCCCCGACCCGAACCGGGCCGGACCGTCCACGCTCGTGCAGGCCGGCGGCGCCAACCTGCTCGTCGACGCCGGCCGCGGGTGCGTCATGCGCCTCGCCGGCGCGGGGCTCTTCCCGAGCATGGTCACCGGCGTCCTGCTCACCCACCTGCACAGCGACCACATCTGCGCGCTGAACGACGTGATCACCTCCCACTGGGTCACCAGCGCCACGCCGACCCCGCTGCCGATCCACGGCCCCGTGGGCACGGCTGCGCTCGTCGCCGGCATCGAGCAGATGCTCCGGCCCGATGTGGGCTACCGCCTCGACCACCACGACGACCTGACCGCCGGGCCACTGCTCGAGGTCGTCGAGCACCTGCCCGGCGAGACGTTCGCCGTCGGCCCGTGCACGATCAGCACCCACGCCACCGACCACCGCCCGGTGGAGCCCACCCTCGGCTACCGCATCGAGCACGAGGGCACCGTCGCCGCCGTCGCGGGGGACACCGTCCCGTGCGCCGGCCTGGACGAGCTGTGCGCGGGGGCCGACCTGTACGTCCAGACGGTCATCCGCAGCGACCTCGTCGCCCTGGTCCCGAACGCCCGGCTGCAGGACATCCTCGACTACCACTCCAGCGTCGAGCAGGCGGCCCAGACGGCGGCGCGTGCCGGGGTCGGGACGCTGGTGCTGACCCACTACGTCCCCCCGCTCCAGGCCGGCCAGGAGGACGAGTGGCGCGCCATCGCGGCGGAGCACTTCGACGGCCCCATCGTGCTGGGCGACGACCTGACGCAGGCTGGGGCCGGTTGACCGACGGGTCAATAGGGTGGTCCGGCGATGCGCCGAGACCTCCCGCCCACGCCGCCGGCGATGGCGTCGGAGGTGCCGGAGCAGGTCGTGGTCCCGCAGGCGCCGGTGGCCGCCGGCACCGAACCGATCGAGCGGGTCTCGACCTTCCACTCGCTGCGCTACCCCGAGTACCGGCTGCTGTTCATCTCCGGCCTGTTCATCTTCCTCGGCGTGCAGGCCCAGCAGATCGTGCGCGGGTGGCTCGCCGCTGAGCTGACCGGCTCGAACCGCGGCCTCGGCGGGGTGTTCTTCGGCTTCGCCATCCCGATGCTGCTGCTCACGCCCTTCGGCGGGGTCGCCGCCGATCGCTTCCCGAAGCGGACGGTGCTGCTGTGCTCGGCGGTGCTGCTCGTCGCCAGTGCCCTGTGGGTCGGTCTCGCCGACGCGTTCGGGGTGCTCGAGTACTGGATGCTCGTCGGCTCGTCCGCGCTCCAGGCCTGCGGCTTCGCCATCTTCGGTCCGGCCCGCATCAGCTTCACGAGCGAGCTCGTCGACCGGCGGGCGCTCCCGAACGCCGTGATCCTCAGCCAGATCAGCATGAACAGCACCCGCATCATCGGACCGGCCGCGGGCGGGGCGCTCATCGGCGTGGCCTGGCTCGGCACCGCTGGCACGTACCTGATCACCGCCGCCCTCATGGTGATCGCGCTGGTCGTGATCCTGCCGCTTCCGAAGGCGGCCAAGGTCGACCGCAGCGACCGTCCGAGCCCGATGGCGGAGCTGCGCGACGGCATGCGGTACGTGCGGGGCAACCGCCCGGTGCTCCTGTTGATCATCGCCTCGTACGCCGTGGTCATGTTCGCCTTCCCCTACATCGCCTTCCTCCCGCTCATGGCCACGGAGGTCTTCGACGTCGGCTCGGCCGGCTACGGGATCATGAACGCCGCCAGCGGGGCGGCCGCCGTCATCGTCTCGCTGCGCATCGCCGGCCTCTCCGGGGCCGACAGCTGGCGCATCCAGGTGCTGGCGGGCGTCGTGTTCGGCGTCGGCATCGTCGCGCTCGGCATCGCCCCGTCGTTCCCGCTCGCCCTGCTCGCGCTGTTCGTGGTCGGCGGCGGCGCCTCGGCGTTCCAGGCGATGAACAACACCCTGATCCTCACCGAGAGCGAGCCCGAGTACCACGGCCGCGTGCAGTCGCTGCTGATGCTGAGCTTCTCCGGGTTCGGCCTCGCCGCCCTGCCGCTCGGCGTCCTGGCCGACGGCATCGGGCTGCGCCCCGTCTTCGTCGGGATGGGCGTGAGCGCCGTCGCGTCGATGGTGCTCTACCAGGTCGCCCGACGGCGCCTCGCGGCGGAGCAGCCGCGCGAAGCGGTCGGCGCTCAGCGCCTCCTCGACCGCCCGGATGCGATCGGGCCGTTCGGGGTGCCCGGTTGGGGTGGCGTGGCTTTCGAAATTGGGCTGGGAGACGAGAAGAGTGGCCATGGGCTCGGGAACTGTCGCTGCGCCAATAGCTTGACGTTGTGCTCACCAGCTTGTCAAACCTCGCGCCATGGCCAGCGCCGTTCATTCCCACTCCGATCTGCCCGAGCTCGCAGCGCGACTGCGCGCCGGCGAGCTCGTCGCCTTCCCCACTGAGACGGTCTATGGGCTGGGCGCCGACGCGACCAATTCCGATGCGGTGCTGAAGATTTATGAGACCAAGGGGCGGCCGCGCTTCAATCCGCTGATCGTCCACGTCGCCGATCTCGCCATGGCCGAGCACTTCGTCAGCTTCAGCCCGATGGCCCGGAAACTGGCGGAATTCTGGCCCGGCCCGCTGACCCTGGTACTGCCGAAGCGCCCGGAAGCCGGGCTTTCCGACCTGGTCACCGCGGGTCTCGATACTGTTGGCATCCGCATCCCGAACCATCCGTTGGCTCTGGAGCTGATCCGCGCTGCCGGCCGGCCACTGGCCGCACC
>JAKFET010000018.1:0-9690 GCA_036675575.1 Acidimicrobiaceae bacterium
GATCCAGCAGCCCGGGAAGGTGGGCTCGTCCATGATGACGAGGGCGTCGAGCGGGTCGCCGTCCTCGCCGAGGGTGTCGGGGATGAAGCCGTAGTCGGCCGGGTACACCGTGGCCGAGAACAGCCGGCGGTCGAGCCGGAACACATGGCGCTCGTGGTCGTACTCGTACTTGTTCCGGCTGCCGCGTGGGATCTCCACGACGACGTCGATCGTGCTCATCGATCGCACCCGGCATCCATGGGCGCGACGGGCGCGTTGCTTCCAGCGTGCACGTGAGATCCATCCTCTGCTTCTTGGAGGTCCGCAGACCCGGTCCACACGGGTCGCCCCGTGACCGCCGCGGTTCCAGCCCCGCTACGACGGCGTCCGCAGGGTATCGGCCCCAGGCGGCGCCACCAGATCCGCCCTCCTACCTCAGCGCCAGCCGCTGGTGGCCCCGCGCACCATGCCGAACGGGCCGGCCGGCCAGCGGAAGCAGTCGACCATCAGCTGGTCGATCTCCTCCCTCGTGGCCACGCCCTCGTCCACGACCCGGTTCGCCTCCCGGGTCATGGCGGCGTAGATCCGGTTGGCGACGTAGCCCCAGGCCATCGGGCTGTCCCGGACGACGACCGGGTTCTTGCCGGACCGCCTGGCCAGGTCGACGACCACGTCGACGGTCTCCTGCGAGGTGGCCGGTCCGCGGACGATCTCGGCGAAGCGCATGACCGGTGCCGGCGACGCCCAGTGCCAGCCCACGACCCGGTCCGGGCGGTCGGTGGCGGCCGCGAGGGCGGCGATCGGGAACCCGCTGGAGTTGGACGCGAGGATCGTGCCCGGGGCGCAGTGCCGGTCCAGCTCGCGGAAGAGGCCGATCTTGAGGTCGAGGCGCTCGGGGATGGCCTCGATGACGACGCCGGCGTCGTGGACGGCTGCGGGGTCGGTGGTGAAGGCGATGCGGGCGAGGGCCGCGTCGGCATCGGCGGGGGACAGCTTCCCGCGCTCGACGGCGCTGCGGACCCCGAAGCGACCGCTGTCGACGCCCTGGCGGGCCTCGTCGAGCACGTCGGCCGAGATGTCCTGGCAGACCACGGGGTGCCCGGCGATGGCCAGGACCTGTGCGATGCCGGCGCCCATGACGCCCGCTCCCACGACGGCGATGGGGAGGGGCGTGGTGTCGGTCATGTCGTGAGCCTCGGGGTGCGGTCAGCGGAGCCGGCGCAGGGCGGCCTGGAGGTCGGCCTCGACGGCAGGGGTCTGGCCCCCCTCGTCGAGGAACTGCTGCATGCGCCGGACGGAGGCCTCGTCGGCCAGCGTGCGCTCGAACCGCCGGGCCTCCTGCAGCAGGCCGGGCGTGGGGTCGGGGAGCGCAGCCAGGACCGACGCCTTCGCCTCCCGCACGGCGATCGGCGGGTAGGAGGCGATGCGGTCGGCGAGGTCGTCGACGAACGCATCCAGCTCGCCGGCGGGCAGGGCCCGGTTCACGAGTCCCCACGCCTCGGCGGTCGCCCCGTCGACGTCGTCGCAGCCGAGGACCAGCTCGAGCGCCCGGCTCCGTCCGACCAGGTGCGGGAGGCGCTGCGTCCCGCTGCCGCCCGGCAGGATCCCGAGCGCCACCTCGGGCTGGCCGAAGCGGGCCCGCTCGGTGTCCGCGAAGCGCATGTCGAAGGACGACACCACCTCGCAGCCGCCGCCGCGCACGATGCCGGCGACCTTGGCGATCGTGGCGCAGGGCATGGTCCGCCAGCGCTCGACCAGCACGTGGAACGGACCGAGCTCGCCGGGGGTCGGCGCCGCGTCGCGGCCCGCCACCTCGATGATGGCGGCGACGTCGAAGTGGGCGATGAAGAAGTCCGCCTTGGCCGAGGAGACGACCACGACCGTGACGTCGTCGGCGTCCACGAGGGCCTCGGTCAGGCGCAGGAGCGACACCAGCAGCGTCACGTCGAGGAGGTTGATGTCCCCGTGGTCGATGGTGACGTCGACCCGGCGGCCCTGCTGGGCGACCCGCAGGCCGGTGAGCTCGGGCAGGTCGTCGACGAAGGCCACGGCCCGGAACGTACCGCGCCGGTGCCGCCGGCGAGGTGGGTCTGAGGCCCGGCACGGACGTACCGTCGCACCGACCACTGCCGCCGTCCGGCCGTACGAAGGAGCACCACGTGGACACGCGCACGGCCGGCAGCGCCGGGTTGGCACTCGCACTGCTCTCAGCAGCCACCTTCGGCACCTCCGGCTCCTTCGCCGCCAGCCTGATCGAGGCCGGCTGGACGCCTGGGTCGGCGGTCACCGTCCGGGTGCTGGTCGCCGCGGCGGTCCTGACGCTGCCCGCGCTGGTGCAGCTGCGGGGCGGACTGGCGCAGGCCCGCCGCAGCAGCCGCACCCTCGCCGTGTACGGCATCTCCGGGGTGGCCGGCGCGCAGCTGTGCTTCTTCATGGCCATCGAGCACCTGTCCGTGGCGGTGGCCCTGCTGCTGGAGTACAGCGGGGCGCTGCTCGTCGTCGGGTACCTGTGGGTGTTCCGCGGCCAGCGGCCGGGGCGGCTCACCGTGGCCGGGGCAGCCGTGGCCGTCGTCGGGCTGGGCCTGGTGCTGGAGCTCGTGGGCAACGCCGAGGTCGACCCGGTCGGCGTGCTGTGGGGCCTGGGGGCCGCGTTCGGCCTGGCGACCTACTTCGTGCTGTCGGCCCAGACCGAGGACGCGCTCCCGCCGCTCGTCGTCGCCTGGGGCGGCCTGGTCGTCGGCGGGGTGGTGCTGGGGGCCGCCGGACTCGTCGGGGTGCTGCCCCTGGCCGCACCCCGCGTCGAGGTCGTGCTCCTGGACGCGCCGGTGAGCTGGCTCGTGCCGGTGCTCGGCCTCGCCGTGGTGGCAGCGGCCGTCGCCTACGTCGCCGGGATCGCCGGCGCCCGGCTCCTCGGTGCGAAGGTCGCATCGTTCGTCGGCCTCACCGAGGTCCTGTTCGCCGTGGTGTTCGCCTGGGTGCTGCTCGGCCAGTCCCTGGGGCCCCAGCAGCTCGCCGGTGCCGTGCTGGTCCTGGCCGGCATCGCGCTGGTGCGCCTCGACGAGCTGCGCTCGACCGCCGTCGCGCCGGTGCTCACGCCGCACGAGCACGTCGTCACCTCCGGCTCGATCGACGCCTAGCGCCCCTTGTGGCCGGCGCGGGCCATGGGCAAGTGTCGCCCTCGATGACCGACCTGACCGCCATGGACGAGCAGCTCGTCCACCAGCTGCCCGAGCCGCTGCCCGCCACCGTCGTGCACCACGAGCACTGGCGTGAGAGCTACTTCTTCATCGCCCACCGCCCGGACGAGCTGGGTGACGTCGTGATCCTGACCATGGCCACCTACCCCCAGCGCGGCCAGATGGACTCGCTCCAGATGGGACGCGTCGATGGGGTCCCGGTGCTCGGCCACCACGTCCGCGACCACGCCGGCGACCCGCACACCTCGCAGGTGGGACCCGCCCGGGTCGAGGTCCTGCGGCCCTACGAGGAGCTGCGCGTCACTGCGGACCCGCAGCACTGCGAGCTCGGCATGGACCTGACGTTCCGGGCCCGCACCAAGGCCTACGGCCTCCGCCGCGGGACGATGCGGGCCGGGCACGAGGTCGTGTGGGACCAGAGCCACATGTTCCAGGCCGGCACCTACGACGGCACCTACACCCACGACGGCACCACCTACGAGGTCCGTGACTGGTGGGGCCAGCGCGACCACTCGTGGGGCATCCGCAACCACGGCCGCTGCCCGCTGTGGCTCTGGTTCCAGGTCCAGCTGCCCGACGGGTTCCTCGGCGTCTGGCACTGGGAGTACGAGAACGGCGCCCGCGTCTACACCGACGGGTGCTGGGCGTCCACGGACGGCAGCGACCCCGTGCCGCTCGTCGACTTCCACCACGAGCTGGAGTGGACGACCGCCGACGGCGCCGCCGCCGTCTACGGCCAGAACGGCGACGACGTCGCCGGCCTCCGCGGCACGGCGACCTGGGTCCTGGCCGACGGGCGCCGCATCGCCGTGGAGGCCGACGGCCGCTTCGACCGGCCCTACGAGCCGTTCCACCGCGGCGGCCTGAGCCAGGTCCGTGTCCGCACCGACGACGGGCGCGAGGGCACGGCCATCTTCGAGGTCACGGGCGCTCGGCACCACCGCTACTTCCCCGACGCCGCCGTGCCGGGCCCACTCCCCAGGTAGAGCCCCCGAGCGGTCAGGTCGGGGCGCGGCGCGCCCGGAGCACGACGTCGTCGACGTGGTGCGCAGCGCTCGCCGCCCCCGGCGGGCGGGGTCGGCGCTCGTGGACCTCGACGGTCCACCCGGGCGACGCCTCCAGCACGGCGGCGACGTCCCCGACGCGGACGTACGCGTCGGGGTCGAACGCCCGGCTCTGGGCACTGGTGTCGATCGGCGCCCGCATGGGTTCGAGGTCGTGGCTGACGACGAGGAGCGTGCCGCCGGGCGCCACCGCCCCGATGAGGTTGCGCACCCCGCGGTCGTCGGCGGTGCGCGGGATGGAGGCGTACTGCGCCGTCACCAGGTCGAAGGCCGCGGGCTCGAAGGGTCGGGGCGCGTTGGCGTCGGCGCACAGGGACCGGACGTGCACGCCTCGGCGCTCGGCCTCGTCGCGGAGCCGGTCGAGCGCCCGCTGGGAGATGTCGTTGGCGGTGACCTCCCAGCCGGCCTCGGCGAGCCAGATCGCGTCCGCCCCCTCGCCTGCCCCGACGTCGAGGGCACGTCCCGGGGCCAGCGCGGCGGCCTCGGCGACGAGCGAGCCGTTCGGGTTGCCGCTCCACATGGGGGCGCCGTCGTATCGGTGGTCCCAGTCGGCGCTGCTGGCGGAGGGCCGGGTCGCTCCGGCGAGGTCCTCCTCGGCGAGGGCGGCGCAGAGCATCGCACCGACCCGGGCGCCGTCGGCCGCCGCCTGCGGGACCTGCTGGCTCGGGTCGGCGACGCCGCCGATCGCAGGCAGCTCGTCGACCAGCCCGGCGGCGACCAGGACCCGGCGGGAGACGACGACGTGCCCGCCGGTGAGCTCGGCCCGGAACCCGTCGCCGACATCTCCGGAGACCCGCTCGACGCGCCCGTCGAGCACCTCGCCACCGTGGCTGCGCACCTCCGCCCGCCCGGACGCGAGCAGCTCCGAGGGCGGGGTGCCGTCGCGGCCGAGGAAGCCGTGCACGTTGCCGGCGGGCGCGCGCCGAGGTTCGCCGGCGTCGACGACGATGACGCTGTGGCCCTGCCGCGCGATCTGGACGGCGGCGGCCAGGCGGGCGGCGGAACCCCCCACGACCAGGACGTCGCAGTGGCGTTCGATGTGGCGGTGGGTGTGGTCGCTCATCCGTACGACGATACGATCTGACCCGGTCCTGGCAACCCGCATTGCAGGATCCGCAAGATCTGGAGGAGCCATGGGCGAGCACGACGAGATCGAGCGGACGGTGCGGACGCGGCTGCGCAGCCTGCGGGCCACGCTCGGCCTGTCCCTCGACGAGCTGGCGTCGCGCACGCACCTGAGCGCGTCGACGATCAGCCGGGTGGAGACGGGGAAGCGCACGATCAGCCTCGACGTGCTCGTCCCGCTGGCCCGGGCGCTCCAGGTGGACCTGGAGGCGCTGCTCGACGTGCAGACCGACGACGACGTCGTGATCCGCCCGACACCCAGCAGCTCTGGGGGGCGCACCACCTGGATGCTCGGACGCTCGACCGGGACCACCGTGGCCCTGAAGGTGCGCTACGAGCCGACGTCTCGGCCGCCCGAGCAGCGGGTGCACCCGGGCCACGACTGGTTCTTCGTGCTGAGCGGACGGGTGCGGCTCACCCTCGGACCGCGCGACGTGCTGGTCGAGGAAGGCGAGGCTGCCGAGTTCGCCACCATGACGCCCCACGCCATCCAGGCGATCGACGGACCCGCCGAGCTGATCATGATCTTCGACCGCGACGGCCAGCGCGCCCACGTGCACGGCGACGCCGCGGACTGCTGAGGCCGTCAGGCGTCGGGGCCGACCTGGGGGACCACCACGACCGGGCAGCCGGCGTGCTGGCTGACCTGGTGGCTGACCGAACCGAGCAGCAGGCCGGCGAAGCCACCCCGGCCTCGTGAGCCGACGACGACGAGGGTGGCGTCGGCGGCGGCCTCGAGCAGGGCACGGGACGGCGTGCTCTGGACGACCTGGTGGTCGACCTCGTCGGCGATCAGGCCGGCATCGGCCAGCGCCTCGGCCACGACCTCGTGCGCCGCCTGCTCCATGGCGGCGTAGGTGCCGCCGGCGAAGGCGAGCTCTGCCGGGTACGGGACCTCCCAGGCGTGCACCACCTGCAGGGCGGCGCCGCGCAGGCGGGCCTCCTCGGCGGCCCAGCGGAGTGCGGCAGCCGCTGCCTCGGAGCCGTCGACGCCGACCACCACCCGCGGCGTGGCCCCCTGGCCGGCGGCGGTGTGGACGATGGCCACCGGGCACGTGGCGTGCTCCAGGCAGCGCTGGCTGACGGAGCCCAGCACGAGGCCCCGGAACGCGCCGAGGCCACGGGCGGCGACGACCAGGAGGTCGGCGTCCTCGGAGGCGTCGAGGAGGGCGGTGGACGGCAGGTCGCAGACCACGCGGCGCTCCACGTCCCCGGCGCCTTCGCCGAGGGCGCGGGCGACGGCGGCGTCGAGCGCCTCCCGGGCGGCGGCCTCGTCGTAGCCCGGGTCGAACCGCTGCTCGCCGTCGGCGTGGTACTGGTCGAGGAAGTTCCAGGCCAGCACGGCCGTGAGGCTCGCACCCCGGAGCCGGGCCTCCTCGGCGGCCCAGCGCAGGGCGTCCTCGCTGCCCGCCGAGCCGTCGACGCCGACGATGAACCGTTCCATGATGTGCCTCCCGGTGGGGGACTTCCGTGCCCCGAGTGTCCCTCCGGACCGCTCGCCTGGCCAGGGCCCAACGTCCTGGCCCCGGTGGGTTCCGAGCCGCAGGGCCGTCGGGTAGGCAGGACGGGTGCCCGACTCCGCAGACACGGCGGCCGACGAGCCGCGCCCACTGGCGTTCGTCGACCTGGACGGGGTCCTCGCCGACGTCCGACACCGGCTGCACCACCTGACGGGGCGCCGCAAGGACTGGGATGCCTTCTTCGCCGCCGCACCGGACGACGCCCTCCACCCCGAGGGTCGGGCCGTGGTCGAGCGGCTGCGGGAGGACCACGAGGTCGTGTACCTGACCGGTCGGCCCGAGCGGTGCCGCGCCGACACCGAGGCCTGGCTCGCCCGCCACGGCCTGGACGGGCACGAGCTGGTGATGCGCTCCGGGCGGGATCGGCGGCCGGCGGCCGTCGTGAAGGTCGAGACGATCGCCCGTCGCTACCCGGACCGCCGGGTCGCCGTGGTGGTGGACGACGACGACCGGGTCGTGGCCGCCATGCGCCGAGCGGGCCACGCCGTGCTCCACGCCGACTGGGAGCGACGCCTCGCCGAGGAGGCCGCGGCCCTGGACGAGGCGCAGGAGGCCGAGGGCCGCACCTGAGGGGTGCGTCGGATCCACGCCTGGCGCGGCCCGAGTTCTGCCCGCCGGTGATCGGGGTAGGGGCCGCGCCGCACCCCCTTCGAGTACGAGCGCAGGACCATGCATGTCCCCGAACACCGTCGCCGGTCCACAACAACCAGTGCGCTCAGCGCAGCATCCGCTCCCGCAGGCGCGCCAGCAGGTCGCCCTCAGCGCCCTCCGGCTCACGCCGCTCCGGGCGCTCCCGGTGCAGCCCGGGCCGCACGGTCCGGGACGCGAGCGCCACGCCGCTGAGCTCGCACAGCGACGGCAGGGCGGCGCCGCTGCGGACGTCGTCGCAGTCGACGAACGTGACCGGTCCCGGCGCGTGCTCGCCCGCCCAGCCGAGCACGGCCGTGTGCATGGCGCACCACATGGCGTGCAGGTGCGCCTCGGTGACGTCGAAGCCGGCGAAGGTCTCCGGCTCCCGCTCGGCCATGGCCAGCACGCTCGACACGACCTCGGCCGGGTGGCGCACGATGACCAGCACCAGCGCGTCGGGCAGCACGTGGGCCCAGGCCGGCAACGAGTAGGAGAAGCGCGGGTCCTTGAGGACGAAGGGGCGCTCGGGGACCAGCGGCGCGAGGACGGCGCTCGGACCTGCTCCGTCGACCCAGCCGTCGTAGGCGCCCAGCCAACGCAGGTGGCGCGGCGGGGCGACGGTGCCGGGCCACGGCACGTCGCCGAGGGGCTCGAGCAGGTCGTCGTTGGCCGAGTTGACGTCGAGGTCCTCGAAGAAGCCGGCGGGGTTGGAGGGGCCGGCGGGGATCAGGCGGCGGCCGGGATGGTGCCCGGCGTCGGCGAACAGGCCGGCGAGCATCGACGTGCCGCTGCGTGGGGCCCCCACGATCACCACGTCGCGGACCCCTCCGCTCACGGCGAGGTCCCCCCGTGCTGAGCGTCGTGACCCTCGTGCGGGACCGGAACGAGCTGCTGCGGTCGTTCCTCGCCGGCATCGCCGGCCAGGACGCACCGGTGGAGGTCGTGGTGGTCCGCGCCGGCGGAGACGAGGACCCGCGCGAGGTGGTCGACGCGGTGGGCGGCCTGCGGGCCACGGTGGCCGAGGTCGACGCCCCGGACGACCGCATCCCCTACAGCGCGGCGCGAAACGCCGGCGCGGCGGCGGCCACCGGCGAGCACCTGGCCTTCTGCGACGCCGACACGATCGCCTCGCCGACCTTCGCCGGATCGATCGACCGGGCCCTGTCCGACCTCGACGCGCTCTGCACCGGCGAGGTCCGGTACCTCCCCCCGGGAGCCACGGTGAGCGTCGACTTCGCCGAGCTGTCTGCCCGGTCCCGTCCCCACCCGCACCGCGAGCCCGTGCCGGCCGCGGGGGTCGCCCTCAGCGACCGTCACGAGCTGGTGTGGGGGCTCTGCATGGCGATGCGCCACTCTACGTTCGAGCGCGCCGGCGGCTTCGACGAGGGCTACGGCGGCTACGCCGGCGAGGACACCGATCTCGGGACGACGCTCGCTGCCCTCGGGGTGCCCGTCGCGCTGGTCGCCGACGCCGTCGTCCTCCACCAGCACCACGACTCCTACGAGCCCCCCGTGCAGCAGCTCCGGGCCACCGTGGCCAACGCCCAGCGCTACCGCGACAAGTGGGGCACGTGGCCGATGGCCGGCTGGCTGGAGGGGTTCGCCGAGCTCGGCCTGCTCGACTGGTCGCCCGACTCGGCGCGCTGCACGGTGCTGCGCGATCCCGGACCCGACGAGCTCGACGCCTGCCTCCGCACGGTCGCCCTCCCCTTCGAGGAGGTGCCCGCATGAGCGGCGCCGCGATGCGGATCGGCCTCATCGGCAGCGTGCGGTTCCGCCAGCGCCCGCCCTTCGCCGGCGGCTTGGAGGCCCACACGTGGATGCTGGCCGAGGGTCTGCGGGACCGTGGGCACGACGTCGTCGTCTTCGGCACCGACGCACCCGACGGCTGCACGGTGCGCGAGGTCGCCATCGACTGGACCCCCAGCGTGGCGTCCCGCGCCGACCTGACCTCGGTGCCGGCCGAGGTCGTCGCCGAGCACCACGCCTACCTCAAGATCCTGCGCTCGCTCGCACTGCGCGAGGTCGAGGTCGACGTGGTGCACAACAACAGCACCCACCTCCTGCCGCTCGCGATGGCACCGCTGGTGCCGGTCCCGATGGTCACCACGCTCCACACCCCGCCCACGCCCTGGCTCGAGTCGGCGCTCGCCCTGCGCGAGCCGAGCGCCGGGC
>JAKFET010000055.1:0-9678 GCA_036675575.1 Acidimicrobiaceae bacterium
GTCGAAGGCGTCGTCGGTGACGTGGCCGGTGAGCGTGACCACGTCGGTCAGACCGAGGTCGGCGATGCGGCGGCGCAGGTCGGCGAGGTGGTCCTCGGGGCCGTCGCCCACGAAGGCGAGGGTGGCATCCGGGATGCTGCGGACCACGATGGCCATCGCGTCGATCACGACGTCCGGGCACTTCGTGGGCGACACGATGCCGACGCTGACGAGGTGGTGGTTCGCGGCGTCGACCGGCTCCCCCAGCCCCCGGGGTTCGATGCACGGGATCGGGAAGGCCACCGTCGGTCGGATGCCGGTGTCGAGCTCGGTGAGGGTGGCGGCGTACTCGGAGTGGACCAGCACGTGGTCGGCGGCGGCGACGATCTCGGCCAGGAGGTGCACCCCGGCCTGGGCGGCGAGGTCCGGCGGGATCACCCACTGCAGCTCGATGGCCTTGCGGTACCGGTCGGGGTAGCGCGTGCCGACCGTGAACCCGACGCTGCCGAACACGAGCCGGTCGGGGCGGGACTTCTGGACCTCGGAGTACAGACCCGTCATGCGGGCGTCGTGCAGCAGCACCGTGCCGCCGACGTCGCGGACGAGCTGGAGCGCGTCGACGTGGAACGAGGAGTTCCCGAGGAAGGTGACGATGCGGTCGAAGGGCCGCCCGGCCGCGTCGATGCTGTCGAAGGCGTGGGTCTCGTGGACGGCCACGCCCGGGATCGGGGTGACCTCCTCGAGGCCGCCGTCGACGAAGACGGTGAGGTCCACCACCTCGCGGAGGTGCTCGACCATGCGAGCGGCGTAGGTGGCGATGCCCGACCGCTGCGGTGGCAGCGGCGTCACGAGGGCGACCCGGGCGCGGCGGGGTCGGCTGCGCAGGGCGCGGGTGTCGGCCTCGAGCCGCCGGATCTGGTCGATCGCGCCCTGGGCCACCCGCGTCCAGGTGAACTCGGGCGGCGCCTGGGCCTCGAGGCGGGCCCGCTCGCGGTCGTCGTCGAGCACCCGCTCGAGGGCAGCGGCGATGGCACCGACGTCGGTGGGGTCGAAGCGGGCGGTCGGGTCGGTCTGCACCTCCTTGAGCGAGGAGGAGTCGCTGCAGATGGCGGGCGCGCCGCACTGCATGGCCTCGAGCACCGGCAGGCCGAAGCCCTCGTACAGGGAGGGGAACACGACGAGGTGGGCGGCCTGGTAGAGGCGAACGAGGTCCTCGTCGCCCACGTAGCCGGTGACCAGCAGGTCGTCGCGGATGCCGAGGGCCGAGGCGGTGGCCGCGAGGTGGGCGGCCTCGTCCGGGTTCGTCTTGCACACGAGCACCAGCTGGTGGGCCGCCCGGCGCTCGGGTGCCAGCGACGCGTAGGCCTCGAGCAGGCGGTCGATGTTCTTGCGCGGCTCGATGCCGCTCGGGTTGAGCACGTAGCCGGGCCGGATGCCCGGGACCGGCGGCCGGGCGGCCATCTCGGCGATGGCGGCGCTGCGCCCCCCGGGGTGGGGCCGGAAGCGGTCGTCGGCACCGGCGCCCACGACGGTGGTCCGGCTGCGGGCGTGGCTGAGCAGCTGCTCGGCGTCCTGGGCCGTCGCCTCGCTGATGGCGAGGAGGTGGTCCATGGCCTTGGCCACCTCGACGCGGGCCAGGTAGGGGTGCCGCAGCGCCTCGTTGGTCAGGTACACCTCGGGGAAGCGCAGCGGGATCAGGTCGTACAGCACGGCCATGCGCCGCCAGGCCGGATCCCGGAAGGGCCGGGGCAGGACGTCGTCCACCGGCTCGTCCAGCTCGAAGAGGGACCCGGCCACGAAGACCCCGCCCTCGCCGACGTCGAGCCAGGACCGGTCACGGGTGAGCAGGCGGGCCCGCCCCGTGGACAGCAGCGGCTCGAGCGTGCCGGGCACGGGCATGTCGCCCCGGAGCAGCCAGTGGTCCACCAGGCCGGGCGCGAGGCGCTCGACCTCGAGGGCCGTGTTCAGCACGTAGCGGGCGATGCCCCGTTCGCCGTGGTCGCGGTTCTGGACCCCGACCAGGTCGAAGACGACGGTCACGCGGTGCGACGGGCCCGGACCATGGCGACGTGACCGGGCGCCTCGGGGGTCGTGATGCCTTCGTCGAGGGAGCCGGCGGTGGCGGACACCGTCCAGGTGGTGGCGTCCCGGCGGCTGGCCACGATCGCCTGCTCGACCGCGTAGCCCTCGAACAGCGTGCGCAGCCGGTCGAGGTCGTACGTGCGCTCCAGCTCGTTCACCGCGCTTGGACCGAACGGGGTCGTGAGCACGACGACGCCGTCGGGCGAGAGCAGGTCGCGCACGACCTTCATGGCTGCCAGGTCGGCGTCGGCGTCGAGCTCGCCGTTGTTGGCGTAGGCGCCGATGCCGAAGTGCTCGATGGCCGACAGCAGGATCACGGCGTCGACGGGCTGGTCGGGCTCGTACTCCTCCAGCGTGCGCTCGTACACCGTGAGGTTCGGGTGCTCGTAGGGGTAACCGGCCGGCTCGATGACGGTGACCTGGTGGCCGAGGCTGGCCAGGCCGAGTCCGATGAGGCTCTCGCCCCCGCCGACGTCGACGATGCGGGACCCGGGCGCCAGACCTGCCAGGGCGCCGTGCACGAAGGGCTGCTCCACGATGCGCTCGTTGACGGCGCCCACCCGCGCCGTCCCGGCCTGCCACTCGACCACGACCGGGTCGTTGCGCCACAGGCCGACGTCGGACAGCGGCCCCTTGTGGGAGCCGAGGTAGTTCAGGGCGTCGGCCGTGGGCTGGTCGATGTCGCTGAGTCGGGCGGCGTGGAGCAGGCGGGCCCGGGCCATGGGGGTGATGCGCTCGAAGGCGGCGAGGACCTCGTCGCGGGTCCAGGCGACCTCGGACAGCAGCTGCTCGATGCGGGTGCCGGCCATCGACTGCTGGTCCTGCACCGACCGGGTGCCGGCGTTCACCGCGGTGAGCTGGCCCTTGATCCCGCCGATCTCGTCCACCAGCTCGTTCTTGACCGCGTGGATCAGGTCGGCATCGGAGCCGCCGCCCGGGCGCGACGCTCGCGCGCGGCGCACGACTGCCTTGGTGATCCGCACTGGACCTCGCATCGGTTTCGGCCTCCGGGCTCGACGGGCGGGCCCGCCGAGCGTACCGACCGGGGCCCGACCGGCCAGAGGCCGCAAGGCTCAGTAGCCCGGGGGTCGCCCCGCTGCGGTCTTCTGGCGGAACTCGGCCGAGTCGGAGAAGTAGATCATCACGAGCCCTCGGGACAGGCCACGGTTCATCTGGTCCATCCAGTAGCTGAAGCCGCTGGGATCGACGCCCCGACCGAGCACGTTGAGGTACACCCGCTGGAGGAAGTCGGCGTTGCTGATGTACCCGTAGCGGTCCTGGAACTCCTTGGACCGGGCGAAGTCGTTCGAGATGCTGGCGAGGGGGTAGCCCTGGCGGTAGGCGTTGAACCAGTAGTCGTAGCCCGACCGCTCCGGCTCCCGCAGGAAGTACGCCCGGTACAGCCGGTAGATGGTCCCGGACGGGCCGTCGGCCTCGTAGCTCCCGGTGGTCAGAGGCGTGGCGTTCGAGCCGGTGGGCAGGTCGCCCTTGGCGAAGCGCACCGTGACCCACATCTTGGCGTGGTCGATGTGCACGCCGATCCCGACCTGGTTGTGGTCCCCGACCATGTTGGCGAAGTGGCCCGAGGAGTTCACGAACGCGTTGTGCAGGCCGAGCACGGCCTTGCCGGCGTTGGCCTCCAGGTCCTCGAGCGTGCAGGAGCTGTACATGCTGCTCACGCCGACGTTCTCGGCCAGGCGCTGCCAGTTCGGGACGATCTTGGAGTTGATGGTGACGTAGTCCTGGTGGGGCTCGACGCCGTCGCCGGCGCCGACGTCGCGGGCGTGGTGCAGCCAGTCCTGGGCGGACATGGTCTGGGACCACCCGATGGCCGGCGTGGCCATGGCGCCGTTCCAGGCCAGGGCGCCGAGGCCCTTGGCCCGGCGCAGGTCGTTCAGCCGCTGCAGGAAGTCGAGCTGGGCGTCGGCCTCGATCGTGTCGACGGCGGTCTGGTCACCGAGGAGGGCACCGGTCGAGCAGGCGGTCGGAGCCGCCGGGGCGGCGCCGGCCGGGGCGCTGCCCAGCAGCACGAGCGCAGCCGACCCCATGACGGCACCGAGCAGCCAGGCGACGAGCCTGCTGCGCCCGGTGCGCTCCTGTGCGTCTTCCTCGATCGTGATCGACATCCGACCTCGTCCTCACCCAGCGTGCTCCTGTGAACACGTGGATGATCGGACGAGGTGGGCGAGAACTTGACCGGGTTCTCGGAGATTTCCCTTATGGGGCGACCAGGGGGGCGGGCACGCACAGCCCGTCGAGCTCCACGACCTGGATCTGGTCGCGGTTCTCCCACGTGATCTCGTTGGCCGGGTCCTTGCGGACCTTGTACTCCCGGAAGCTCTGCTCGAGGGAGTCGTAGGCGAGGAGGCGGCCCCGCAGGGAGTCGCCGAGGTCGAGGATCAGCTTGATGGTCTCGATCGCCTGCAGCGAGCCCACGATGCCGGGCAGGACGCCGAGCACGCCGGCCTCGGCGCAGCTGGGGGCCAGCTCGGCGGGCGGGGGCTCCGGGACCATGTCGCGGTAGGTCGGCCCGTCCTTGGGGTCGAAGACCGTCACCATCCCCTCGAAGCGGAAGATCGAGCCGTGGACCACCGGGATGCCGAGCTTCACGGAGGCGTCGTTCACCATGAAGCGGGTCGGGAAGTTGTCCGTGCCGTCCACGACGATGTCGTAGTCGCCGATGATGTCGAGCACGTTGCTGGCATCGAGGCGCACGTCGTGGGTGACGACGCTGACGTCGGGGTTGAGCCGGGTCAGGGTCTCCTTGGCCGAGTCGACCTTGCGCATGCCGATCCGGTCCATGTTGTGCAGGATCTGGCGCTGCAGGTTGGACTCGTCCACCACGTCCATGTCGATGATGCCGAGCGTGCCCACGCCGGCGGCAGCGAGGTACAGGGCAGCGGGCGAGCCGAGGCCGCCCGCGCCGAGGAGCAGCACCTTGGCCTCGAGCAGCTTGATCTGGCCCTCGATGTCCACCTCGGGCAGCAGGAGGTGGCGCTGGTAGCGGTTGCGCTGCTCCGGGGTGAGGGTCTTGGGGGTGCCCCAGTCGCGCCCCTCGTCCTTCCACTTGTTGAAGCCGCCGGCGATGGAGGCCACGTCGCCGTAGCCGAGCTCGGCGAGGGTCTTGGCGGCGAAGGCCGACCGGACGCCCGAGGCGCAGTGGATCAGCACGGTGGCCGCCTTGTCCGGGACCTTGTTCTCGATGTTGGACTCGAGCTGCCCGCGCGGGATGAAGATCGCACCGGGGATCGAGCCCTGGGCGTTCTCGTCGGGCTCTCGGACGTCGAGGATGACGACGTCGTCGCGCTCGCTGCGGAGGCGATCGGCCTCGTCGGTGTCGATCTCGCGGATCTGGGCCTTGGTGGCGGCGAGGAGCTCGCGGAAGTCGGCCATCGTGTGTTCGCCTTCGTGCTGGTGGACCTGGTCGGAGCGGGACGGTTCGAATCCCTACTCCGTGGGTCAACAATTGCGCGACCGGCCCCTATTCCGCAACGTGGGCGGGCACCAGCGGCTCGAACCGGTAGCCGACGCTGCGCACCGTCACGATGCGGTCGGCCCCGACCTTCTGGCGGAGGCGGTGGACGTGCTCGGTGACCGTGGCGTCCTGCTGCCACACGACCGAGGATCCCCATGCGTGCTCGAGGATCTGGTCGCGGCTGAACACCTGGCGGGGCGAAGCAGCCAGGAAGTGCAACAGGTCGAACTCTCGCGCCGTGAGCGACACGGGCCGTCCCGCCACCGTGACCTCGCGGCTGCGCCGGTCGATCTCGAGGTCACCGACGACCAGCGGGCGATCCGGACGGTCGAGGGGGGCGGTGCTGCGGCGCAGGTGGGCGCGGATCCTGGCCACCAGCTCCCTGGTGAGGAACGGCTTCACGACGTAGTCGTCGGCGCCGAGCTCGAGCGCCGACACCCGGTCGCTCTCCGAGGCCCGTCCGGACAGCACGATCACGGTCGCGCCGGTCCGGGCCCGGATGGCACGCAGGAGGTCGAAGCCGTTCACGTCCGGCAGACCGAGGTCGAGGAGCACGACCTCGGGTGCCATGGCGTCCAGCGCCGGCAGTGCGTCGGCGCCGGTGGCGCACGAGTGGGTGGTGAAGCCGTCCCGGGCGAGCAGCGTGGCGAGCACCTCGCGGATGGCGGGCTCGTCCTCCACGATGAGGACGCACGCCCCGTTCACCACCCGCTCCATGTCCAGATGGTGCCAGATGGGCGCTTCGCGGGGGCGGGGGTGCCGCCATCGTTGAGGCAGCGTTGAGGAACGCCCGATGGTGCGGTGACTCCCACCCCCCACTGTTCGCAGCATGACCGTCGAACTCCTGGCCACGACCACCGTCACGGGCGGCCGGTGATGCGCCGCCGCAGCACCCTCGTCCCCCTCGCCGTCCTGGCCGTCGGCCTGGCCGTCAGCGTGCTGGCCGGTCGCGACGTCGAGCAGAACGCCGAGCGCGAGCTCGAGATCTCCCTCGAGCGCGGCGCGAGCGAGATCGGGATCGTGATCCAGGGCCTCGCCGTCGGCTACGAAGCCGAGCTGTCGTCGCTCGCCGCGGTCGCAGCGGTCACGGGCGGCGACCCGCTGCTGCAGCAGAGCTTCGTGGAGGACCAGGGCCTCGACGGCGGCTACGTGCTGGTCGACGCCTCGGGCGAGACGCTCCGCGTGGCGACGGTGGCGGCACCGGACGAGGCGACCACGACGTCGCAGCGCGAGATCGCCGAGGCCTTCCTCGCCTCGCCCGGACCGGCGCGAGAGCTGCGCCAGCTGGTCGCCGACTCCTCCTTCGGGTTCGTCCTGGGCGGTGACGTGCCGACGCTCGGCCTCGCTGCGGGCACGGTCGCCGGGGACGGCTCGGCCTGGGCGGCGCTGCGCCTCTTCGACGTGGGCGAGACCGGCCGGTTCACCTCCCCCCCGATGGCGGGAGCCGATCGCTTCGCCGTGTACGCCGGCGAGGTGGCCGACCGGTCCCGTGCCGTGCTGGCCACCGACGACCCCCTCCCCCTCACCGGCACGACGGCGACGCTCCAGGCGACGGTGGGCGACCAGCCCCTGTTCATCGAGGTGGCCGGCGAGCCCAGCCACTCGATCTCCCCCCTCGCCGTCACCGGCGCCGGCGTCATCGCCACGTTGGTGCTCTCGCTCCTGCTCTCCACGGCCCTCCGCCGTCGCGATGCCGCCGTCCAGGCCCTCGCTGCGGCCGAGCGCGCCGACCAGCAGTTCCGGGCCGCCCTGCTGGCCTCGCCCGACGTGATCCTGCGCTGGGACGTCGAGCGCGACGAGCTGGACGTGCTCAACCGCGACCACCTCTACGGCCACCCCGCCGAGGGCCCGCGACCAGGGCGGGAGCTCTTCGCCCTGGTCGTGCCCGAGGACCGCGACCGCGTCCGCGCCCTGTGCGGCTCCGGCGGGACCGGCGACGTGGTCGACGGCAGCGACGTCCGCGTCCGGGCCGCCGACGGGACCGAGCACTGGGTCCACCTCCGGGTCGGCCGCATGCGCCCGGACGAGCGCGGAGGTGACCTGCTGATCGTGGTCACCGACGTCGACGACGTGCACCGTGCCGCCGAGCAGCGCACGGCCGTCGAGGCCGAGCTGCAGCAGGCCCAGCGCATGGAGAGCATCGGCCAGCTGGCCGGCGGCATCGCTCACGACTTCAACAACCTGCTCGCCGCCATCGCCGCCACGGCCGAGCTGGTGCTGACCGAGGTCGACGACCCTGCTGCCGTCGCCGACGTGGAGGCCATCCTCGACGCCACGCAGCGCGGGTCGGGCCTGACGAAGCAGCTCCTGTCCTTCAGCCGCCGGGGCTTGTCGCGCCGCGAGGAGTTCGAGGTGGACGCCGTCGTCGTCGACATGGCGGACCTCCTGCGCCGCACGATCGGGGAGCACATCGACCTGCAGGTCCTGCCGGGAGCGCCGGGCGCACACGTGCTGGGCGACCCGGCCGAGCTGGAGCAGGTGCTGCTCAACCTGGTGGTCAACGCCCGGGACGCGGCGGTGGGCTCCGGGCTGCACGTCGTGGTGCGCACCGCGGCCTCCGACGGCCAGGTGGCGCTCTCCGTGGACGACGACGGGGCCGGCATGGCGCCCGACGTCGTCGACCGCGCCTGCGAGCCGTTCTTCTCGACCAAGTCCCCCGACCAGGGCACGGGCCTCGGGCTCGCCATCGTCTACGGCATCGCCACCCGCATGGGCGGCTCCGTCGGGATCCGCTCGACGGTCGGGCACGGCACGAGCGTGCGGGTCGAGCTGCCCTGCACCGAGAGCCCGCCCGCGCTCGCCCAGGTGACCAGCCCGCCGACGCCGGAGCACGCTCGACGGGAGGCCGTCCTGCTCGTCGAGGACGAGCCGGCCGTCCGCCGGGCCGCACAGCGGCTGCTCGAGCGGGCGGGGCACACGGTCGTCGCGGCTGCCGACGGGCACGAGGCGGTCGACGCCGTGCTCGACGGCCTCCGCCCGACCGTGCTGCTGACCGACGTCGTGCTGCCCGGGACCCTGACGGGCCACGACGTCGCCGAGCGGGTCCGGGCCGTCGTGCCGGGCGTCCGGGTCGTGTACGCCTCCGGCTACTCGAGCGACGTGCTGAGCGTCGAGCAGCTCGTCGCAGAGCACTCGACCTTCGTGGCCAAGCCCTTCACGAGCCGGTCGCTGCTCGATGCGGTGGCCGGCCCGGTCGAGGTCGCGACGTGAGCGGGCTCCTCGTGGTCGAGGACGAGCCCACCCTCGCCCGCGCCCTCGGCCGCCTCTTCGCCGGGCACTTCGACCACGTGCACGTCGTGGGCACGGCGAGCGAGGCCCACGCCGCCCTGGTCCGCCACCCCCACACCGTGGACGTGGTCTTCACCGACGTCATGCTCCCCGACGGCGACGGCATCTCCCTCGTGTCCGCCCTGCGGCTGCTCGACCCCGTCCTCGGCGCGGTGGTGGCCACCGGCGTCGACGACCCGGACACGGCCGAGCGCGCCGTGGCGCTCGGGGTGCAGGGGTACCTGCTGAAGCCGTTCGAGATGACCGAGGCGCGCATCAACGCCGCCAACGCCCTGCACTGGCGCCGCCTCGAGGAGGAGAACCGGACCCACCGTGACCGCCTGTCCCAGCTGGTCGACGCCCGCACCCACCCCCTCGAGCGCAGCCGCGCCGAGACCATCACCCGCCTGTCGGTGGCGGCCGAGCACCGCGACATGGAGACCAGCAGCCACCTCGAGCGGATGAGCGCCTACGCGGCGATCCTCGCCCGCCGGGCCGGCCTCGACCCGCAGCACTGCGAGCAGGTGCGCCTGGCCAGCCCCATGCACGACATCGGCAAGCTGGGAATCCCCGACCACGTCCTGCTCCACGACGGTCCCTTCGACGACGAGCAGCGCCGCATCATGGCCACGCACACCGAGCTCGGTCACCAGATCCTCGCCGGCTCCGAGTCGCCCCTCCTCGAGCTCGGCGCATCGATCGCCCTCGCGCACCACGAGTGGTGGGACGGCACCGGCTACCCGCACGGCCTCGCCGGCGAGCAGATCCCCGTGGAGGGCCGGATCGTGGCCATCGCGGACGTGTTCGACGCCCTCACCTCGCCGCGCCGCTACAAGCGGGCGTTCACGATCCAGGAAGCCGTCGCCCTCATGACC
>JAKFET010000186.1:0-7500 GCA_036675575.1 Acidimicrobiaceae bacterium
GCGCTGGACCTGGCGGAAGATGCCGATGGGTGAGGTGTTGAGGTAGCCGGCGTCGGTGAGTCGGGAGATCGCGAACGCCATGGTGGGGTCGTCGTTGTGGGCGTCGTGGACGATGATGTCGGCGGCGTCGACGTCGGCGGTCGCGACGACCTTCACGCCGCCGCTGGTCTGGTCGCGCACCAGGGCCTTGGTGCCACGGCCGTCTTGGTCGGGGACGCCGAAGGTCACGGGCTCGCCGTGGACGAGGGGGATGATGGCGTCGGCCTTGGTGTCGGGGTTCTTGATCGCGTCGAAGGCGCCGTCGTTGAAGATCGGGCAGTTCTGGTAGATCTCGACCAGTGAGGTGCCGCGGTGGGCGGCGGCCGCGGCGAGGACCGTGGTGAGGTGCTTGCGGTCGGAGTCGATGGTGCGGGCGACGAAGGTGGCTTCGGCGCCGAGGGCCAGGGAGACGGGGTTGAAGGGGTGGTCGAGGGAGCCCATCGGGGTGGACTTGGTGACCTTGCCGGTTTCGGAGGTGGGGGAGTACTGGCCCTTGGTGAGGCCGTAGATCCGGTTGTTGAACAGCAGGATCGTCATGTTCACGTTGCGGCGCAGGGTGTGCATCAGGTGGTTGCCGCCGATCGACAGCGCGTCGCCGTCGCCGGTGACGACCCAGACCGAGAGGTCCTCGCGGGCGGTGGCGATGCCGGTGGCGATCGTCGGTGCCCGGCCGTGGATGGAGTGCATGCCGTAGGTGTCGAGGTAGTAGGGGAACCGCGAGGAGCAGCCGATCCCGGAGATGAACACGATGTTCTCGCGACGCAGCCCGAGGTCGGGCAGGAACGACTGCACGGCCTTCAGCACGGCGTAGTCACCACAACCGGGGCACCAGCGCACCTCCTGGTCGGAGGTGAAGTCCTTGCCGGTCTGCGGGAGGTCCGTGGTGGGCACGTCGTCGATGCCGGACCGGAAGGCGGGGATGCCGAGCTCAGTCATCGTTGCTCTCCTTAGGTGTCAGGTCGACCTCGATGCCCTCGGCGTCGGCGACCAGTTGGCCGATGACGTCGGCGAGGACGGCTGCTTTGAGGGGGAGGCCGCGGACTTCGTTGTAGCCGACGACGTCGATGAGGTATTTGCCGCGTAGGAGCAGGGAGAGCTGGCCGAGGTTCATCTCGGGCACCAGCACCTTGTCGTAGCGGTGCAGGATGTCGCCGAGGTCGGCCGGGAAGGGGTTGAGGTGGCGCAGGTGGGCCTGGGCGACGCGGTAGCCGGCCTTGCGGACGCGGCGGACGCCGGCGCCGATGGGGCCGTAGGTCGAGCCCCAGCCGAGGACGAGGACCTTCGCGCCGTGGCCGTCCTGGGCGCCGGGGTCGTCGACGGCGAGCGGGGGCAGGGAGTCGGCGATCCGGTCGACCTTGGCCTGGCGGGTGCGGACCATGAAGTCGTGGTTGGCGGGGTCGTAGGAGATGTTGCCGTGTCCGTCGCCCTTCTCGAGCCCGCCGATGCGGTGCTCGAGGCCGGGCGTGCCGGGCAGCGCCCACGCCCGGGCCAGGGTCTCGGGATCACGCTCGTAGGGGTGGTGCACCGGGTCGCCTGCGTCGTTGGTCCCGTTGGCCTCGGTGGCGAAGGTCGTGGAGATGTCGGGCAGCGAGTCCACGTCGGGCAGGCGCCACGGCTCGGCGCCGTTGGCCAGGTACCCGTCGGAGAGCAGGAACACCGGTGTGCGGTACTTGAGGGCGATGCGGCACGCCTCGATCGCGGCGTCGAAGCAGCCCGCCGGCGTGGACGCCGCCACGATGGGCATCGGCGACTCGCCGTGGCGGCCGTACAGGGCCATGAGCAGGTCCGACGCCTCGGTCTTGGTGGGCAGGCCGGTGGAGGGACCACCTCGCTGGATGTCGACGACCACCAGCGGCAGCTCGAGGCTCACGGCCAGCCCGATGGCCTCGCCCTTGAGCGCGACGCCCGGTCCCGAGGTGGTGGTCACGGCCAGGTGCCCGCCGTAGGCCGCGCCGATGGCAGAACCGACCCCGGCGATCTCGTCCTCGGCCTGCAGGGTGCGCACCCCGAAGTTCTTGTGCTTGGACAGCTCGTGCAGGATGTCCGACGCCGGGGTGATCGGGTACGAGCCGAGGAACAGCGGCATGTCGGCCAGCTGCGACGCCGCGATCAGGCCCCAGGCGAGCGCGACGTTGCCGGTGATGTTGGTGTAGGTGCCCGGGAGCTTGACCGCCGGCTTGACCTCGTAGGCGTGGTCGAACAGCTCGGCGGTCTCGCCGAAGGCGTGGCCGGCCTTGAACGCGGCGACGTTGGCGTCGGCCACCTGCGGGGTCTTGGCGAACTTCTGGTGGATCCAGTCGAGGGTCGGCTCCGCCGGACGGGTGTACATCCAGGACACGAGGCCGAGGGCGAAGAAGTTCTTGGAGCGCTCGGCGTCGCGCGGCTTCACGCCCAGGTGCTCGACCGACTTCTTGGTCATCTCGGTCATCTGGACCTCGTAGACCTTGAACCCGTCCAGGGTGCCGTCGCTGCGGGGATCGGCGGCGTAGCCGGCCTTCTCCAGGTTCCGCTCGGTGAACGCGTCGGTGTTCAGGATCACCGAGCCGTTGCCCTTCAGTCGCTGCAGGTCACTGCGCAGCGCGGCCGGGTTCATGGCCACGAGCACGTCCGGCGCGTCGCCGGGCGTCGTGATGTCGTGGTCCGAGATGTGGACCTGGAACGCCGAGACGCCGGCGATCGTGCCCGCCGGCGCCCGGATCTCGGCCGGGAAGTCCGGCAGGGTGGCCAGGTCGTTGCCGAACAGGGCCGACGCACTGGTGAAGCGGTCGCCCGTGAGCTGCATCCCGTCGCCGGAGTCTCCGGCGAACCGGATGATGACCCGGTCGACCGTCTCCCGACGCTGGTCGGCGGACTTCGTGGAGGTGTCAGACACCGTCCCCCCTCGTTGCGATGACGTCGTTGTCAACGAGTTCGACCATAGCGGCGGCTCGGGACGACGTGCGCGAGGCTTCAGACCCGGCGCGACAGGGTCTGGGGTCCCCGGACGCGACCGTGCCCCCGGCAGGGGGCCGGGGGCACGGTGCCGAACGGCGGTGTCGGACTACGCGATGGAGGCCCGGTAGATGCTCTCGACCGCGTCGTCCAGCGCGGCGTCGAACTCCTCGGCCGACTGCTGGGCGGTGAGGCTCTCGGTGAGGGCACGGGAGAAGCTGGCGATCACGCCGGGGTTCCGGCTGAGGCGGGCGTTGGCCTCCTCCCGGCTGTACCCGCCGGACAGGGCCACGACGGCGAGGACGTTCGGGTGGTCGACGAGGTCCTGGTAGAAGCCGTCCTCCTCGGGCAGGGTCAGCTTCAGCATCACGATCTCGTCGGCGCCGAGCTGGCCGAGGCGGGCGAGCGTGCCCTCGCGCAGCAGCGCCTCGGCCTCGGCCTTGGTGCTGCTGTGGATGTCGACCTCGGGCTCCAGGATCGGGACCAGGCCGGCCGCCACGATCTCCTTGCCGACGGTGAACTGCTGCTCGAGGACGGCGTCCACGCCGTTGGCGTTGGCCTCCTTGATGACGGAGCGCATCTTGGTGCCGAAGACGCCCTTGGCCACGGCCCGCTGCAGCAGGTCCTCGAGGCCGGGGATCGGCTTCATGATCTGGACCCCGTCGACCTCGTCGTCGAGGCCCTTGTCCACCTTGAGGAACGGGACGATGCCCTTCTCCTCCCACAGGTAGGCCGGGGAGTCCTTGCCCTCGACGGAGCGGTCCATGGTGTCCTCGAACAGGATGGCGCCGAGGACCCGTTCTCCGGTGAACGCCGACGAGGTCATGATGCGGGTGCGCATCTCGTGGATGCGGTCGAACATCTCGACGTCGCCGTCGTACTCGTCCTCCTCGACGCCGTAGGCGCGCAGCGCCTTGGGCGTGCTGCCCCCGCTCTGGTCGAGTGCGGCGATGAAGCCCCGCCGGCCCTTGACCTTGTCGAACTGCTCCTGGTTCATCCGATGCTCTCCCTGTGGGGACGGTGGGTGGGGTGGACGACGGCGTCGCGGGCGGAGCCGAAGCGGCTCCCATCCTGGCCGACGCCCGTCCGGACGGTCACGTTCTCTCCCCCGCCGCCCCGTCAGCTCGAACCCGGCCCTCGGGCGACGACCTCCGACGCCTCGGCCAGGGCAGCCAGGGCCGCGCCGGTGCTCCGCGGACGGCTGACGGAGGTGGCCAGCACCTCGGTGGCGCTCCGGGTGGCGCCCCCCGCCCGGAAGAACCGGCGGCGCACGCGGCCCACCACCACGACCCGGTCGCCGGCAGCGAGGCTCGGCGGGCGGCGCGGGTCCAGCCAGGACACCGGCACGGTGTCGGCCGGCGTGCGGTCGCGGATCGTGACCTCGTAGCGGAGCAGGACCGATCCCGACGGCAGGGTCTGCTCGACGGGCTCGCTGCTCAAGGTGCCGACGAGGACGGCGAGGTCCAGGTCGGCGGCGTCAGGGGTGGGGGTGGTGGACACGCGGGCCTCCGGGCGTGCGGGCGCCGCACCGGCGCGTGAGCGCAGGGTGGGCGGGTGCCGGGGGAAGCCGCTCCCAGTGTGCCGCGCCGGGTCTGACAGGAACCCGCTCAGAGCTGACGGAGGCGGTCCCGCACGTCGAAGAACGACGGATCCTTGGAGGCCACCGATTCAAACCACCGGCGCGCCGACTGCTGCTCGCCGGCGCGGTCGTACAGGTCGCCGAGCACGTAGCGCATGCGCAGGTGGTGGTCCTTCAGGGTCTTGTCGCCGAGCGCTCCCGCCTCCAGGACGGCGATGGCCTCGACCAGCATCCCCCGGTCGGCGAGCGACCCGGCGTAGACGATGCGGCCCTCGGCCACGAGCGGCGCAGCCAGCGACGCCTCGGCGATCTCGTCCCACAGCTCCTGGACCCGGTCGTGCTGGCCGAGGGCCCGGTAGCAGTCTGCCAGGACCGGGTGCTGCTCGGTGGATCCCGACCGGCGGGCGAACTCCTCGAGCTCCTCCGCCGCCTGGCGCCACCGACCGAGCCGGTAGAGGGCCAGGCCGTAGAGCTCACGGACGGCGGGCTCCTCCGGGATCAGCTCGGCGATCGGCTTCAGGGTCTTGCGGACCTCCTCGAAGCGGTCCTCGGCGTAGCCGGCGGTCGCCTCGCCGATCCGCGCCAGGGTCCGGTCGGCGCGGGCCTGGCCCAGCCGTCGGCGGAGCCGCTCGCGGTCGATCTCCAGGGCGCCCTCGACCCGCTTGGTGGCCCGTTCGGCCCGGCGCTGCGACGAGCGTCCCGTCGGCTTCGGCGCACCGTCGCGGCCCCGACCGGACCCGGCGCGCGCCTTCGGGGGACGACCCCCTCGGTCCACTGCGTCGCCGGCGGCCTTGCGGACCGGGCCCTCGTCGACCCAGCGCTCGCCGGTCGGCGCCTCGCCGCCCTCGGGACGGTTGCGCTCCCGGGCGTTCGGCGCCGAGTCGACGTCGAACGTGCGCCGCTTGCCCTTGATCGGGGGGCGCGGACCTCGCTCGAGCGGGCGGTCGCCGTCGCGACCGGGCGCGTTGTCGCGCGAGCGGTACGGACGATCTGACGATCCCGCGCTGCGCTGCCCGCCCCGGGCATCGGGTCGACCCGTTCCACGGCCGCGGGCGTCTCCACCGCGACTGTCGCGCCCTCGCTCGTCGCCGGGACGACCAGGCCGTCCCGTGCCGCGACCGTCGCGCCCGCGATCCGCGCCCGGTCGGCCGGATCGTCCCACGCTGCCGCCACTCCCGGCGCGTCCCGCGCCTCGAGCTGCTCCCCCACGAGCCCCGCCTTCCCGCGCACCACTGCTGGGACGAGGGCGACGATCGTCGCCGGCGCTCCGGGCGCGGTCGGAGCGCGGACGGCCCTCTCGGGACGGCCGGCGGTCACCGCCGCCGGGACTCCGGCGTGGGCGATCGTCGTCTTCGGGGCGCGAGGGCATCCCGCCGAGCGTACCGCCGGCCCCTTCGGGCCCACGAAGCCTCGGGTCCGAGCCGAAAACGGCGAAGGGCCCTCGCGATGCGAGGGCCCTTCAAGAAACCGGCGGCGACCTACTCTCCCAGGGGGTCTCCCCCCAAGTACCATCGGCGCGAACGGGCTTAACTTCCGTGTTCGGAATGGGAACGGGTGTATCTCCGTTGCTATCACCACCGAGAATTTGGTTGTCAACGAACACGAGTCCCCGAAGGGACTTCGAGTGTTCCTCGAGCATTCCATAGCGAGCACGAACATGGATGAATCCAAGCCCTCGGCCGATTAGTACCGGTCTGCTGAACACATTGCTGTGCGTACACATCCGGCCTATCAACGTGGTGGTCTACCACGGGCCTTACCTGGTTGACCCAGTGAGAAGCCTCATCTTGGAACAGGTTTCGCGCTTAGATGCCTTCAGCGCTTATCCTTTCCGCAGGTCGCTAACCAGCCGTGCCCTTGGCAGGACAACTGGCACACGAGAGCTGCGTCCATCCCGGTCCTCTCGTACTAGGGATAGCCTTCCTCAAGCTTCTTCCGGCTGCAGCGGATAGGGACCGAACTGTCTCACGACGTTCTAAACCCAGCTCGCGTACCGCTTTAATGGGCGAACAGCCCAACCCTTGGGACCTGCTTCAGCCCCAGGATGCGATGAGCCGACATCGAGGTGCCAAACCTTCCCGTCGATATGGACTCTTGGGGAAGATAAGCCTGTTATCCCCGGGGTACCTTTTATCCGTTGATCGACGGCGCTTCCACACGCCACCGCCGGGTCACTATGCCCGACTTTCGTCCCTGTTCGACTTGTCAGTCTCACAGTCAAGCTCTCTTGTGCCATTGCACTCGACGACTGATTGCCAACCAGTCTGAGAGAACCTTTGGGCGCCTCCGTTACCATTTAGGAGGCGACCGCCCCAGTCAAACTACCCACCTGACACTGTTCCCCATCCCGATAAGGGACGTAGGTTAGAGTTCAGACATACGCAGGGTGGTATTTCAACGATGACTCCACACTGGCTAGCGCCAATGCTTCCAAGTCTCCCACCTATCCTACACAACGCAAATCCAAACCCAATATCAAGCTATAGTAAAGGTCCACGGGGTCTTTCCGTCCTGCTGCAGCTAACGAGCATCTTTACTCGTACTTCAATTTCGCCGGGTCTGTGGTTGAGACAGTGGGAAAGTCGTTACGCCATTCGTGCAGGTCGGAACTTACCCGACAAGGAATTTCGCTACCTTAGGACCGTTATAGTTACGGCCGCCGTTTACCGGGGCTTCATTTCAGAGCTTCGTCCGAAGACTAACCCTTCCAATTAACCTTCCGGCACCGGGCAGGCGTCACAGCGTATACAGCGCCTTGCGGCTTCGCACGCTGCTGTGTTTTTAGTAAACAGTCGCTTTCCCCTGGTCACTGCGGCCCGCTCGAGCTCCGGACGCGAAGTCCTTCACCCTACTGGGGCCCTCCTTCTCCCGAAGTTACGGAGGCAATTTGCCGAGTTCCTTAACCACAGTTCTCCCGATCGCCTTGGTATTCTCTACCTATCCACCTGAGT
>JAKFET010000186.1:12500-46918 GCA_036675575.1 Acidimicrobiaceae bacterium
GGCGGCCAGCGTCTGCTCGTCGAGCAGGTTGCGCTCCTCGGAGCGCCCGCCGGGGTCGCCGATCATCCCGGTGGCGCCGCCGACCAGGGCGACGGGGCGGTGGCCCGCGTCGGCGAAGCGGCGCAGCACCAGCAGCCCGATGAGGTTGCCGGCGTGCAGGCTCGGCGCGGACGGGTCGCAGCCGTAGTAGAGCGAGACGGGCCCCTCGTCGAGGCGTTCGGCCAGGGATCCGAGGTCCGTGCTGTCCTGCACGAGGCCCCGGGCCCGGAGGTCGTCGAGGAGGGTGCTCATGGGGCCGACAGTACGCGAGGTGCCTGCGAGGGCCCGACGGCCTTCCGGGCGGTTGGCGCCGGCGACCGGCGGCGGGCGAGCATCGGGGCGTGACCGACACCGACCCCACCGGCCCGAGCGAGTCCCGGCGGCGCCTCCGGCGCATCGGCGTGCTGGCGGTGGTGGCGAGCTTCGTGGGCATCTGGGGCTACGTGATGTACCTCACCTTCTTCGAGGGACGGGCCGACCCACGGGACCGCATGGGCGACACCGCCTACACGGCCGCCGCCGAGGAGACCTGTGCCGAGTCCTCGGCGGTCTTCGCCAAGCTGCCATTCGCCAACGAGGTGGACTCCCCCGAGGAGCGGGCCGACCTGCTGGACCGGGGCACCGAGGAGCTCGAGGTCATGGTCACCCGCCTGGCCGGCCTGGTGCCGCCGCGCGACGCCGACGAGGCGGACGCGGTGGCCCGCTGGCTGGACGACTACCGGACCTTCCTCCAGGACCGGCGGGCGTACGCCGAGGCCCAGCGGGACCCGTCGTCCGAGCGCTACGACCAGCCCTTCGCCGTGACGGACCGGGGCGGGTTCCAGATCGACGTGCTGATCGACGACTTCGCCCGCATCAACGACATGGACAGCTGCGTGACCCCGGATGACGTGGGGTAGCTAGGGGCGCTTGCGCCGCCGCTCGTGCTCGGGTCGCCGGGCCCACTCGGCCTCGGCGTGCAGCTCCCCGAAGGCCTCGAGCCGCTGCGGGGACAGCTCGCCGGCCTCCACGGCGGCGAGCACGGCGCAGCCGGGCTCGTGGTCGTGGGTGCAGTCGCTGAAGCGGCAGCGGGCGGACAGCTCGTCGATGTCGGAGAAGGCGGCGTCGATGGCCTCCGGGTCCACCCACAGGCCGATGGCCCGGATGCCGGGCGTGTCCACGACGATCCCCCCGCCGGGGAGCAGGTGCAGCTCCCGGCGGGTGGTCGTGTGGCGACCCTTGGCGTCGAACGCCCGCACGTCGCCGGTGAGGGCGACCTCCGAACCGGCCAGGGCGTTGAGCAGGCTGGACTTGCCCGCACCGGACTCCCCCAGCAGCACCACCGTGTCCCCGCCGAGCGCCTGCGCCAGCTCGGCCACGCCCGCACCCGTGCGGGCCGAGACGGCCACGACCTCGGTGCCGGGGTGCTCGGCGGCCACCGCGGCGCGGCGGTCCTCGGGGTCGGGGACGAGGTCGGCCTTGGTGAGCACGACGGTGGGCTCGGCGCCGGCGTCCCAGGCCTGGGCTGCGGCCCGCTGGATGCGACCGGCCTTCACGGGCCGGTCGAGGCCGAGGACGACGAGCACCCGGTCGAGGTTTGCCGCCAGGACCTGCTCGCCCTCCCCCACCGGGTCGGCCCGGCGCAGCACCCCGCGTCGCTCGAGCACGGCCGCGACCTCGTCGTCGACGACGACGACCCAGTCCCCGACGACGGGTGTGCCGACCCGGTCGGCCCGGGTGCGGGCGGGGTGGACGCCGTCGGCCCGGGCGACCTGCACCCAGCCGCGGTCCTGGCGCACCACACGGCCCGGCACCCCGTCGGTGGCGCCGAGGGCCACGACCTCACGCTGGCGGGACTGGTCCCAGCCCAGCTCGAGGAGGCCCGGTCCGTCGCTCAACGGTGCGCCAGCCCCCGGTGGCGGGCCAGTCCGTGGCGGACCATGCGCCACGTGCCCTCGTCGATCCCGAGGGCGTCCAGCTCGTCGAGCGCTGCCCAGCGGATGTCGTTGGACTCGTGGTTCCCTCGCGGCTCGGCGCCGGGCGGGGCGAGCACGAGGTGGCGCACGTCGAGGTGGAGGTGGGGACCGTCGTCGGGCGGGTCGACCTCGTGGACGTCGAGGTCGACGGCGACGGGCAGCACCCGCAGGCCGTCGATGCCCGTCTCCTCTGCTGCCTCCCGCAGCGCCACGGCAGCCAGGTTCGCGTCGCCGTCGCAGTGGCCGCCGGGCTGGAGCCACCGGTCGAGCTTGCGGTGGTGCAGGACCACGATGCGCTCGCCGGCGTCGTCGACGACGAGCGCCGAGCCGGTGAGGTGCCCGGACCGGCACGACCGGTGGAGGGCATCGTCGTGGGCGTCGACGAAGTCGAGGATCGTGCGGCGGTGGCGCTCGGCGGCGGGGTCGACGTCGGCGCCGGCGACGGCCGCCCGTGCGTCGGCGAGCCGGTCCGAGGCGCGCAGCGCCGGATCGTCGGCGGCGAGGGGGCGCTGGTCGGTGCCGGGCACGTCGGGAGGCTAGGCCTCAAGATCCGCACGGATCATCACGTCCTCCCGCGCGTCGGTTGGCATCCGCACGGATCATCACGTCCTCCCGCGCGTCGGTCGGCGGCTGCGCCGCCGTCGGGCACCGTGCCTCTGGGTCGCCTCGCCTGACGGCTCGGCTCCGGATCCGCACGGATCATCACGTCCTCCCGCGCGTCGGTCGGCGGCTGCGCCGCCGCAGGGCACCGTGCCTCTGGGACGCCTCGCCTGACGGCTCGGCTCCGTCAGCGGCGGGAGACGTTCGGGTCGCCGGCCACGTACCAGCGCCACGGGTGCTCGGCGCCGGCGGACAGGCCGATGCGCGTGGCCTGCACCGGCTCGGCGGGCGGCCGGGTGCCGTCGTCCCACAGGCCCACGGGGCCGTCGCCCAGCAGGTCGAGGCCGTCGTGCTCGCCGTGCAGTCCGAGGGCCTGGGCCAGCTTCGCCGGACCGCTGCACAGGTCGCGCTCGCGGGCGGCGGCCGGTCCCCGGGCGGCGCGCATGTCCTCGATGCCCTCGAGTGGCGCCAGGGCCCGGACGAGCACGGCGACGCCCTCGTCCTCGTCGCCGCAGACCACGTTGGCGCACCAGTGCATGCCGTAGGTGAAGTACACGTACAGCAGACCGGCGGGACCGAACATCGTGGCGTTGCGGGCGGTGCGGCCCCGGTAGGTGTGGGCCCCGGGGTCGATGGGCCCGCAGTAGGCCTCGACCTCCACGATGCGCCCCGCCCGCCGGCCCGACGGCAGGTCGTGGGCGAGCACCTTGCCGAGCAGATCGGGAGCGACGTCGCGCGGGTCGCGGGCGAGCAGGGCCCGGTCGACCCGCTTCACGCGCCCTCGGCCGCGGCCAGGGCCCGGATCGCGTCGCGCTCCCCCGCCCCCATGTTGGGGTCGTCCAGCTTGCGCTCGCACACCGCCGGCAGGACGGTGCGAGCGGCGCGGACGTCGACGCCGGACAGGAACGCCCGCAGGAGCCGGCGGCGCAGCAGGGCGGCCAGGACCTGGATGGCGGCACCGCCGTCGGGCCGGCCCGCGGCGAGGAGCATCCAGGTCGTGGCCACGTCCTCGTGGCCGTCACCGACCCGACCGTTGGACCAGTCGATGACGACCGGACCACCGGGCGCGCACAGGACGTTGCCGGGGTGCAGGTCGAGGTGCACGATGCGCCCGGCTCCGCCGTCGGGCGCCGGGACGTCGTCGAGTCGCCGGTGGAGGTCGGCGAGGGTGCGCCCGTGGGCCGCGACCCGCCACGGCCGGCGCTCGATGTCGTCGAGCTGCGAGGGCCCGTCGACCCGGTCCATGACCAGGTCCGGGCCGTCGACGTCGTGCACCGCCGGGACGGGGAACCCGTGCCGGGCCAGGTGCGCCATCAGCTCGGCCTCCGGACCCGAGTCGTGGTCGGTCCGGTAGCGGCGCAGCACCCGGCCGCCGCCCACGTCGTAGACGTCTGCCGCCCGGCCGCGCCCCACCAGCGGACCGGGGTCAGCCACGGCCCGCCACGGCCTCGCGCAGCGCGGGCGGCACCGGTGCGGTGTCGAGCGTGCCCGGCACCACGCAGACGTAGACCATCTTCGCCTCGAAGAGCGGGTCGCCCGCCTTGGTGCCGGTGTAGGTGACGTCGAAGGACGTCGTGCCGAACCGGCTGATGTCGACGTCGATGTCGACGGTGTCCCGCAGCCGGGCCGGCGCCGACCACGTGATCGAGGCCGCCTTGACCATGCAGTCCCAGCTGCCCGACTCGAGGCCGACGGCCAGGTCGCGGAAGAAGGCGTCGGCCAGGTCGTCGCACCAGCGCAGGTACACGCTGTTGTGGACCACCTGCTGCATGTCGCACTCGGAGTAGCGGACGTCGATCGAGTAGCGCATCAGTCCTCCACCCGGGCTCGGTCGGCGGCCAGGCGGGCCCGGAAGCGCTCCATCTGGTCCGCCACCGCGGCGGGCCCGGCGCCGCCGTGGGTGGTGCGCATCCGCACCGGGACGCCCGGCCGGATGAGCGCGGCGGCGTCGGGGCCGAGGTCGGGGTGGGCTGCGACCAGGTCGGCCAGCGAGGCACCCCGGTCGACGGTCTCGCGCACCAGCGCGCCGACCACGGCGTGGGCATCGCGGAAGGGCGTGCCGGCCCGCACCAGGAACTCGGCCAGGTCGGTGGCCGCCGAGGTGGGCGCGTCGGCGGCCTCCGCCATCCGGTCGGTCTTCATCGTGAGCGTGGCGTACTGCCCGGCGGTGGCCCGCAGCGCCAGGCGCACCTGGTGGACGGCGTCGAACAGCGGCTCCTTGTCCTCCTGCAGGTCCCGGTTGTACGCCATCGGCAGGCCCTTGAGCGTGGCGAGCAGGCCGGTGAGGTCGCCGATGACCCGTCCGGCCTTGCCCCGCGCCAGCTCGGCGATGTCCGGGTTCTTCTTCTGCGGGAGCATCGACGACCCGGTGGAGTAGCCGTCGTCCAGGCGGACGAAGCCGAACTCGTCGCTGCTCCACAGCACGATCTCCTCCCCCATCCGCGACAGGTGGATGGCGACCATGGTGACGGCGAAGAGCGACTCGGCCACGAAGTCCCGGTCGCTCACGGCATCCAGGCTGTTGTCGAACACGCCGGCGAAGCCGAGGTCCTCGGCCACCGACGACGGATCGAGCGGCAGGGACGACCCGGCGAGGGCGCCGGCGCCGAGCGGCGACACGTCGAGGCGCCGGCGGGCGTCGAGGAGCCGGTCGACGTCGCGGGCGAGCGCCCAGGCATGGGCCAGGAGGTGGTGGGCCAGCAGGACGGGCTGGGCGCGCTGCAGGTGCGTGTAGCCGGGCAGGTAGGCCTCGCCGGCCGCCTCGGCCCGGTCGAGCAGGACCTGCTGGAGGGCGAGCACGTCGCCGGCCACCGCCAGCAGCTCGCGCTTGCACCACAGGCGCAGGTCGGTGGCCACCTGGTCGTTGCGGCTCCGGCCGGTGTGGATCTTGGCGCCGGCCGACCCGGCCAGCTCGGTGACGCGGCGCTCGACCGCGGTGTGGATGTCCTCGTCGGACCCGACGAACCGGAAGGTGCCCCCGGTCAGCTCGGCGTCGACCTGGTCGAGGGCCTCCAGCACCGAGCGGACCTCGTCGTCGGCGAGGATCCCGGCCCGGCCGAGGCCCCGCACGTGGGCGCGGCTGCCCTCGATGTCGTCGGGGAAGAGCTGCTGGTCGAAGGGCAGGCTCACCGTGTAGGCGAGCAGGTCCTCGGCCGGTCCCGACTCGAACCGGCCGTGCCAGAGCGTGCTGCCGGCTGCGTCCTCGTCCATGGCTGGCGGCTCAGCGCTTGACCGCGCCGGGGCCCTGGCGCTGCGACCAGGTCTCGATGCCGAGGCCCCACAGCCGCACGAAGCCGGCGGAGTCCTCGTGGCGGAACGAGTCCTCGGCGTCGTAGGTGGCCAGGCCGTAGTCGTACAGGCTGGTGTCGGACCGCCGGCCCTCGACCTCGCAGGTGTTGGGGGCCAGGTGCAGGCGGACCTCACCGGTCACGTGCTTCTGGGACTCGGCGATGAAGGCGTCGAGCGCCTCGCGCAGCGGCGAGAACCACAGGCCGTCGTAGACCAGCTCGGCGTAGCGGGACTCGAGGCGGTACTTCTCGCGCTGCAGGTCGCGCTCGAGGCAGATGGACTCGAGGTCGACGTGGGCCTTGATGAGGGCGAGGGAGGCCGGGCACTCGTAGGTCTCGCGGCTCTTGATGCCCACGCGACGGTTCTCGACCATGTCGATGCGACCCCAGCCGTAGGAGCCCACCAGCGCGTTCAGCTCGTGGATCACCTCGGCGGGCGACTTGGCCGCCCCGTCGATGCTGACCGGCATGCCCTGCTCGAACCCGATGGTGACGGTGCGCTCGTCGGTGGCGGTCTGCTTCGTGAGCAGCCACACGCCCTGGGGCGGCTTGGCCCACGGGTCCTCCATCTCGCCGCACTCGATGGCCCGGCCCATCAGGTTGTCGTCGATGGAGTACACCTTCTCCTTCGTCGCCTGGATCGGGATGTCGTGGTCGTAGGCGTAGTAGATCGCCTCCTCGCGGGTCATCCCCCACGACCGCACCGGCGCCATGATCTCGAGGTCCGGCGCCAGGGCCCGGGTGGAGACCTCGAAGCGCACCTGGTCGTTGCCCTTGCCGGTGCAGCCGTGGCCCACGGCGTCGGCGCCGTGGAACCGGGCCGCCTCCACGAGGTGCTTCACGATGACCGGTCGGGACAGCGCCGACACGAGCGGGTAGCGGTTCTCGTACATGGCGTTGGCCCGCAGCGCCGGCATGCAGAAGTCCCGGGCGAACTCCTCCCGGGCGTCGACCACGACGGCCTCCACCGCGCCGGCGGCCCGGGCGCGCTCGCGCACGACGTCCCAGTCCTCGGCGGCCTGGCCGACGTCGACGGCGAGGGCGATGACCTCCACACCCTCGTTCTCGATCAGCCAGCGGACGGCGACGGAGGTGTCGAGGCCGCCGCTGTAGGCGAGGACGACTCGCTTGGCCATGGTGTGGGCTCCTTGTGCAGGGGTGGTGCGCCTCCGCCGGTGCGACGGGAGGGCTGCCAGTTTCTCGGGGTGGGGTGTCGGGGGACGAAAGCGCTGGTCAGAGGCCGGCGAGGTCGCTGATGCGGTGGGCCACGGACTGGCCGGTGGCGGTCTCGGCGACGACGAGCAGCAGGGTGTCGTCGCCGGCGACGGTGCCGAGCACGTCGGGCAGGCCGGTGCGGTCGAGGGCGGAGCCGACGACGTGGGCCGACCCGGGCGGGGTGCGCAGGACGACGATGTTCCCGGAGTGGGCGACCTCGACCACCCACTCGCTGCAGACGCGCCGCAGGTGCTCCTCGGGCGCGACGGCGTCCTTCGGCATGGCCGGCACGGCGTAGACGGTCTCGCCGCCGGGCACCCGGACCTTGATGGCGCCGAGGTCCTCGAGGTCGCGCGACACCGTGGCCTGGGTGGCCACGACGCCGTCGGCGGCGAGGAGCTCGACCAGCTGCTCCTGCGTGGAGACCGCCTGGTCCTCGAGCAGCCGCTGGATCCGGTGCTGGCGCTGGGGCTTGGTGAGCCGTGGACCGCGCGGGGTGCGGGGCGCGGTCACCGGATGGCCTCGATCTCGACCAGCCAGCGGAAGAGCCCGATCATGGCGTGCATCCGGTTGTGGGCCTGGACGTACATGCGCGACTGCGGGCCGTCGGCCACGGACGCGGAGACCTCCTCGCCCCGGTGGGCGGGCAGGCAGTGCATGAAGATCGCCGACTCGCCGGCCGCCGCCATGACCCGGTCGTCGACCTGGAAGCCCTCGAACGCCCGGCGGCGGGCTTCGGACTCCTCCTCCTGGCCCATGGAGGCCCACACGTCGGTGTGGACCGCGTCGGCGCCCTCGGCGGCCTCGGCGGCGTGGGTCGTGACGAACGGCGCGGTCGCCAGGCCGGCCGCCCGGAGGCGGTCGACGTCCACGCCCGAGGGGCCGTAGCCGACGGGCGACGCGATGCGGACCTGCATGCCGCACATGGCGGCGCCGAGGGAGAGGCTGCGGGCCACGTTGTTGTAGTCGCCGATCCAGCACACGGTGCGGCCCGACAGGGATCCGAGCTCGTCGCGCATCGTCCGCAGGTCGGCCAGCGCCTGGCAGGGGTGGCCCAGGTCGGACAGCAGGTTGATGATCGGGACCGACGAGGCGGCGGCCATGTCCTCGAGGACCTGGTGGTCGAACACGCGGGCACCCAGGGTGGCGTGGAAGCCGGACAGCACCTGGGCGATGTCGCCTGCCGGTTCGCGGGTGCCGATGCCGACCTCGGCGTTGGTGAAGGTGAGCGGATGGCCGCCGAGGCGGGTCACGGCGGCCTCGGTCGAGTGGCGGGTGCGCAGGCTGGGCTTCTCGAAGTAGAGCCCCACGCTGCGGCCGGCGAGCTCGCCGCTGACGGCGCCGTCTGTCGCGGCGGGCTTGTCGCTGAGCTCGAGGATGCGGACCAGCTCGCCCGGCGCGAGGTCGTCGACCTCGAGGAGGTGGCGGGTGGGGATCACGCTGCGCTCCCCTCGAGGACCGCCGCGACCATGGCGACGGCTTCGTCGATCTCGACGTCGGTGACCGTGAGCGGCGGGGCCAGGCGCAGGGCGCTGCCGGTGACGGCGTTGACCACGAGGCCACGGTCGAGCAGCTCGGACGCGACCGCCTTCGCGTCACGGCCGAGGGCGTCGACGTCGAGCTCGGCCGCGACCAGCAGACCGAGCCCTCGCACCGTCGTCACGGCGGGCAGCGCTGCCAGGGCGCTGCGCAGCCGCTCGCCCGCCCGAGTCGCCACGGCCGGGATGTCGAGCCGGCGCATCTCCCCCAGCACGGCCTTGGCGGCCGAGGCGGCGAGGGGCTGGCCGCCATAGGTGGTGGCGTGGTCGCCGGGCTCGAAGGCTGCGGCGACCTCGACCTTGGCGGCGCAGGCGCCGATGGGCATCCCGTTGCCGAGGGCCTTGGCCATGGTGACCACGTCGGGCTGGACGCCGAAGTGCTGGAAGCCGAACCACTCGCCCGTGCGGCCGAGGCCGGTCTGGACCTCGTCGACCATGAACAGGATCCCCCGCTCGCGGCAGAGGCGCTCGACGCCCTGGAAGTACGCAGCGGTGGCGGGGTTCACGCCGCCCTCGCCCTGCACCGGCTCGAGCAGCACCGCCGCGACCGAGGCGTCGAGGCACTGCTCGAGCGCGTCGAGGTCGTTCCACGGCACGTGGCGGAAGCCCTCGGGCAGCGGTTGGAAGGCCTCCCACTTCTGGGGCTGGCCGGTGGCGTGGAGCGTGGCCAGGGTGCGGCCGTGGAAGGACGAGAAGGCGCAGACCACGTCGTGGCGGCCCCGCCCGCCGAACTTGCGAGCCAGCTTGATGGCGGCCTCGTTCGACTCGGCACCCGAGTTGCAGAAGAAGGTCTGGTAGCGGGATGCGCCCTCGTTGCCGTGGCGGAGCAGCTCGTCGAGGGCGACGGCCACCTCCCAGCCCGGCTCGGTGCCGAACAGGTTGGAGACGTGGCACAGCGTCCGGGCCTGCTCGGCGATGGCGTCGGCGACCACGGGGTTGGCGTGGCCGAGGGAGACGACCGCCAGGCCGGAGAGGAAGTCGAGGTGGCGCTTCCCCTCGCCGTCCCACAGCTCGGTTCCCTGGCCGCGCACGAAGCGGACCTGCGGGGCGCCGTAGGTGGGCATGAGCGGGCACGCGCCCAGCTCCTGCGGTGCGCCCATCGCCCGGGCGTGGGCCTGCTTCGCGTCGGTCACGACGTCGCTCCCCTCGTGTCCCCCGTCTGGGGGTGGCGGGTGATCATGGTGCCGACGCCCTCGTCGGAGAACAGCTCCAGCAGCACGACGTGCTCGAGGCGCCCGTCGAGCAGGTGCGCCGCGGGCACGCCGTGCTCCACCGCGGCCACGGCGGCGTCGATCTTGGGGATCATCCCGCCGGTGAGCTCGCCGTCGGCGATCTTGCGGCGCAGCTCGCCCACCGTCGTCTCGCTGATGAGGGAGCCGGGATCGGACACGTCCTCGAGCAGGCCGGGCACGTCGGTGAGGTAGATGACCTTCTCGGCGTGGAGCGAGGCAGCCAGCGCGCCGGCCACGGTGTCGGCATTGATGTTGTACGCCTGCCCGTCGGCGCTGCCCCCGATGGTGGACACCACGGGGATCAGCTCCTCGGCGAGGAGGCGGTGGAGGATGGCGGGGTTCACGGACTCGACGTCGCCCACGTAGCCGAGCTCGGGGTCGCGGGCCACCGAGGTGATGAGCCCGGCGTCCTCACCGGACAGGCCGACGGCGAGCGGGCCGTGGGTGTTGATGGCGCCGACGATGTCGCGGTTGACCTTGCCCACGAGGACCATCCGGGCCACGTCGAGGGTGTCGGCGTCGGTGACCCGCAAGCCGTCCTTGAACTCCGACTCGATGCCGAGCCGGGCGAGGAGCTCGCCGATCTGGGGCCCGCCGCCGTGCACGACCACGGGCCGGAGCCCGACGGCGTGGAGCAGCACGATGTCGGCGGCGAAGGAGTCGGCGAGGCCCGGATCGACCATGGCGTTGCCGCCGAACTTGATGACCACGACCTTCTGGCGGAACCGCTGGATGTAGGGCAGGGCCTCGAGCAGGACGTTGGCCCGGTCGGTGGCGCTCACGGGAGGAGCCCCGTGAGCGGCAGGCCGGTCGTCTCGGGCAGGCCGGCCAGGACGTTGGCGCACTGGATCGCCTGCCCCGACGTGCCCTTCACCAGGTTGTCGATGGCCGAGATCACCAGCAGCCGCCCGGTGCGGGTGTCGTGGCGGGCGGTGAGGTGGGCGCAGTTCGAGCCGCTCACGGCCTTGGTCTGCGGGATCCGCTCGTCGACGACCACGAACGGCTCGCCGGCGTAGGTGTCGGGCAGGCAGGCCAGGAGGTCGTCGGTGCTGGCGCCCGGGACGGGCGTGGCGTAGATCGTCGACAGGATGCCCCGCGTCATGGGGACGAGGTGCGGGGTGAACAGCACCTGGGCCCCGGTGGCCTGCTCGATCTCGGGCGTGTGACGGTGGTCGAGGAGCCCGTAGGCGGTCATGTTCTCGGAGGCGGCGGCGAAGGTGGTGTGGGCCTTGGCCGGCCGGCCGGCCCCGCTCAGGCCGGAGGCCGCGTCGACGATCACCCCGGTGGTCTCGACCAGGCCGGCCCGCACGAACGGGGCGAGCGCCAGGGCCGCACCCGTCGGGTAGCAGCCGGCCACGGCCACCAGGTCGGCGCCCGCCAGCTCGTCCCGGAACAGCTCGGGGATGCCGTAGGCGGCCTCGGCGAGCAGGTCGGGCGCGGGGTGGGCCTGGCCGTACCACTGGTCGTAGAGGGCGGGGTCCTTGAGCCGGAAGTCGGCCGCGGCGTCGACGATCCACTTCACCCGGCCCCGCAGCTCGGGCACGATCGCCTGGCTGAGGCCGTGGGGCAGGCCGAGGAACACGAGGTCGAGGCCGGCGCAGTCATCGGCCGTGGCCGGCGTGAAGTGCAGGTCGGGGTAGGCGGCGGCGAGGTTGGGGTACAGGTCGGCCACCGGGGTGCCGGCCTGGCTCTCGGCGCCGGCCAGGCGCACCTCGAGCTCGGGGTGCGACGCGAGGAGCCGGAGCAGCTCGGACCCGGCGTAGCCGGATGCCCCCAGGATGCCGACGGTGATCATCGGTCGGAGCCTATCCGCCACAGTGCATGACTATGCAAACGGTTCGGGTCACGCCGACGGGAGCCAGGAGCCGTGGAACCCGAACGGCACGCGCCGCGGGATCGCGACCGAGGCCACCGAGCCGGCGGCGAGGTCGCGGGCGTCGACGATCTCGACCGTCGAGGTGCGGGTGGCCAGGTCCTCGACGAAGGTGAGCAGCCAGCCTGCGTCCTCGTCCCCCCCGCCGGCATCGGGAGCGAACACCGGCTCGCCGGAGACCTTCCCCGGACCGAACGTGTGGGCGGTCGACGTGCCGCGCGCCAGGTCGTGCTTGACGAACCCGTCGAAGCGGGCGATGTCGGTGTCCCAGGTGCTGGCGCGGGCGACGTAGCCGTAGCGGTTGGGTCGGGTCTCGGTGGCCGGTGACACCCGCGGGAAGTCGACGGGCCGGTCGCCGATCGGTTCGTCGGTGACGGTGCCCGCCGTCGGGTCGATGCGCCACCGGTGCAGCGCCGGACGGACCGGGGCGTCCAGCTCCTCGTCGCCGAAGGCGGTGGGGAGCCTGGCCGAGCGGCAGCCGTCGACCACGACGGTGCCGTCGCCGTCGTCGAACGCGTTGAGGAAGTGGAAGACGTAGAAGGGCTCGACGTCGATCCAGCGGACGTCGTCGTTCCCGCCGTCGCGGGGCATGACGCCGATGCGGGCGCCGTGCTCGGGCTGCCACCGGACCGAGGGTCCGCCGGCGATGAAGGAGTCGAGGTCGAACACCGCGGGCAGGTCGAACCAGACGACGTGCGACGCGGACACGGCGACGTCGTGCATCATCACCGGGCGCGGCAGGTCGATGGCCTCGGATCGCACGAGCCGTCCGCCGGCGTCGGCGACGTGGTAGCGCAGGTACGGAGGGCGGGGGCTGTAGCCGAAGAACACGAGCTCGCCGGTGGCCGGGTCGACCTTGGGGTGGGCGGTCATCGGACCGGCGAGCGCCCCGTCGAAGTCGTGCTCCCCCACCGTGTCCAGGTCGATGGTGAGCTCGGTGGGCTTCGCACCCTCCATCAGGGCGAGGATGCGCCCGGCGTGGCGCACGACGTGGGTGTTGGCGGTGTTCTTGATCACGCCGGCCTCGGCCACCGTCTCGGCGTCGGGCAGGACGAACTCCGACAGGCCCCCGAACAGGGCGTGCCCGGCCCGGCGCTCGGCCAGCAGGCCGGCCGACTCGACGAAGCGGTTCCGGTAGCGGACCCGCCCGTCGTCGATCTCCAGGGCGTGGACCATGCCGTCGCCGTCGAAGATGTGGAACCGGCCGAGGGGCGCGAACGCGGGGTTCCCGCCGTTGCGCAGGAACGTGCCCTCCAGGCCGTCCGGCAGCCGGCCCGTGACCGACAGGTCGTCGGCGACCAGCTCGTCGTGGACCGGCTCGAACGGCCCGGTCAGGTACGGGTGGTCCGCGAACGCGGGCGCATCGATGGACATCCCACCGGTGTACTAGAAGCGCTCGCTCCCGAGCTCCCGATGTGGGTCGGGGAAGTCGCGGTACAGGGCCGCCTGGAAGTTCGCCACCAGGGAGTTCACGCCGTGGTGGGCCGACTCGACAGGCTCGGTGCGGCTCGACACGGCCCGGAACGCCTCGTCGAGCTGGGCGAGGTCCCGGGTCTCGATGAGGACCTTGAACTCACCGCCGGCGCCGAGGCCGAGCTTGCGGCGCAGGAGCCGCCACGACTCGATGCGGCCGTCGGCGACCATGGCGCCGAGGTAGGTCTCGAGAGCGGCCACGAGCTCGGTGTCGCGCACCCCGGGGCGGAGGTCGACCTGGATCTCGTAGACGTCCACGGCCGCCCCCCCGGCCCTACCCGCGCAGGTGCGCCGGGTGGCGGGACTGGACGGCGTCGATGATCGCCTGGCGGACCTCGCCGACCTCGCCGTCGGTGAGGGTGCGGTCGCGGGCCTGCAGCCGCACGCGGTAGGTGAGCGATCGGTGGCCGTCGCGCACGCCCTCGCCCCGGTAGGTGTCGAACAACCGGACCCAGCCGAGCAGGTCGCCGGCGGCGGTCTCGACGGTGGCCGCGACGTCGGTGGCCGACGTGCCCTCGGCGACCTCGAAGGCGAGGTCGATGTCGGAGGACGGGAACCGGCTGACCGGGACGTAGGTGGGCGTGCCGTGGGGGTGGGCGAGGAAGCGCTCGAGGTCGACCTCGAGCCAGGCCACCCGGCCCGGGATGTCGTAGGCGGCCAGCACCTCAGGGTCGACCTCACCGATGGCCCCGACCGCCTCGCCCTCGACCCGGGCGACGCCCGAGCGGGTCGGGTGCAGGCCGGGCATCTCGGCGTTGGCCACGTCGGCGCCGGGCATGGCCAGGCCGTCGCACAGGGTGCGCCACGCCTCGACGGCGGCGGCGGCGTCCCGGCCGGCGATGGCGACGGCGACGGTCTCGCGCTCGTCGGGCAGCTCGGCGCCCGGGTCGACGGGTCGCTTGAAGACGTGACCGATCTCGAACAGCGCGACGCCGTCGTTGCGGTGGCTCGCGTTGTGGCGCACGGCCTTCAGCAGGCCCGGCAGCAGCGACGTGCGCAGCACCGACTCCTCGGCCACGAGCGGGTTCGTGATGGTGATGCCGTCGCCGGGCAGGCCGGCGCGCTCCAGGTCGCCGGGAGCGAGGAAGGGCATCGGCGCGGCCTCGGAGCACCCCAGCCCGGTGAGCAGGCTGCGCAGGCGACGGCGTTCGAGCTGGCGGGGCGTGAGGTGGCCGGACAGCGAGGACACGGGCATGGTCTTGCCGAGGCGGGCATAGCCGTACATGCGGCCCACCTCCTCGACGACGTCGACCTCGACGTCGGAGTCGAGCCGGAACGACGGCAGGGCCACGCGCATGGGCGCTCCCTCGCCGGCGCCGAGCTCGGTGGTGAAGCCGATCGGGTCGAGGAGGTCCTTCATCTCGGCGGCGGTCAGGTCGGAGCCGAGCAGGGCGTTCACGCGCGCCGGGCGGACCTCGATCGGCGTCCGGTCGGGCAGCCGGCCCCGCGCGTCGACCAGGCCGGCGGACACGGCCGCCACGGAGCCGCCGCCGACGCCGCCGAGCAGCTCCACGAAGCGGTCCTGGGCCAGGTCGCAGCCCTCGGGGTCGACGCCGCGCTCGAACCGGGCCGACGCCTCGGAGCGCAGCCCGAGCCGACGGCTCGACTTGGCGATCGGCATCCGCTCGAACCAGGCCATCTCCACGACGACGTCGGTGGTGGCGTCGGAGATCTCGGAGTCGGCGCCGCCCATGATCCCCGCGATGCCGACGGGCACGTCGGCCGCGTCGCAGATGAGCAGGTCGGCCGGCGTGACGGTGCGCTCCACGTCGTCGAGCGTCGTGAGCACCTCGCCCTCCCGGGCCAGGCGGATGCGGAACCCCGGGAGCCCGCCCGGCGCCCGGCCGAGGGTGGCCAGGTCGTAGGGGTGCGACGGCTGGCCGAGCTCGAGCATCAGGTAGTTGGAGGCATCGACCACGTTGTTGATGGGCCGCATCCCCAGCAGGGTCAGGCGCTTGGCGATGAGCGGATCGGAGGGTCCGACGGTGACGCCCTGCAAGGCCCGGGCGGTGAAGCGGCCGCAGCGGTCGGGGTCGACGATCTCGACCGTGACCAGCTCGGCGGTCGGGGTGCCCGTCGCGGCCACCTGCGGGGACGGCAGCTGGAAAGGCAGCCCGAGGCGGGCGGCGACGTCGCGGGCGACGCCGGCCACCGACATGGCGTCGGGGCGGTTCGGGTTGATCTCGAGGTCGTAGAGGACGTCGGCGCCGATGCCGAGCGCGTCGGTGAGGGCGGCGCCGGGCTCGAGGCTCTCGGGCAGGACGAGGATGCCGTCGTGGCCGCCGGGCAGGCCGATCTCGTCGGGGGCGCAGAGCATCCCGTTGGACCACTCGCCCCGGAGCTTGCGCCGGGCGATCTCCATCCCGTTCGGCATCGTCGTGCCGAGCGTGGCGAGCGGCACGAGGTCGCCCACGGCCATGTTGAAGGCGCCGCAGCAGATCTGGAGGGCCTCGCCGTCGCCCGCATCGACGTCGACGAGCTGGATCTTGTCGGCGTCGGGGTGGGGCCGCAGGTCGAGCACCCGGGCCACGACGATGCCGTCCAGGCCCTCCCCGAGCACGTCCATCTCCTCGACGGCCATGCCGAGGTCGCTCATCACGTCGCCGAGCGCGACGGGGTCGAGGTCGATCGGCGCGAAGTCGCGCAGCCAGGAGCGGAGAACCTTCACGGGGACCTCAGAACTGCTTCAGGAAGCGGACGTCGTTGGTGATGAGCTCCCGCAGGTCGTCGACGCCGGCCTTGGTGACCGCGAGGCGCTCGATGCCGAAGCCGAAGGCGAACCCGGAGAACTCCTCGGGGTCGATCCCGCAGTTGCGCAGCACGTTCGGGTGCACCATGCCGCAGCCGCCCAGCTCGAGGAAGGTGCCGTCGGGGCGGATGATGTCGAACTCGGCCGAGGGCTCGGTGAAGGGGAAGTACGACGGGCGCAGGCGCGACGAGAACTCCCCGCCGAAGTAGGCCTTGGTGAAGCGGTCGATCGTGCCGGCCAGGTCGGTGAGCGTGATGCCGCGGTCGATGACCAGGCCCTCGATCTGGTGGAAGACCGGCAGGTGCGTGGCGTCGGCGGTGTCCTGGCGGAACGTGCGGCCCGGCATGACCGAGTAGATGGGCGGCTCGGTGCTCTGCATGACCCGCACCTGGACCGGCGAGGTGTGCGTGCGCAGCAGCGTCCGGCCCGGCTCGCCGAAGTCGACGTAGAGCGTGTCGTACATGTCCCGGGCCGGGTGGCCGGCCGGGAAGTTCAGGGCCTCGAAGTTGTAGAAGTCGGTTTCGACCTCGGGCCCCTCGGCCACGGTGAAGCCGAGGCCGACGAACACGTCCTCGAGCTCCATGATCGCCTGGGTCACGAGGTGCAGGTGCCCGGCGCGGGAGCCGGCCATGACCTCGGTGAGGTCGAGCCGGTCGGCCTGGAGCCGCTCGACCCGCTCGCCCCGGTGGAGGTCGTGGCGCCGGTCGTCGGCGGCCGCCTGGAGCTCGTCGATGGCGTCGTTGACGGCCTGGCCGACCGACCTGCGCTCCTCCGGGTCGAGGCGGCCGAGCTCGCGCTTGAAGCCCTTGAGCGACCCCTTCTTGCCGAGCGTGGAGCGCACGACCTCGTCGAGGGCCTCGACGGTGGCGGCCTCGGCGATGCGGGCGCGGGCGTCGTCGGCGATCCGGGTCAGCTCATCGATCATGGTGGGTGGAACCCTGCCCGACCGGGGCGGCGGGTGGCAAAGGCCTTCCGCACCCGCGCCACCTCGGTCCCGGGTCAGCGCTCGCCGTGGGCCCGTTCGAACGCGTCGGTCGGCAGCGTGAAGGTGAACGTGGCGCCCTCGCCGGGCTCCGAGGTGGCGGTGAGGCGGCCGCCGTGGGCCTCGACGAGGCCGCGACTGATCCAGAGGCCGAGCCCGGTGCCGGTCGGGCGGCCGTGGTCGCGCCGGAAGAACTTGGTGAAGACCCGGGGCAGGTCCTCGGCCGGGATGCCCTCGCCGGTGTCGGACACCGACACCTGCACGTGGCCGCCGACCACCTCGCCGGTGACCGCCATGCCCCGCAGGCTCCCGTACTTGGCGGCGTTCTCGACCAGGTTGGTGAGCACCTGCTCGAGCTTGTCCGGGTCGGCGTAGACCTGGGGGACGTCGTCGCCGATGCGCACGTCGCAGTCCAGGTCGGCGTGCGTCATCCGCACCTTGTCCACGACCGTGGCGGCGAGGGCGGCGAGGTCGACCAGCTGGCGGCGCAGGACCAGGCGCCCCGTCTCCAGGCGGCTGATGTCGAGCAGCTCGGTGACGAGGCGCGTCACCCGGTCGGCGTCGTGGTGGACCTGGGCCAGCATCTCGCGCTTCTTGTCGTCCTCGATGCGCTCCCAGCGGTTGAGCAGCAGCGAGACGTACCCCTTCACCGACGTGAGCGGCGAGCGCAGCTCGTGGGAGACGGTGGACACGATGGCGATGCCGGACCGGTCCCCCACCGGGCGGGCGGCGAGCACGGTGCCGCCCCCGGCCCGTCGGGCGGTGACGGTGACCGGGACGTCGCTGCCGTCGCCGTGGGCGAAGAGCAGCTCGGCCTCCACGCCCGGTCCGGGCCAGGCGCCGGTCTCGATCGGCTCGCCCAGCGGGTCCCGGACGGCGAGCGCCTCCAGGGCCGGACGCCCGATCCGGCCGGCGAGATCACCGAGGAGCTCGACCGCAGCGGCGTTGCCGGCCGCGAGGGTCCCGTCGGGGGCCACGGCCAGGACCGCGTCCGGGACGAGGTCCCATCCGGCGTCGCTCATCGACGCGCTGCCCGACGCTGGCGTGCGGCCTCGAAGGCCACGACGGTGCCCGTCATGGCCACGTTCAGCGACTCGGCGCGCCCGGCCATCGGGATGCGCACCGCCACGTCCGCTGCCCCCACGACGGCGGGCTCCAGGCCGTGCGCCTCGTTGCCGAGGAGCACGGCGACGGGGCCGGTGAGGTCGACGTCGTCGAGGTCCACGGCGTCGTCGAGGGTGGTGGCGATCAGCGCCATGCCGGCGTCCCGCAGCCGGGTGAGGGCGTCGTCGACGGTGCCGCCGGCCAGGACGGGCATCCGGAAGACCGACCCGGCCGAGGCGCGCACGCACTTCGGGTTCCACACGTCCACCGCATCGGCGCAGGACACTACCGCCGAGGCCCCGCTGGCCTCGGCGACGCGCAGCAGCGTCCCGGCGTTGCCCGGGTCGGCCACGCCGACCAGCACCAGCACCAGGCCGTGGAGCACCGAGGCGTCGGGTGCTTCGGGCAGGGCAGCCAGCGCGGCGACGGGCTGGGGCGTGACCGGCGAGGTCGCCTTGGCGAGCGCGCCGGCCTTGACGTCGCGGACCACGACGCCGGCGGCCCGTGCCGCCCGCACGACCTCCTCGGGCGCCCCGGGCTCGGCGTAGACCTCGACGACGTCGATGCCGGACGCGAGGGCCTCGAGCACGAGGGTCGGCCCGTCGATGACGAACTGCCCGGCCTCCAGACGCGCCCTACGGCGCCCCGAGAGGCGCCGTAGGTGCTGGAGTGCGCTCGACCGGGGGCCGAGCCGGTCCGTCACGGTGCTCAGGCAGCGCCCTCGGACTGGACGGCACCGAGGGCCTGCTCGGCCACGCCGACGAGGGCGCCGAAGGCGGCGTCGTCGCGCACGGCCAGGTCGGCCAGGTGCTTGCGGTCGACCTCGACCCCGGCCTCACGCAGGCCGGCGACGAAGCGCGAGTACGTGGTGCCGTGGGTCCGGCATGCGGCGTTGATGCGCTGGATCCAGAGCTTGCGCATCTCGCCCTTGCGGGCCCGGCGGTCGCGGAACGCGTAGTTCCCCGAGTGCATGACCTGCTCGTTGGCGGAGCGGAAGGTGCGGCTCTTGTTGCCGTAGTAGCCCTTCGCCCGGCCGAGTACCTGCTTGCGACGCTTCTTGCTGTGGACGCCGCGCTTGACACGTGCCATGTCGTTCTCCTCTCAGCTCTTCGGGCGGATCTACTGGCCGAGCATGCGCTTGATGCGCTTCTCGTCGGCCTTGGCGACGAGCTCGTCGCCCTTCAGGCGGCGGAGGCGCTTGGACGTGAACCGCTCGTTGCCGTGGTGGCGGTTGGCCTGGCGGCGGCTCACCTTGCCGCTGCCGGTCAGCTTGAACCGCTTGGCCGACGTGCGGTGGGTCTTCATCTTGGGCATGGCTCTTCCTTCGTCTTCGACGTGCGTCTGGTCGGTGCAGCGGGCGGGGTGCGCCCGGTGCTCAGTCGGACGTCTCGGTGGGGGCTTCGGCCGAGACGTCGGCCGCAGCCTCTGCGTCGGCTTCCTTGGCCGCTGCCTTGGCGGCGGCCTGGGCCTTCTTGTCTGGTCCGAGGACCATCGTCATCTGGCGACCCTCCTGGCGGGCGATGGTCTCGACACGCCCCACCTGGGCCGTGGCCTCGACCACCCGATCGAGGATCTTGCGCCCGAGCTCCGGATGGGTCATCTCGCGACCCCGGAACATGAGCGTGATCTTGACCTTGTGACCCTCCTCCAGGAAGTGGATCACCTTCTTGGTCTTGGTCTCGAAGTCGCCCGGTCCGATCTTGGGCCGGTACTTCATCTCCTTGATGGAAGCACTCGAGCTCTTGCGACGAGATTCCTTGGCCCGTTGCGCGGCCTCGTACTTGTACTTCCCGTAGTCCATGATGCGGCACACGGGGGGGTTGGCCTTGTCCGCGACCTCGACCAGATCCAGGTCTTGGCTGCGGGCGATGGCCAGGGCTTCGGGCAGTGGCTTGATCCCGATCTGCTCACCGTCGGCACCCACGAGGCGGACCTCGCGGGCACGGATGCGGTCGTTGATGCGGGGCTCGTCAGCAGCTATCGCCCATCACTCCTCGGCAAGTTGTCCGTTCCTCCTGTGGTTCGGAACTGTGTTCGGAATCACGAGGAAGCGGAACCTGTGCCCGGAGGCGGTCCCCACGCGGGAGCGGACGTCTTTCGACGTCCGCCACACCTGGCACCGGCGCCCGGAGGCGACGGGGGTGTTCCACGACCCGAACGCACGAGAGTGGTCGGGTGGGGGGCGGGCCCCACTTGCTCGATCAGTTGTGCGCTCAATGTACCGGGTCGTGGCGCCCGGGGAGCAAGTGCGCCAGGATCGGTGCCCCGACCCGACCCGCACGCGCCACCTCGTGGCCGAGGAAGGAGATGCCCGTGTCGTCGCTGTGGACACCCGGGGGCGAGGTCCCCGTCGACCGCTCGCGAGGGGCGGCTGCGCCGCCACCGGCCCCCGAGGGCGCCCCGCCCGGGCCGGGGGGCGCACCCTCCGAGGAGGAGCTGGCCGCCCAGGCCGCCGAGCTCCAGCGCTTCCTGCTGGAGGCCCCGGCCGAGGAGATCGTCGCCAAGCACGCCATGGGCCTCTACGAGCTGGCCGTGATCCACCTGTCCCAGCCCGAGCCGCGCCTGGCCGACGCCCGCCTCGCCATCGACGCCCTGGCCGCCCTGGTCGATGGCCTCGCCGGACGCCTCGGCGACCTCGGCACGCAGCTCCGCCAGGCCCTCCCCCAGCTCCAGATGGCCTTCGTGCAGCTGGCCGATCGCGGTGCCGGCGACGACACCGGCACGGATGGGGCGGACGGGTAGGTTGGCGCGCAGCTGAGGGCGAGCGACGGGAGGGGGATGGTGGCCGACGTGGAGACCCGAGCGGCGCACGTGACGCTCGCCGACCACCTCAACGACCTCGTCGCCATGTTCGACGCGGACGGCGCCTGCGTCTTCCTCAACCGCACCGGTCGGCGCCTGCTGCGCCTCGACGCCGACGGGCCCGTCACGGTCCGCCTGGGCGACCTGCCCGGCAGCGGCGACCGCGAGCGCTTCGCCAACGTCGTCTCCGCCGTGCGCGCCGGCGACACGTGGACCGGCTCCATGTCGATGGCCTCGCCCATCACGGGCGAGTTCCCGACCCGGTCCACCATCTGCCCGCTCGTGCTCGACGACGGCTCGCCCGGCTTCGGGTGGGTCGCCAAGGACACCACCACCGACCGCGACGTGATCCGCAGCCTGCGCCAGCGGGCGTTCTACGACCCCCTGACCGGGCTGTCGCACCGGTCGCTGTTCCTCGACCGGCTCGACCTGCTGCTGCGCCGGGCCAGCGACGACCCGGCCCCCGTCGCCGTGCTGTTCGTGACGCCCGATCGCTTCAAGGAGAAGATCAACCGCTTCGACCAGACCGCGGGCGACGTGCTGCTCAAGTCCATCGCCGGCCGCTTCCCGGAGCACCTCGGCACGGACCAGAGCGTGCACCGCTGGGGCGACGAGGACTTCGTCGTCCTCTGCGAGCGGGTGACCGACGAGGCCGAGGCCCTCGCCGTGGCCGACCAGATCGCCCAGAGCTTCCGCGAGCCGTTCATGGTCGGCGAGCACGTCGTGTTCCTCACCGCATCGTGCGGGGTCGCGGTGGGCTCCCCCGGGGCGATGACCACCGACGAGCTCATCCGCCACGCCGACGCCGCCGCCCAGCTGGCCAAGAACACGGGCGGTGGCAGCATCCGGCTCTTCGACGAGGAGCTCCGGGCCCGGGCCCTGCGCCGCGCCGAGCTCGAGGACGAGCTGTGGGGCGCGGCCGACCGGGGCGAGCTCGTCCTGCACTACCAGCCCGAGGTCCTCCTGCGGACCAACCAGATCGTGGGTGCCGAGGCGCTCCTGCGCTGGCGCCACCCCCAGTGGGGCCTGGTCCCGCCGAACGAGTTCATCCCGATCGCCGAGGCCACGAACCTGATCCTGGAGATCGGCGACTGGGTGCTGCGCGAGGCCCTGCTGCAGTGCGCCCGCTGGTCCGAGCGCTACGCCGACCGCAACGCCCTGATCATCGCCGTCAACATCTCGGCCAAGCAGTTCGTGCGGCCCGACTTCGCCGACAAGGTCGCCGCCGTGCTGGCCGAGACCGGCGCCCGGCCGGCCGACGTGTGCCTCGAGATCACCGAGAGCGTGCTGCTGGACGACGCCGACGAGACGGTGGCCAAGCTCGACGAGCTCAAGGCCCTCGGCGTGCACCTGGCCATCGACGACTTCGGCACCGGCTACTCGTCGCTCTCGTACCTGCGCCGCTTCCCCGTCGACATCTTGAAGGTGGACCAGAGCTTCGTGAGCGGCCTGGGCCACGACCCCGAGGACTCCGCCATCGTCCAGGCGGTGATCCAGATGGGCAAGGCCCTGCGGATGACCACCCTCGCCGAGGGCGTCGAGACCGCCCACCACCTGATCGAGCTGCGCGAGCTCGACTGCGACGTGGCCCAGGGCTTCCACTTCGCCCGGGCCATCCCGGCCGAGCAGTTCGAGGTCCTCCTCGACGCCGGCGACGACTGGATGTCGTCGTCCACCGGCTGAGGGTGTCCTAGGAGACCTTCTCCACGTCCCAGGCCTCCCACTGGCCGAGGCGGCCGGGGATGAGGCCGAAGCGCACGGCGGCGCCGACGTCGATGGTGCGGCTGCCGTCGGCGATGCCGGTGCAGTGGAAGTGGTGGACGTCGCCGCCGTCGGTCGTGATCTCCCCCAGGCCCCGGTCCTCGTCGAACGCGGTGACCGTCCCGGTGCGGGTGCCGATGGAGCTCGCAGGCATGTGAGCGACGCTAACCCGGGGACGTTGTGAGGCGCAGCCGAGCAACTCCAGGAAACCCGAAGGGTTTCAGTGGACGATCTTCGAGAGCGGGAGCTCGAGGATGTCGCTGGCGCCGGCGTCGACCAGAGCCGGGATCAGCCGGTTGATCTGGTTCTTCGGCACCACGGTCTCCACGGCGTAGCCGCCACCGCCGTAGAGCTCGTTCACGGTGGGCGACTTCATCGAGGGGATGATGTCGATGACCTTGTCGAGGTCGGCGCCGCTGACGTTGAGCTTCACGAGCACCTTGCCGCGCGCCTCGAGCGAGCCGTTCAGCAGGGTGAGCAGCTGGCCCATGGCGTGGGCCTTCTCCGGATCGGCGTGGCTGGCGGGGTTGGCCAGGAGCTCGGTGTAGCTGGTGAGGATCGTGTCGACGATCTTGAGGCCGGCGGCGCGCAGCGCCCGGCCGGTCTCGGTGATGTCGACGACGCAGTCCACGATGTCGGGCACCTTGGCCTCGGTGGCGCCGTAGGACAGGCGGATGTCGGCCTCGATGCCCTTCTCGGCGAAGAACCGCTCGGTGAGCCGGGGGTACTCGCTCGACACCCGGACGCCCTGGGGCAGGTCGGCGACCGACTGGACCGGCGAGTCCTGGGGCACGGCGACCACGATGCGGACCGGGTTGGCGGTGGCCTTGGAGTACTGCAGCTGGCCGAGGCTGACGACGTCGGCGCTGGTCTCCTCGACCCAGTCACGGCCGGCGATGCCGAGGTCGAAGAGGCCCTCGGAGACGTAGCTCGGGATCTCCTGGGGCCGCAGGATCCGGACCTCGTCGATGCGGGGGTCGTCGACCGAGGCCTTGTAGTCCACGCTGCTCGACCGGTTCACCTGCAGGTCCGCGTCGGCGAACAGCTCCATGGTGGCCTTCTCGAGCGATCCCTTGGGCAGCACCAGCTTCAGCACGCCGGCCACGGTACGGGCGGGCCCGGGAGCGGGCCGAATCGGTTGCTACCGGTGGCGCTGGGCGAGGCGCGCCATCTCGACCGCGACGAGCGCAGCCTCCTCGCCGACGTTGTGCCCGCCCGGGCCCTCGGAGCGGGCCATCGCCTGCTCGAGGTTCTCGACGGTCACCAGGCCGAAGGCGATGGGGACGCCGGTCTCGAGCTGCACCTGCTGGACCCCGTTGGCGGCGCCCTCGGAGACCAGCTCGTAGTGCGTGGTCTCCCCGCGGATCACCGCGCCGATGGTGACGATGGCGTCGACCTCGCCCGAGCGGGCCAGGACCCGGCAGGCCATGGGGATCTCGAAGGACCCGGGGACCGCCTCGATGACGATGTCGTCGAAGGGGATGCCGAGGTGGAGCAGGCCGCGCTCGACGCCGGCGCAGAGGCGCTCGACGATCGGGGCGTTCCAGCGCGAGCGCACCAGGCCGATGCGCAGGCCGACGCCGTCGAGGTCCTCGGGCACCTGGGCCCGGTCGTCGCCGCTGGCCACGGCTACAGCACGTCGTCGAGGCCCTCGAGGAGGTGCCCCATCCGCTCGCGCTTGGTGCGCAGGTACTTGATGTTCTCCGGGTTCGGGACCGACTCGATCGACACCCGCTCGGTGATGGTGAGCCCGAAGCCCTCGAGCCCGCCGCGCTTGGACGGGTTGTTGGTGAGGATCCGCATGGTCGTCACGCCGAGGTCGACCAGCATCTGGGCCCCGATGCCGTACTCGCGGGAGTCGACCGGCAGGCCGAGGGAGGTGTTGGCGTCGACGGTGTCCTGGCCCTGCTCCTGGAGCGAGTACGCCCGGATCTTGTGGCCGATGCCGATGCCGCGGCCCTCGTGGCCCCGGAGGTAGACCACGACGCCCTGGTCCTCGGCGGCGATCTGGGCCATGGCCTTGTGGAGCTGGGGGCCGCAGTCGCAGCGCAGCGAGCCGAAGGCGTCGCCGGTGAGGCACTCGCTGTGCACCCGGACCAGCACGTCCTTCTCGCCGGCGACGTTGCCGCGCACAAGAGCGACGTGCTCCTCGCCGTCGAGGGTGGACTCGTAGACGTAGCAGGTGAAGTCGCCCCACTCGGTGGGGATGCGGGCCTCGGCGACCCGCTTGACCAGCTTCTCGGTCTTGCGCCGGTAGCGGATCATGTCGGCGATCGAGATGAGGAGCAGGCCGTGCTTCTCGGCGAAGCGCTCGAGCTCGGGGACCCGGGCCATGTCCATCTTGTTCTCGTCGACGATCTCGCAGAGCACGCCGGCCGGGTACAGGCCAGCCATGCGGGCGAGGTCGACGGCGGCCTCGGTGTGGCCCGCCCGCTTGAGCACGCCGCCCTCGCGGGCGATCAGCGGGTTGATGTGGCCGGGGCGGGCCAGGTCGAGAGGACGGGTGCTCGGGTCGACCAGCGCCTGGATGGTGGCAGCCCGGTCGTGGGCCGAGATGCCGGTGGTGGTGCCGGCCCGGACGTCGACCGACACGGTGAAGGCCGTGCGCATCGACTCGGTGTTCTCCCGAACCATGAGGTCGAGCTCGAGCTCGCGGGCCCGCTGCTCGGTGACCGGTGCGCAGATGTAGCCGGAGGTGTGGTGGAGGAAGAACGCGATGGCCTCGGGCGTGGCGTACTCGGCCGCCATGATGAGGTCGCCCTCGTTCTCGCGGTCCTCGTCGTCCACGACCACGACGATCTCGCCGCGACCGATGGCTGCGACGGCGTCTTCGATGGGTGCGAAGGGCATTGCTCTCCTTCCGGGGGTGCGACGAGCGTACCCGTGGCCCCTCGGCGGGCACCCAACGCGCCGGACCGGGTAGGGGTGCGCCCATGACCCCACCCCAGGACCAGGGCCGGCCCGCCCGCTGGACCCCCACCGAGCCCGAGCCGACCTGGCTGGCGTCCGACCGCCGGCCCGAGGGCGTCGACGACGAGACCGTGGACGCCGTCGGCAAGCTGAGCGAGGCGATGGAGTGGGTGGAGCGGGCGCGCGGCCGGCTCTACGACTTCCACCAGATGATGGGTCGGGCGGACCTGCTGGCCGGCGAGGCCGTGGACCTGCTCCGGGCCTGCGGCCAGGACGGGCTGGCCGACGACGTCGACGACCACCTCGTGGGCCGCAACGTGATCGAGGGGCGCTGGACCTTCCAGATCGTCGAGGAGTACGACCGGACCTACTACGCCGCGTTCAGGGAGGGCCTCGAACACGTCGAGCGCGAGCTCATGGGCGGCTGGCCCCACGTCTTCGAGTCGGAGATGAAGGACGACCGGCGCACCCAGGGCCGGCGGCACCACGAGCACCGGCCGCCCGAGGCGGGCTGAGCCGGCTCAGCCGCCGACGTCGCGGTGCCACTCCAGGAGGCGCTCCACGTACTTCACCGTGACGTCGACCTCGAGGTTCACGGCGTCGCCCGGGCCCTTGCGGCCGAGGGTGGTGACGGCCGAGGTGTGCGGGATCACCGCCACGGTGAAGCCGTCCTCGAGCACGTCGACGACGGTGAGGCTCACGCCGTCGACCGTGACGGACCCCTTCACCACCAGGTAGCGCAGCAGGTCGAGCGGGACCCGCACCCGCAGGTCGGGGACCGCCTCGACGATCTCGCCCACGGCGTCCACGTGGCCCTGGACGATGTGGCCCCCCAGGCGGTCCTGGGCGCGCACCGGCCGCTCCAGGTTCACGACGGTGCCGGGGCCGCTGTCGCCGAGGTTGGTGCGGCGGAGGGTCTCGTGGGACACGTCGGCCTCCCACCAGCCGCCGTCGTCGTCCCTGCCCATGGCCGTGACGGTCAGGCAGCAGCCGTTGACGGCGATCGAGTCGCCGATGGAGGCGTCCTCGAGCACGGTCTCGGCGCCGATGCGCAGCGTCTCGCCCTCGAAGGAGCGGATCTCGCCGAGTTCCTCGACGATGCCGGTGAACATCAGGGCTTCCCTTCGGTGGTGGTGCGGGGGCGGGGCACCAGGTCGATGCGCAGGTCGTCCCCGAGGGTGGTGACGGAGTCGATGCGACCGCGCCAGGCGTCGGCGATGGTGGCCGCCCCGGCGCCGCGGAACAAGCCCGGGGCGTCGGCGCCGCCGAGCAGGGCCGGCGCGAGGTACAGCACGTAGCGGTCGACGAGCCCGGCGCGGTGCAGCTCGCCGGCGACCGTGGCGCCACCCTCGAACATGGTCTGCACGTGTCCGCGCTGCCCGAGGTGGTCGAGCAGCTCCTCGATCGAGCCGTCCCACTCGGTGCAGGGGTGCACCCGGGCGCCTGTGGGAGCCGTGCCGAGCACGATGCGCTCGGGATCCGGCCCGTCGGCGTCGCGCACCGTGAGGGTGGGGTCGTCGTCCCGGACGGTGCCGGCGCCGACGACGATGCTGTCGCTCTCGGCGCGGAGGCGGTGGGCGTCGGCCCGGGCCTCGGGCCCCGTGATCCACCGGCTCGTGCCGTCGGGCGCCGCCGTGCGGCCGTCGAGGGTGGCGGCCAGCTTGAGCACGACGTGGGGACGGCCGGTGCGGCGATGGTGCAGGTAGGCGGCGAGCTGGGCCTCGACGAGCCCGGCACCGCACCCGACGTCGACGTCGACGCCGGCGTCACGCAGGCGCTGGACCCCGCCCCCGCGGACCCGTGGATCGGGGTCGAGCACCGCGACGACCACCCGCGCCACGCCGGCGTCGACCAGGGCGTCGGCGCAGGGGCCGGTGCGGCCCGTGTGGCTGCACGGCTCCAGGGTGACGTAGGCGGTGGCTCCCCGGGCCCGCTCCCCTGCCGAGCCGAGGGCGACGACCTCGGCGTGGGCCTGCCCGGGCGGCAGGGTCGCACCGGTGGCGATCAGCTCGTCGTCGGCCACGACGGCGCAGCCCACCCACGGGTTCGGGTGGGCGGTGGCCCGGACGCCGTCCGCGGCCTCCACCGCCGTCCGCATCCAGCGCTCGTCGTCCTGGTCCTGCACCCGGCCTCCTGGTCGGTCCCCGGGCGGGGCGGCCGGGGGCGCCCGAGCGTACCGGCGCCCGGGAGGTGCCCATCCCCCGCCACAACCGCTGGCGTCGCCAGACTGTCGGCGACGTCCGGTTCCGTACCGTCGGACCACGAGCGAGAGGGGGCACATGTCGTCGAGGTCTGCGGTGGTGTGCGACGACGACCCGCTCCTCCGGTGCGTGCTGACCCGGGTGATCGGCCCGCTCGGCTACGAGGTGTGCGCCGAGGCGGAGAGCCCGGCGGAGGCGATCGACGTCATCGACCGCGTGCACGCCGACGTCGTCGTGCTGGACCTCGCGCTGCGCGACGGCCGGGGCGAGGACCTGCTGCACCACCTGATCGCCGAGCGGCCCGACACCAAGGTCGTGGTGTTCTCGTCCCACGTCGGCGACCACGATGCCCTGCTCGCCGCCGGTGCGGCCGCCGTCGTGGAGAAGCCCGACTTCCCTGCGCTCGAGGTCGTCCTCGGTGACCTGGCCCACGGGGGCTCGCTGCGCCAGGACCTGCGGCGCCCCGTCGCCCGGGCCGTGCCGGCGCTCGAACCGCCCACGTCGCTCAGCCTGAGCGGGCTGGAGCCGTGGTCGTCGTTCCGCCGGGCCGCCGAGGGGCTGTTGAGCGGCGACGCCGTCCTCGCCCTCGACCTCGTGCCGTCGGCGGCCGACGCCGACAGCTGGGACCACGTGCTGCGCACCGACCACCGGGTGGCGCTGGCCCGCTGCGCGGCCTCGGTCCGGCGGGACCAGGACCGGGTCAGCCTGTCCCCCGACGGCGTGCCCCTCCTGCTCGCCGTCGCCTCCCACCCCGAAGCACCCGAGGCGGTCTTCGCCAGGATCCGGGGGCTGTGGGCCCGCGAGGTCGACCGCGACACGCCGGTCGGCGTCTACGGCCACGTCCGCAAGGGCATGCCGGCCGGCACGATGCTCGACCACGCCGTCGAGGCGGTGCTGTTCGACGAGCCCACGGTCGCCGAGCCGCTGCGGATGATCTGAGGGCTCGTCGCGACGCGCTCAGTGGGGGCGGTCGCCCCGGAGCAGCTCGAGCGCGTGGGGGACGACGTCGAGCACGGCGTCGAGGCACTCGATGCAGCCCGACGTGGAGCCGGGGAGGTTGAGGACCAGGGCCTGGTCGATGGTGCCTGCGGTCTGGCGGCTGAGGCGGCCGAGCGGGCTGACCAGTCGCATGGCCTCGGCCAGGCCCGGCGCCTCGCGGTCGAGCACGGCCCGGGTGCCCTCCGGGGTGAGGTCACGGGGGCCGAAGCCGGTGCCGCCGGTGGTGACCAGCAGGCCGGCCCAGCCCTCGGCCAGCGCTCGCAGCGCACGGGCGACGGACTCGATGCCGTCGGCCACGACGAGGCGGTCGTCGATCTCGAAGCCGTGGGCCCGCAGGTGGTCCTCGACGGTCTGGCCGGAGCGGTCCTCGCGCGTGCCCTCGACGACGCCGTCGGAGACGGTCAGGATCTTGGCGCGGTCCACGCGGACAAGCGTAGGGAGGCCCTCGCGGGATCGGCAGGATGCCGCCTGACCTGCGCCGATGCCTACCGGCGGCGCCACCGGGCCACGTACATGCCGTCGGCGTCGTCGTCGGGGACCATCGTCTCGGTGCCCGCCAGCTCGAAGTCGCCCAGGTCGACCGCGTCGACCACGCCCTGGTTCTCCGCCGCGGTGAGCGTGCAGACGCTGTAGACGAGCGTCCCGCCGGGGCGCACGACCCTGGCGGCGTCGCGCAGGATGCCGACCTGCAGCGCGGCGAGGCGCTCCGGTGCGGCCGGATCGATCCGCCAGCGGGCGTCGGGGCGCCGTCGGAGCACGCCGAGCCCGGAGCAGGGCGCGTCGACGAGCACCCGGTCGAAGGAGGCGTCGCGGTACGGGGAGGCGGTGGCGTCGGCGACCACGACGGGCAGGGCGAAACCGAGCCGGTCCCGGTTGGCGACGACCAGGCGGGCGCGGGCCGGGGACGGATCGGCCGCGACGACCGAGGCACCGGAGGCGGCGAGCCCGGTGGCCTTGCCGCCCGGCGCGGCGCACGCGTCGAGGACCAGGTCGCCGGGTCGGGCGCCGACCGACGCCACGACCTGCTGGGAGGCTGCATCCTGGACGTAGCCGTCGTCGCGCACGTGGGTGGTGGCGGCTCGGTTCATGGCGGCCAGCGCCTCGCCCGCGGCCTCGGCCCCCAGTCGCTCGCGGAGGGCGCAGACCACCCAGTCGGGGTAGGACAGCTCGGTGCCGAGGTCGGGCCACTCGATCCCGGCCGCGACGTCGTCGGCCACGCGGCGCAGGACGGCGTTCACCAGTCCTCGCGCCGGCTTCGGGACTGCGCCGACCGTGGTGCTGACGGCGGCGTGCGGGGCGATCCCGGCGAAGGCGAGCTGGTAGGCGCCGAGGCGCAGGGCCGCCGCGACCCGGGGTGACATGCCGCCGGTGCGGTGGCGGCCCACGAGGTGGTCGCACGCCCGACGCATGCGCGTCGTGCCGTAGACGAGCTCGGTGACGAAGTGGCGGTCGCGGTCGGCCAGGGCGCTGCGGCCGAGCACGGCGTTGGTGGCGAGGTTCGCGTAGGCGCCCTCCTCCTCGATGCGACCGAGGACGTCGAGCGCGGCCCGTCGGACGGCGACGCCGGCCGGGTCGGCCGCCGGCGCCTTCGGCCGGGGCTTCGTCACGTGCCCAGCCGGTCGTCGGCCGACCAGCGGGCCCCGTTGGCCCATGCCCGTGCGTCCATCCGCGCCCTGCCGGCGGGCTGGACCTCGAGCAGCTCGATCGGGCCGGTGCCCGTGGGGTGCACGATCCCACCGTCGCCGGGCTGCAGCGACGTGCGCCAGACCTTGAAGCGCTCGCCGGCGAGGGTGGTCCATGCGCCGCCCACCCGCACCTGGCGGTGGATCCGGTCGGCAGGCGACGTCCAGTCGATGCGCAGGTCGTCCGGGCCGATCTTGTGGGCGTACACGGGCTCGCCGACCTGCGGGTCGGGCTCGCCGAGACCGTTCTCCAGCGAGGTGACCAGCAGGTCGGCGCCGGCCTCCACGAGTCGCTGGCGCAGCTCGGCGGCGGTCTCGTCGGGTCCGATCGGGAGCTCGACCCGGGCGTGGACGGCGCCGGTGTCCAGACCCTCCTCCACGACCATGAGGTCGACGCCCGTGCGGTCGTCGCCGGCCAGGATCGCCCGCTCCACGGGCGCCGCCCCACGCCAGCGCGGCAGCAGCGAGAAGTGGAGGTTGACCATCGGGAGCGCGCCGAGGACGTGGGGGCGGATGATGCGTCCGAACGCGACCACCACGCCCAGGTCGGCATCGGCACCGAGCACGTCGTCGACGTCGTGGGAGACGGGGATGCCGAGCTCGGCCGCAGCCGCCTTCACCGGGCTGGGCGCGGTGGTCGAGCCGCGCCCCCGGCGGGTGTCGGGGTTGGTGACGACGAGGCGCACGTCGAAGCCGGCCGCGTGCAGGGCGCGCAGGGGCGGCACCGACAGGGCCGGGGTGCCGAGGTACACGAGCGAGCGGGGGCGCACGGGGGCCGGCTCGCTACGAGAAGAAGCCGGTCTTCTCCCGGGGAGCGACCTCGAAGCGGTCGCGCATGCGGCGGATCTCCTTGAGCGCCTGCTTCTTCGTGTCCGCGTCCATGCGCTCGGTCATCAGCACCCCGTCGAGGTGGTCGAGCTCGTGCTGGAACAGGCGGGCGGTGAGCTCGTCGGCCTCGATGGAGACCTCGTTGCCGTCGAGGTCGAGCCCCACGAGGTGCACGACCTTGGGGCGGATGATCTCGAACGACAGCCCCGGGATGGACAAGCAGCCCTCCTCGTAGGCCCACTCCCCGTCGGACTCGACGATGCGGGGGTTGACGAGGACGTGGGGTGCGGATCGCTCGTCGGGGTCGAGGTCGTACACGAACAGCCGCTTGCCCACGCCGATCTGCGGGGCGGCCAGGCCGAGGCCCGGGGCCTCGTACATGGTCTCGAGCATGTCGTGGGCGAGCTTCACGAGCTTGCCGTCGATGTCGGTGATCTCGGCGGCGGCGGCGCGCAGCACCGGATCGCCGACGACTCTGATGTTGTAGGGCGCGCTCATGACGGGACCAACGCTACCGTCGCCCGCCGTGCCCTCCCCACCGGACCAGCCCGCGGACGGGCCCACCAGGGGCGGTGCCGAGGGCCACTACTTCGCCGAGTCGCCGACGACCCGGCGCCGCCCCGGCCACGTCGTCGTCGACGTGCACGGCGATCGGTTCCAGCTGGCCACCGACTCGGCCACGTTCAGCCCCCGGCGCCTCGACCCGGGCACGTCGTTCCTCCTCGACGACGCCCCTGCGCCCCCGGCCACGGGGACGTTCCTCGACCTCGGGTGCGGCTACGGCCCCATCGCCCTCGTCCTGGCCCGGGAGCGACCGGACGCCCGGGTGGTGGCGATCGACGTGAACGAGCGCAGCCGCGAGCTGTGCGCCCGCAACGCTGCCGACCTCGGCTGCGCCAACGTGGAGGTCCGGGCGCCCGACGAGGTCGACCCCGACCTGCGATTCGACGTGATCTGGTCGAACCCCCCGATCCGCATCGGCAAGGAGGCGCTCCACGCGCTCCTCCTCGGCTGGCTGCAGCGCCTGACCCCGGACGGGCACGCGGTCCTCGTCGTGGGCCGGAACCTCGGTGCCGACTCCCTCCAGCGCTGGCTGGGCGAGCAGGGCTTCCCGACCGAGCGCCTGGCATCCAAGCGCGGCTACCGGTTGCTGCGGGCGGCACGCCCCTCCTGACCGTTCCCTTCACGCGATCGGACCGGAGCCGGTCGGTCCGCGTGGAGCGAACGGTCAGACGCGCAGAGGATCGACGGAGAGGCGCAGCCGGCCCGGCGGGCGGTGCACCGCAGCGAGCGCGTCGCACAGCGCCCGGTGGTCGGGGGCCCGCACCCGCCAGGACCCGTCGACCGGACCCTGCACCTGCACGCCGTCGGCCGCCACCTCGGCGAGGGCCGCCACGAAGGCCTCCCCGGCCTGGTCGCCGACCTCGGCGAGGGCGACGTGGGGCGGGAAGCCGAGCAGGGAGCGCCGGTCGTCCTCGGCGGCGCTGACCCGCTCGGGGTCGCCGAGGAGCGCCGCCCGGCACACCTCGTGCTCCGGCGAGCGCGTCTGGAGCAGCACCCGGCCACCCGCTCCCCGCCCGCCGACGATGCGGGCGGCACGGGCGATCAGCCCGAGGGCCTGCTCGGCCGCCCGGTAGCGGGGCGCGAACAGCTCCTGGTCGAGGTCGAGGAAGGCGATGACGTCGGCTCGCCCGACCTGGTGCAGGACCGCCTCGGTGCCGACGTAGAGGCGGGCGCTGTCGACCTCGGCGGCCGGGGTCTCGGCGGTGACCGCGACCACCCGCTCGCCGCTGAGTGCGGCGAGGTCGTCGACGACCCGGCTCACCCCCATGCGGATGGCCTTCAGGTCGACGCTGCCGCACGTGGCGCAGATGACGGGGCGCGTGGTGCCGCAGCGCCGGCAGACCAGCTCGTCGCCCGGCTTGTGGACGGCGGCCTGGCAGGCGTCGCAGCGGACGACCTCGCCGCATCCGCTGCACCCGAGGAGCGCGGCGCGGCCCTTCTGGTTCAGGACGCAGAGCACGCGAGCGCCGCCGCGCACGACGTCGACGAGCTGGGGCGAGAAGAGGGCGTTGCGGCCGGGCGGCTCCTCGGTGCGGTCGGCCACGATCGCAGCCGGCCACCCGGCCCGCTCGGTGGCGCGGTCGGCGCGCACGAGCCGGGCGACCCGCAGGGACTCGAGCGTCGGCATCGGGGACGTGAGCACGCACGGCACGCCCCGGCGCCGGGCCCGCTCGAGGGCGACGTCGCGGGCGTGCCACGTCGGCGAGCGCTCCTCCTGGTGGACCTCGTCGTGCTCGTCCAGCACCACGACGGCGGCCAGGTCGGGCACGGGCGCCCAGGCCGCCGCCCGGGTGCCGACGACGGTGCACCCGCCGGCGGACGCCCGGGCCCACTCGTCGGGGTGCACGGCCACCTGGACGCCGGCGCGGCGCAGGCGGACGGCGAGCTGGCGGGCCATGCGGTGCGACGGGCAGATCACGAGCGCATCGCCGAGGCCCGCCGCGCCGAGGGCCACCGCCGCCAGGTCCGCCGTCGGGGGGAGGCGCACCACGACCGGGCCGCCGGCGAGGGCGTCGGCCAGCAGCGGGGCGATGACGGGGTCGGCCACGCCCGCCGCCGGGTGGCCCCGGTCGGGCCGGGACGGCAGGCCGTCGACGTTGCGGTCGGGGGACGCGGTGCGCAGGAACGGCACCGGCGTCTTGGCCGCCCAGCGCCACTGCGCCCACCGGGCCAGGTCGACCAGCTCGGCCGAGGGCCCGTGGCCGGACAGCTTGGCGATCGGCTTCAGGGCCACGCCGGCCGGCGGCTCGACCCCGACCTCGGTGACCCATGCCCCGACCCGGCGGGGGCCGAGGGCGATGCGCACCCGGCTCCCCACCTGCACCCGGTCGGCCCACGCCTCCGGGACCACGTAGTCGAAGGTCTTGGCGATGCCCGTCTGGTCGGGCAGGACGCGCGCGACCGTCCCCGCCGGAGCGGGAGCGGGTGCGGACGCCGGCTCGGGGCCGTCGTCGTCGAAGAGGGTCGGTTCGTGGGTGTTCAGCGGGTGGTGCCGGCTACAGGCCGAGCGCCGACTTCACGTCGTCGACCCGGTCCGTGCGCTCCCAGGGGAACTCGCCCTCGGCGCCGGTGCGACCGAAGTGCCCGTAGGCCGCGGTCTTGCGGTAGATCGGCCGGCGCAGGTC
>JAKFET010000193.1:0-46754 GCA_036675575.1 Acidimicrobiaceae bacterium
CTTCGCCACGCTGCACATGTGGACCCAGATCGTGGGCAAGACGCGGCTGGCTCTGGCGTCGCCGCAGAACCACTGGTGGCACACCACGCTGTACGTCACCGAGCGCGGCCTCACCACGTCGGCGATGCATTGCGACCATCGCATGCTGGCCGTCGAGTTCGATTTCATCGCGGACACCCTGAACCTGCGCACCAGCGACGGCGACTCGCATGCCCTGGCGCTGCAGCCGCAGACCGTCGCCTCCTACGTCGTGACCCTTGGCGTGGCAGTCACCATGCTCTGGATGTTCGACAACCTCCCGCACGCCGGAGCGATGCCGGTCCTGATCTGCACGATCGTCCTCGGCTTCCCCGCCAGCGTGGGCGCCGCAGCGGGGAGGTTGGCGGTGTGAGCAGACGTCTCCCGCCCACCCTCTTCCGACCCCGGTCACGGCCGGAGTGGGTCGTGTTCGGCGCTTCGCTGCTGGTGATCGGCGCCATCATCACCGTGCTCGTGTGGTCGGCCGTCGGGTCGTCCGGCGACACCGCCCGGTTCGAGGCCGTGATCGAGGACACGCAAGCGCGCGCCGGCTCCTTCCACGTGCAGGTGAGCGTGAAGAACGTCGGGGACGAGACCGCCAGCGGCGTCAGCGTGTACGCCGAGGTGGGCGAGGGCGCCGCCGCCACCCGGGTCCAGCAGACCGTCGACCAGCTCTTCGGCGGCGAGCGCCAGCAGCTGACGTTCGTGTTCCCCGAGGACCCACGCGAGCGCTCGCTCCACATCGGCGTCGAGGCGTACCGGGAGCCCTAGCCCGTCCGCCCCCGAGGTGGCGTCGCCCGCCGGCGCCTCAGCCCTCGGCGTTGGGCTCGGGCAGGTGCTCGTCGATCGCGGCCTCTGCCTTCTCGTGGGACTTGCCCATCGAGAGGGCCAGCTCGGCCACGAGCAGGTTGCGGGCGTGGGCGTACAGCGTCTTCTCCGAGGGGGAGAGGTGCTTCTTGGACCGGCGGATCGCCAGGTTCCGCACGACCTCGGCCAGCTGCCACACGTCGCCGTCGTTCATCCGGCTCTGGTTGTTCTTCATGCGCCGCGAGAAGTTGGTGGGGATGCGCACGTCGTGGTCGGACAGCAGCTCGAACAGGTCGTCGAGCTCGTCCTTCGGGGTGGGCTCGCGCACGCCGACCTGCTCGGCCTCGTCGCAGGGCACCCACACGCGCAGGTCCTGGAGCTCGAGCTCGATGACCAGGTACTCGCGCTCGACGTCGCCGATCGTGCGCTTCTCGACCGCCACCACCCGTCCGGCCCCGTGCTGGGGGTAGATGACCGCATCGCCCTTCTTGAAGGGCGAATCGACGGTGGACGTGGTCGCTGACGACACGGTGGGTGCTCCTCTGGCGTGGCTCGGGCAGAACGTGCCCGTCGCCCACCATGGCGGTTCGCCCGGCGAAAACCAACATCTGCGGGTAGGAAGGGGCGGCACGACCACCCGCGACCACCGCCAGGAGACGCACGCATGCAGCTCGGGATGATCGGACTCGGACGGATGGGGGCGAACATGGCCGAGCGCCTCCGCGCCGCCGGCCACCACGTCGTCGGCTTCGACCCGTTCAGCGACGACAGCGACGTCGCCTCCCTCGAGGAGCTGGTCGCCGCCCTCGACGCACCCCGCACCCTGTGGTCGATGGTGCCGGCCGGCGCGCCGACCGCGCAGACGGTCAACGACGTCGTCGAGCTGCTCGAGCCGGGCGACGTGCTGGTGGAGGGCGGCAACTCGCGGTTCACCGACTCGGTGGTGCGCGCCGAGCGCTACGCCGAGCGCGGCCTGGGCTTCGTCGACGCCGGCGTGTCCGGCGGGGTCTGGGGGCTCGAGCGCGGCTACGCCCTCATGGTGGGGGGCGAGGACGAGCACGTGCACCAGGTCTGGCCGCTGCTGGTCGACCTCGCGCCCGAGGGGGCGGCCGACTCCGGCCGTGGCCTCGCCCACGTCGGACCGCCCGGGGCGGGCCACTTCACGAAGATGGTCCACAACGGGGTGGAGTACGCGGTGATGCAGGCCTTCGCCGAGGGCTACGAGCTGATGGCCCGCCACCCGATCGGCATCGACGTCCCGGCCACGCTCGGCGCCTGGCAGGAGGGCTCGGTGATCCAGTCGTGGCTGCTCGACCTGCTGGTGCGGGGCCTCGAGGCCCACCCCGGCTTCGACGACCTCGACGACGTCGCGTCCGACTCGGGTGAGGGGCGCTGGACGGTCGAGACCGCGGTGGCCACGGGCGTGCCGGTGCCGGCGATCTCGGCGGCGCTGTTCGCCCGGTTCGAGTCGCAGTCCGAGCAGTCGCTGGCCATGAAGGCCATCGCCGCGCTGCGCGAGCAGTTCGGCGGCCACGCCGTCGTGCGCACCGACGACCCCCGGGACACGCCGGCGGGGGAGGGGGGCTGATGGCCGGGAAGGAGCGCTCCGACGCCGTGATCCTGTTCGGCGCCACCGGCGACCTGGCCAGGAAGAAGCTGTATCCGGCGCTCTACCAGATGATCGTCGACGGCTCCCTCGCCGACGACGTCCCCGTCATCGGGGTGAGCTCGTCGGACTGGACCGACGACGAGCTGCGCGAGCGCATCGCCGAGTCGGTCGAGGAGAAGGTCGACGAGGTCGACGCCGACGCCCTGGCGTCCCTCCAGGCCAGGGCCAGCTACGTCTCCGGCGACTACCAGGAGCGCTCGACGTTCGAGCACCTCCAGCAGGTCCTGTCGGGTGCCTGCGACCTGCGCTCGCCGCTGTTCTACCTGGCCATCCCGCCGGCGCTCTTCGACGACGTGGTGGAGGGCATCGCCGGCGTCGGCCTGCACGAGCACGCCCGCGTGGTCGTCGAGAAGCCCTTCGGGCGCGACCGCACCTCGGCCCAGGAGCTCGACGACACGCTGCACGCCGCCTTCCCCGAGGACCGCGTCTTCCGCATCGACCACTTCCTCGGCAAGGAGGCCATCGAGAACCTGCTCGTGTTCCGCTTCGCCAACTCGCTGTTCGAGCCGATGTGGAACCGCAACTTCATCTCCTCCGTGCAGATCACGATGGCCGAGGAGTTCGGGGTCGAGGGACGCGGGAAGTTCTACGACTCGGTCGGCGCCCTCAAGGACGTGGTCCAGAACCACCTGCTGCAGATCGTGGCCTTCCTCGCCATGGAGCCGCCGGCGGGCCCCGACGCCCGGTCGCTGCGCGACGAGAAGGTGAAGGTGTTCCGCCAGGTGGCCGCCCTGCGCCCCGACCAGCTCGTGCGCGGCCAGTACGAGGGCTACCGCGACGAGGAGGGCGTGGCGGAGGGCAGCGACACCGAGACCTACGTGGCCGCCCGGTTCGAGATCGACTCGTGGCGCTGGGCCGGGGTGCCCTGGCTCGTGCGCACCGGCAAGTGCATGGCCACCACCCAGACCGAGGCCGTGGTCGAGCTGCGCTCACCGCCGAGCATGCTCTTCGCCGCCGAGGGGTCGCCGGCGCCGCACCCCAACCACATCGTCTTCCGGCTCAACAGCGACACCGGCGTCACGATCGGGCTGCAGGTGAAGCAGGCAGGCGAGGACCTCGTCGCCGAGGACTCCGCGCTCGAGATGTCGTTCTCCCACGACGAGCGTCGGCGGGAGGCCTACCAACGCCTGCTGGAGGACGCCATGGAGGGCGACGCCCGGCGCTTCGCCCGGGAGGACGGCATCGACCAGCAGTGGCGCATCGTCGACGGGGTGCTGCACGACCCCCCGGCGGCCGAGGGCTACGAGCGCGGCGGCTGGGGGCCGGTGAGCGCCGACCGCCTCGCCGCCGACCTCGGCGGTTGGCACCACCCGAGCTGACGCGGTGAGCTGGCTCCACGGGCCGCCCGGCGCGGACGTCGAGCCGCCGGCCGCCGTCCGGCGGCTGGCGGGTCGCGCCGCACTCCGAGGCGTGTGGGCCACGCGGTTCGGCGGCCTGACCTTCGCGGTGGGCGACCCGCCGGAGCGGTTCGTGAAGTGGGTTCCCCGCCACGTCGACCCGGTGGTCACGGACCTCGGCGTGGAAGCCGAGCGGATGCGCTGGGCCGGTCGGCACACACCGGTGCCCGTGGTCCTCGAGGTCGGCGGAGACGAGGAGGCGACCTGGCTCGTCACCCGGGCGCTGCCCGGCACGAGCGCCGTCGACCCCCGCTGGAAGGCCGACCCGGAGACGGCGGTGCGGGCCATCGGCGTCGGGCTCCGCGCCCTCCACGACGCCCTCCCGGTGGACAGCTGCCCGTTCGACTGGTCGCCGGCGCGGCGCCTCACCCACCTGCAGCCCCCGTACGAGCACCTGCGGGGCCAGCTCGCGGACCCGCCCCCGGCGGACCGGTTCGTCGTCTGCCACGGCGACGCCTGCGCGCCCAACACGATCGTCGACGACGCCGGGCGCTGGCTCGGTCACGTGGACCTCGGCTCCCTCGGCGTCGCCGACCGGTGGGCCGACCTCGCGGTCGCAGCCATGAGCCTGGGCTGGAACTTCGGCCCGGGGTGGGAGCCGGTGCTCCACGAGGCCTACGGCGTCGAACCCGACCCGGTGCGCATCGCCTACCACCAGCTCCTGTGGGACTGCTGCTGACCATCGGTGCGGGCACCTGAGCCGGACGGCCCATCTCCGTCGGGGGCCGCCGCCGTCGCTCAAGTCTCCGGGTCGCGCTGCCGATGACGCTGGGAGCCGCCCCCGGCGAATCGCTGGCCGGGGCAGGCAGTCCTTGGGAGAGATGTGATCCGACGCGAGCCCGACCTGTTGCACCCCCGCCTGTCCGTGGTGCCCGTGGACGTCGGGTGCGAGCGCGCGCTGGACCGCTCGCCGGGCCGCACCGTGGTCGGCCGGGCCGAGCTCGACGCCGCCACCCAGGCCGTGGCCGGTCGCCGCCGCACTGCCCGCCTCGAGGTCCTCGCCGCCCGCAACGCCGACCTCGAGCAGGCGCTCGAGCGCCTGGCGGGCGCCCGCGCGGCCGTGGACCAGCGCCGTGCCGACCACGACGGCTTCCTCGCCGCCGCCGAATGGGTCGAGGCCCTCCCCGGCCTCGCCGCCGACCACCGCTCGTCCCTCGCTGCCGCCGAAGGCCGGCTCTCGGAGGCGCTGCGCGAGGCGCGCGAGGCCTCCCGGGCCCTCGACCGCGTGCTCGAGCAGCGGGCCCAGGCCGACGCCGCCATCAGCGAGGCCCGCCGCCAGCTCCACGCCCTCGATCGGGGCGGCGCCGACGCCGGCGGTGCGCGGGCCGACGCCGCTGCCGCGCTCAGCGCCCAGGCCGCGAGCCTCGAGGAGCGCCTCGGCGAGGCGGAGACGAGCGCCCGCACCCGCTCCGAGCAGACCAAGCGCGCCGTCACCGAGCTCGAGCGCGAGATCGAGCGCCTCAGCCGCGACCAGCGCGACCGCGACACCCGCCTCGCGTCGCTGCTCGACTGCCTCCCCGGCGACGCCCGTCCGCCCCACGACGACGACCCGCTGCACCACGTGCCGATGGTGGCCGCCGGCCTCCGCGGCCTGGCCGAGACCATCGCCGGCGAGCTCACCGGCCTGACCGCGGCGCTCGATCGCCACCGCGCCGAGTGCGAGCACCGCCGCGGCGAGGTCGCCACCATCCGGGCCACGCTCGACCGCATCTCCCCCGAGGACGCCGCCGAGGCGCTGGCCGGTCTGCTGTGCGGCGTCGCCGACGGCCTCGTCGTGCTCGACGACGTCGTGGCCGCCGACCCCTCCGGCGCGGACGACGGCCTGCTCCGCGCCCTCGAGGACGCCGAGCCCGACGCGCCGCTCGTCCTCCTCAGCTCCGACCCCGCCGTCCTCGGCTGGGCCATCGACCTGCCCGCCGAGCGGGGCGCCCTCATCGGCCCCCGGGCCGTCGACCTGCTCGTTCCGTCCACCACCGCACCGACCGCTGTCGCCTCGTCCACGGGAGACCCACGATGAAGTTCCGCATCCGCTCCAAGCTGGCTGCCGCCCTGGCGGTCCCGCTCATCGCGCTCCTCGCCATGTCGGGGCTCCAGGCCGTCCAGGCCCAGGAGGACTCCGACCGCATCGAGGCCGAGGCCGAGCGGGCCTTCACCGCCCTCGGTCCGGGCAGCGTGACCGCCGCCCTGCAGAACGAGCGCAACTTCCTGTCGCTCGAGCTCATCGGGCTGTCCGGCGCGACCAAGCTCGCCGTGGCCTCCGTGCCCGAGGCGATCGAGGCCACCGACGGCGCACTCACGGACCTCGAGCGCGCCGTGGCCGGCATGGAGCCCGACGTCCAGGCCGCCTACGAACCGGCCTTCGCGGCCCTCGAGGACCTCCCGGCCATCCGCAGGGCCGTCACGGGCTTCGAGGGCGAGAAGGGCTTCGCCAACCAGGAGCTGGCCGACCAGGTCTTCTCCGCCTACACCGACATCGTCGCCACGTTCTTCGACGCCACGTCGGTGATCGCCACGCAGGTGGACGAGGCTGCCCTGCGCAACGGCGTGGAGCTGGTCGACGCCGCCAACCGCCGCGGCGAGACGATCGCCTCGGCGACCCGCAACGTGGTGCTCGACACGCTGACCGGCGGCCAGTCCGCCTCCCTGCGGGCCGACGCCGTCGCCCTCGTCGGGCGGCTGGGCTTCCTCAACGAGCGCATCGAGCAGCTCGCCGTCGGCCCCTACGATGGGGTGGAGACCGAGACGTTCGAGCGCCCGGCCACGGAGCGGTCCCTCGAGATCTTCCAGGACTACGTCGACGGCGAGCAGGTGGACTTCACCGAGCTGCTCGCCAGCGTAGGCACGCCGGACGGCGTGGCCACGATCGCCGAGCTCACGACCGACGCCCTCCGGGGCGAGGCGGGCACGCTCGCCGGCGACGCCTTCGACGAGTTCCGCTTCTTCGTGCTCGTGGCCACCGGCGTCATCATGCTGGCGATCATCGTCACCTACGTCGCCACCACCTCCATCACCCGCCCGCTGCGCAAGCTGCGCGACGAGGCCGACGAGATGGCCGGCCGCCGCCTGCCCGAGGCCGTGCGCTCGATCCTCGACACCCCCTTCGGCGACGACGTCGAGATCCCCGAGCTGGCGCCGATCGTGGTGAAGACGCGAGACGAGGTCGGCGAGGTCGTGGCCGCCCTCAACAAGGTCCAGGACCGCACCCTCGCCCTCGCCGCCGACCAGGCCGTGCTCCGGCGCAACATCGCGGACTCGTTCGTGAACCTGGGTCGACGCAACCAGAACCTGCTCGACCGCCAGCTGGAGTTCATCACCGAGCTCGAGCAGCTCGAGACCGAGCCCGACCAGCTCGAGGCCCTCTTCCGCCTCGACCACCTGGCGACCCGCATGCGCCGCAACGCCGAGTCCCTCCTGGTGCTCGCCGGCACCGAGAGCCCCCGCCAGTGGGGCCTGCCGGTCGAGGTCGACGCCGTCGTCCGCGCCGGCCTCGGCGAGGTCGAGGACTACCGGCGGGTCACCGTGCGCAACCTCGAGGAGGTCGCCATCGCCGGTGGCGCGGCGGCCGGCATCTCCCACGTCGTGGCCGAGCTCACCGAGAACGCCCTGCAGTTCTCCCCGCCCGACGAGGACGTGGAGATCAAGGGCCGACGTTCCCACGACGGCTACGTGATCGCCATCGCCGACAACGGGATCGGGATGAGCGAGGAGGACCTCGAGCGGTCGAACCGGCGCCTCTCCGGTGAGGAGTCCTACACCGTCGCGCCGTCCAAGTACCTCGGCCACTACGTCGCCGGACAGCTCGCCGCCCGCCTGGGCGTCACCGTCCGCCTGCAGGACAACCCCGCCGGGGGCCTCATCGCCACCCTCGTCGTCCCGCCGTCCCTCCTCGAGGACCCGGTGGCCGAGCCCGCCGTGGCGCCCGCAACGGCGATCGCACCCGACCAGCCCGCACCCCAGCCCGTGGAGGAGCCCCAGGTGGACCAGCCCGACGTCGAGTCCCCCGCCGGGGAGCCCGCGGCACACGCCGCGGATGCCCCGGGGAGCCTCTCCGAGGCGCTCGGCGCCGGCCGGCTCGACTCCGTCGAGACCGTCGCCGACCTGGAGCGGGCCTTCGACGGCGACCAGGCGCCCGCCCCGGCGCCGGAGGCCCCGACGCTGAACGGCCTGCCCCGCCGGGTGCCCGGCGCGCAGCGCCCGGACGTCTCCCCGCTGGCGGCCCGCTCCCGGGCCGTCGACACCGAGCCCGTGCCGGAGCCCGCCCCGGCGCCCGAAGCCGGAGCCACGAGCGCCGGCCTGTTCGGCTTCCTCGCCGCCTTCGAGGACGGCGCCGCACGCGCCGCCCAGCCGGGCGGCCCGACCCCGACCACCACCGAGCCGGTCTCCGGACCCGCCGAGGAGGAACGATGACCATGCAGGACGACGTCCGCCAGTTCTCCTGGATGATCGACAGCTTCGTCGACCAGACCCCCGGCGTCACCGACGCCATCGCCGTGTCGGCCGACGGGCTGCTCATGGCCATGTCCAAGTCCCTGGACCGGGCGGGCGCGGAGCAGCTCGCCGCCATCGTGTCGGGGCTCGTGAGCCTCGGCCACGGCACGACCTCGTGCTTCGGCTTCGAGGCGCTCGAGCAGGTGATCGTCGCCATGCAGGGCGGGTACCTGTTCGTGTCCTCGATCTCCGACGGCAGCTGCCTCGGGGTCATCGCCTCCAAGCGCTGCGACATCGGCCAGGTCGGCTACCAGGCCAGCCTGCTCGTCGACCGGGCCCGTGCCGTGCTGACGCCGGAGCTCATCCTCGAGCTCCAGCAAGAGGTCCTCGTGTCATGAGCTCGACGTCCGGGCGCACGGGCGGCCACGACGTCGTCCGCCCGTTCGTGATGACCGGCGGCCGCACGAGGGCCGAGCGCCGCGACCTGCGCATCGAGACCATGCTCACGGCCGCCCCGGGCGCGTCGTCGTCGGGGCTGTCCGCCGAGCAGGTCAAGCTGCTGCGGCTCTGCCAGCGGCCGATCTCCATCGCCGAGGCCTCCGCCGAGCTCGGCCTGGTCATCGGCGTCACCACCATCCTCGCCGCCGACCTCGTCTCCGAGGGCCGCCTCGAGGTGCACCAGACCGATCCCGTGGAGATCGAGCTCGACGTCCTGTCGCGCATGATCGACGCCGTGCGAGCCCTGTGAGGACCCGATGACGATCCAGCACGAGGACCGGCCCGCAGCCGGGGCCTGGAAGCCCCTCATCCGCCCCGTCAAGTTCGTGGTCGCCGGCGGCTTCGGTGCCGGCAAGACCACCTTCGTGGGCGCCCTGTCCGAGATCCCGCCGCTGCGCACCGAAGCGGCGATGACCAGCGTCGGCGCCCGCGTCGACCACCGGCGCGGCTCGGAGGCCAAGACCACCACCACCGTGGCCATGGACTTCGGACGGCTCACCGTCGACGAGTACCTCGTCATGTACCTGTTCGGCACGCCCGGCCAGGAGCGCTTCGGGTTCATGTGGGACGACATCTGCTCCCACGCCCTCGGCGCCGTGGTCCTCGTCGACACCGACCGGCTCGACCAGAGCTTCCCCGCCGTCGACTACTTCGAGGCCAAGGACATCCCCTTCGTCGTCGCGGTCAACCGCTTCGAGGGCAGCCCCCGCCACGACCTCGGCGCCGTGCGCGACGCCCTCGGGGTGAGCGCGCACGTGCCGATGACCGAGTGCGACGCGCGCGAGACCGGCTCGGCCAAGCAGGTCCTGCTCCTGCTGCTCGACGAGCTCGTCAACGCCGCCCGGGCCCGCACCGCCACGGTGACCTGAGCGGCTCCGACCCGTCCCCGGACGCGCACCGGCCCCGCCTGCAGAGGCGGGGCCGGTCTCGTCTCCGGGTGCGTCCGCCCTCCGGGCGGACCGGCGTCAGCCGGCTTCGCCGCCGGTGGCGGCGGGCGGGGACTCCTGGTCGCCGGAGCCGGTCTGGCTCGGGTCCTCGGTGTCGCCGGTGCCACCGGTCTCGGCATCGGTGCCCGGTCCGGACTCGCCCTCGCCGCCGGGGGTGTCCTCCTGCTCGGGGGCGCTCTCGGAGTCGGGCTCGGCGGGCGTCGACCCGCCCTCGCCGCCCTCGCCGCCGCCCTCGGGGGCCTCGACGCCGGCCTCGGCCAGGGCCTCCTCGAGCGTCATCTCGGGGTTCTCCTCCATGAGGAGGGCCACGGCCTCGAGCGCCTCGGCGTCCTCGGTGTCGGGGTTCTCGCCGCCGAGGCCGCGCTCGTGCAGGACGATGAAGAGCAGGTCGTGGTCGGAGAGCTGGTCCTCGCCGAAGCCGGGCATGCCGCCGCCGACGGGCTTCTGGGTGGCGCCGTAGGTGTCGCCGCGCTCGGCCTGCCAGCCGGCGGAGCCGAGCCGGACCCACTCGAAGTGGGTCACGAAGTCGGGGAAGGTCTCGTAGATGGAGCCGCCGGTGAAGGCCGGGCCGACACCGCCGCCGCCGCCTGCGCCGTGGCAGCCGCCGCAGCCGCTGCCGGCGAAGAGCTCCTCGCCGAGCACCTCGGGGCCCTCGCCGGCGGGCGGCGGGGACAGGGTGCCGGTGTAGACGTAGGCCCACAGCGGCAGGGCGGCCAGCACGGGCATGGCCCAGAACGGGATCTTGCGCCGCTGCTGGTGGGCCTGGACCATCGGCGAGGGCGGGGCCGCGACCTCGGCGGTGGCCGGCGCGGGGTGCGCCGGCATCGAGGTGGTCGCCGGTGCCGTGGTCTTGGCCGGGGCGTCCGCCGAGGCGGCGCCGCCCGTGTCCGAGGTGCCGCCACCGTCCGACGCTCCGCCGTCGCCGCCCATGGCAGCGCGGCGCTCCCTCGAGCGCTTGAGGAGGTGTTCGGGGATCTCAGTCAACGGGCCTCCCGGAGACAGGGTGAACGGCTGTTGCGACGGCAACAGGGTAGGCGGTGGGCGGGATCAGCACCCAAGCCGTCCGGAACCGCCCGATGTGTCTCGCCCCAGGGGGTCGTGGTAGACCCTTCTGCGGGTTCCGACGGCTCCGGAGCCCCTCCTCGCACCAATGTGAACGAATTCACGAGGTCCGTCACGCCGTGGTCGCCTTCCTTCTCTCCACCATCATCGGGATCATCGGCATCGCTGCCGTGATCTGGTACGGGAAGAACCGCCGCGCGCCCGGCGCTCCCCTCACCTGGGGCCAGGCCAACGCCGCCGCCGCCTTCACGTTCTTCTTCATGTTCTGGTGGTACGGGGTCATCCCGCACCAGTGGCTGACCTGGGCCGACAACGAGCTCAACTGGCGCCCCGACCGCACCCTGTGGGCGGTCGGCAACGTGCTGCGCCCCGAGGCCGAGGGCGGCTGGCTGCCGCTCACCCTCAACTGGCGCATCATCCGCGACCTCATCGCCGTCGGCATCTACGTGGTCGGCCTCGGGCTGCAGATCTGGATCTGGGCCTGGTGGAACGACCGCTCCAAGCGCGCCGAGGCCCAGGCCGCCGTCGTGCCCACCTCCAGCTACGGCCGCCCCCTGGTGAAGAAGGGGTGATCCGCTAGTGGCCAAGACCGACGCGAACCCGCCGCTGCCGGAGTTCCGGGACGACTACGTCCTCCAGGAGGTCGACCCCTCCTGGCTCGCCGCCGCGGTGAAGCCCAAGCAGTTCATCCACATCGACCAGTCCGAGTGCATCATGTGCGAGGGCTGCGTCGACATCTGCCCGTGGAAGTGCATCCACATGGTGTCGCCGTCGGCCATCGACTCGGCCATGGGCACCGAGCAGCCGGGCCTCGACCCGAGCGACCACGTCATCTTCACCATCGACGACGACGTCTGCACCCGCTGCGCCCTGTGCGTGGACCGGTGCCCGACGGGCGTCATCATCCTCGGCAAGCTCGGCGCCCCGAGCGCGGCCGGCGATCCCCACCAACGCACCCCGACCCATGGCTACGGCTATGGGATGCGCCTCGGATAACGGTCAAGGAGAACCCTCGTGGCCAGCACCACCGAAGACAAGCCGTCGATCGGCGAACGGGTCCAGAAGACCATGTCCGGCCTGCCCGACACCGTGCAGGGGTCCCAGGCGTGGAACTCGATCTTCCGGCCCGGCTCGATCTTCCGCAAGGGCTACACCGACAGCCCCCGCAACCGCTCCTACGTGGTCATGAACTCGGTGCTGTACCACCTGCACCCGGTGAAGGTGAAGCGCCACGCCGTGAAGGTGAGCTACACGCTCTGCCTCGGCGGCCTGTCCTTCTTCCTGTTCATCCTGCTCACGGTGACGGGCATCTTCTTGATGTTCTTCTACCGCCCGACCGCGGCCCAGGCCTGGGACGACATCTACAACCTCCAGACCGGCGTCACGTTCGGCCTGCTCGTGCGGAACATGCACCGGTGGGCGGCGCACCTCATGGTGCTGTCCGTCTTCCTCCACATGGCCCGCGTCTTCTACCACGGGGCCTACAAGCCGCCCCGCGAGTTCAACTGGGTCATCGGCGTCATCCTGCTGACGCTCACCCTGCTGCTGTCCTTCACCGGCTACCTGCTGCCGTGGGACCAGCTGGCCCTCTGGGCCGTGGCCGTCGGCACGAACATGATGGGCTACACACCGGTCTTCGGTGACCAGGTCCGGTTCGTGCTGCTCGGCGGCGTGGAGATCGGATCGGACACCCTGATCCGCTGGTACGTGCTGCACGTGCTGATGTTCCCCTTCGTGATCGTCATCTTCATGGCGATCCACTTCTGGCGAGTCCGCAAGGACGGCGGGATCTCAGGCCCGCTGTAGGCGATGATGGTGACGAGACGAGGCATGAACCCATGACCGAGATCCCCGAACACCTCCGGAAGCGGGCCGAGGAGGCCCGCAAGAAGGCCGAGGCCGAGAGCGCCTCCGCGGGCGACGCCGGCGGCGGTGCGGAGCAGACGCCCGAGCAGAGCGCAGCAGAGTCGCGCATCCCGGCCCACCTCCTCGAGCGGTCCAAGGCCGCCAAGGCCAAGTCCGCCGGCGGCGACGCCGACGCCCCGTCGGGTGGCGGCGGCACCGCCGTGGCCACCGCACCGGCCGCCGCAGCCGCGGTCGCCGACGGCGGCCCGCTGCCCACCGGCCCCGGTGGCCACACCCAGCGCCTCCTCACCGTGGTCAAGGCCGGATCCATCCAGGACGTGCGGGCCACCCCGCTCGACAAGGTCCACACCTGGCCGCACCTGCTCGTGGTCGAGTTCGTCGCCGCCCTCGCGATCACGGCGTTCCTGCTCTTCTTCTCGATCTTCGTGAACGCCCCGCTGCTCGAGCTGGCCAACTTCAACGAGACCCCGAACCCCTCCAAGGCGCCGTGGTACTTCCTCGGGCTCCAGGAGCTGCTGACGATGTTCCACCCGATGGTCGCCGGCGTGACCATCCCGGGCATGGGCATGTTCGCCTTGATCCTGGCGCCCTACACGGACCGCAACCCGTCCAACAAGCCCAGCGACCGCAAGTACGTCATCTCGCTGATGACGTTCTTCCTCATGTTCTGGGCCGTGCTCGTCATCATCGGCTCGTTCTTCCGGGGTCCTGGCTTCAACTTCGTGTTCCCCTGGAACGCCGGCCTGTTCTTCGAGCTCTGAGCAGAGGAAGAAGGTTCTGACCATGGACACATCGACCATCGCCATCGTCGCCGTCGTCGCCCTCGTGGTGCTGGCCGGCGTGGTGCTCCTGGCCGCGGCCCGCCGCAACCAGACCCAGAAGGCCATCGGCGTGCTGTCCCGCGAGACCCGCTCGCGCGACGCCGGCGCCGCCACCATCACCCCCCGCACCGAGGGCAAGGCCACCGCGTCGGGCCGCGAGCTCGAGCTGGCCGCCAAGGTCGAGCGGAGCCGTTCCGGCAAGGAGCTGGTCACCGCCGGCTCGTCCGCCCCCACCGCCTGGGTCCCGCCGGACCCCGACACCCTCGGCGCCACCCGCCGCCAGTTCCTAAACCGGGGCATCACCGGCTTCTTCATCGTCGGCCTGTCCGGCTTCGGCGCCGCCTGCATCGCCTTCCTGTGGCCGCAGCTGGGTGGCGGCTTCGGTTCGGTGATCTCCGTCGGCAACGTCAGCGACGTCATCACCCAGATCCGCGACAACAACGGCTTCCTCTACAAGCCCGAAGGCCGCATGTGGCTCACCGAGTACCCCACCGGCGCCGTCGAGAAGGCCCGCAGCGTGTACTCCCCGGGCGAGCTGGCCGGCATGGAGGAGGGCGTCGTGGCCCTCTACCAGAAGTGCGTCCACCTCGGCTGCCGCGTCCCGGCGTGCGTGACGTCGCAGTGGTTCGAGTGCCCCTGCCACGGCAGCCAGTACAACCAGGTGGGCGAGAAGAAGGGCGGCCCGGCACCCCGTGGCCTCGACCGCTTCTCCATGTCCGTCTCCGGCGGCGTCCTCGAGGTCGACACCGGCACGATCATCCAGGGCCCGCCGATCGGCACCAACACCACCGGCCAGGAGGCCGAGGGCCCCAACTGCATCAGTGGATCGTCCCACTGAGCACCGAGTCCTGAGCCCCGTCCCCACCGAGCCCGGCCCAGAGTCGAGAAGAGCGACCGCAACCCACCATGACTGACCTCACCACAGCCATCTTCGCCGCGAGCACGGTGCAGGCGATCGGCACCGTCATCGCCCTGCTCGCCGTCGTGGCGGTGCTCGTGTACGCGGCGTTCAACATCCGCGCCGGGCGCAACGAGGTGGGCAGCGAGCTCGAGCTCGCCGCCAACCTCAAGCCGTACCTGAACGACGACGAGCTCGAGACCAAGAAGCTCGACCGGGCCCTCACCGCCGGCCTGGCCGGCCTGGTGCTCGTGGGCGTCGGCCTGCCCGCCTACTGGCTGGGCGAGCCCGGCCGCCACGAGGGCGCCGAGGAGATGTTCGCCTCGACCTTCGAGGGTCGTGGCGAGGAGCTCTACACCGAGGGCGCGCAGTGCAACGCCTGCCACGGCCCCGACGGCGTGGGCGGTGTGGCGTCCCACACCATCCTCGACTCCGACAACGAGTTCGTCGCCCAGGTCAACTGGGAGGCGCCGGCGCTCAACACCGTGCTGCTGCGCTACGACCGCGACGAGGTGTACTACATCCTCGAGTACGGCCGACCCTTCTCACCGATGCCCGCCTGGGGCGAGGGCGGCGGCGGCCCGCTCACCGAGCAGCAGCTCGAGAACATCATCGACTACCTCGCCTCCATCCAGATCTCCTCCGAGGAGTCCAAGGAGGCCGTCGAGACCCAGGTGCGCACGCAGCTCGGCCTCGGCGAGGGCGAGGAGATCGACTACACCGACCTCGAGACCGGTGAGGCGCTGTTCAACCTGGGCCGGGACGACGGCTTCGCCGGCGGCTCCTACGCCTGCGGTCGCTGCCACACCCGGGGCTGGTCCATCAACGCCGAGAGCGCAGCCCCGGCCAACGCCGACCTCGACCTCTACGTCGACTACGAGGACGGCTCCGGTGCCTACGGCCCCCAGCTCCGCAACGGCATCGTCCCCCGCCAGTTCGCCACGGTCGAGCAGCTGGCCGAGTTCCTGCACGTCGGCGCCGAGCGCGGCGTCCCCTACGGCCTCAACGGCCTCTCCGGCGACGGCATGATGCCCGGCTTCGGTGACGACCCGAACACCGAGGAAGCCGACGACGGGATGATGACCATGGAGATGATCGAGGCCATCGCCCGCTACGTCGAGTCCCTCGGGGAGGACGGCTGATGCAGACCCTCAACCTCATCGCAGGCATCGCCTTCGACCCCACCATCCGCGGCATCCTCGCCGTGGGCGTCGGCGTCGTCGTGCTGATGGGCTCGGTGTACCTGCTCCTCGCCACCAACACGGGCAACCGCCTCGGCTTCCTGCTCGCCCTCACCGGCTTCTTCGGCTGGATGGCGATCATGGGCTCGATCTGGTGGATCTACGGCATCGGCATGCGGGGCGAGTCCCCGTCGTGGGAGGTCGTCGAGTACAACGCCGGCGACGTCGAGCAGGCCGTCACCGAGAAGGTCACGGAACTCGAGCTCGCCGACCTGCCCCAGGACGACGACGGCGTCGACTACGAGGCCATGGCCACCCTCGCCGAGGAGGACCCCGACGAGTTCGCAGCGCTGAACGAGCGCTTCGAGGAGGACAGCAACGGCTGGCGCTGGCTGCCGGCGTCCGACGGCTCGCGCGGCGAGGCCGAGGCCACCGTCGGCGACTCGCTGCCCGAGTGCTCGACCTGCAACTTCGGCATCGAGAGCCCGGCCGACTACATCGTGCTCGGGGCCTTCGAGGTCGGTGGCAAGGAGGGCCTGCCCGCCGAGCCGACCCGCTGGGACCGCATCCGCAACGAGGTCGTCTCCGCCTTCACCATCAAGAACCCGAACCACTACGCCGTGGTGCAGGTCCAGAAGGTGATCGAGCAGGAGGCCGAGCCCGGCCAGGCCCCGCCGACGCCGGAGGCCGATCCCGCCGAGCCGGTGATCTCCGTGGTGATGCTGCGCAACATCGGCGACCTGCGGTTCCCGTCCGCCATGATCACCATCGGCGCCAGCCTGATGTTCGCCCTGCTGTGCTGGGTGCTCCACCAGCGTGAGCGCATCCTCGAGGCCAACCAGGCGCACGCCGAGGCGGTCCGCAACGGCACCGCGACCCGCACCGAGGAACCCGTGCGCACCGGAGCCTCCGTCTGACCATGCTGGGCCAGTACCTCCCCCTCGTCGTCCTCATGGTGCTGGCCGCGGTGTTCGTGGCCGGCAGCCTGGCGACGTCGAGGCTGGTGGCCCCGCAGCGCAAGACGGTGGCCAAGCTGGCCCCCTACGAGTCCGGCATCGTGCCGACCCGCGAGCCGCCGGAGCGCTTCCCGGTCAAGTTCTACCTGGTGGCGATGTCCTTCATCGTCTTCGACATCGAGATCATCTTCCTGTTCCCGTGGGCGACGATCTACCGCCAGCTCGGGGCGTTCGGCCTGTTCGCCATCCTGCTGTTCTCGGCCCCGATCGTGATCTCCCTGGCCTACGAGTTCAGCCGCGGGGCCCTCGACTGGGGCCCCGCCCGCCGCCGCGACCCGCTCGACGCGGGCATCGTGTCGCCGGACCGCACCGCGACGTCCACCGTGCGACGGGTCGGCCTCGACGGGCGCTCCGCCGGCCCGGCCGGCGCCACCACCGCAGACGTCGCCTGATCGCAAGCACGGAGAGAGGAGTCCCCCATGGGGTGGCAGCTCGACAAGGGCCTCGAGGGGCTCGACCACAACGTGCTCACCGCTCGGGTGGAGGACGTCGTCCAGTGGGCGCGCAAGTCCAGCCTCTGGCCGGCCACGTTCGGCCTGGCCTGCTGCGCCATCGAGATGATGGCGGCTGGCGGCGCGCACTACGACATGTCCCGCTTCGGCATGGAGGTGTTCCGCGCCTCGCCCCGCCAGGCCGACCTCATGATCGTGGCCGGCCGGGTCAGCCAGAAGATGGCCCCGGTGCTCCGCAACGTCTACGACCAGATGATGGAGCCCAAGTGGGTCCTGTCGATGGGCGTGTGCGCCAGCTCCGGCGGCATGTTCAACAACTACGCGATCGTGCAGGGCGTGGACCAGATCGTGCCGGTGGACGCCTACGCCCCGGGCTGCCCGCCAGGGCCCGAGACCCTCATCCACGCCATCAACACGATCCACGAGAAGATCCAGAACGGTGAGCTGCTGGCGCGCCGGGCCGAGACCGGCGGCGGCGCCGCCGTCGCCCTGCCCCAGCTCGACGGCCAGACCGGCGGCACCCGCGTCGGCACCCCGGTGATGCTCGGGGAGCCCCGGTCGTGAGCGACACCGCACCCGCCCACGAGGCCCACGACGATGTCGTCGACGACACCTCGCCCGAGCCCGAGGAGCTGTACGGCCACTCGGTCACGTGGTCCCGGGGCCAGGCGGTGCTGCACGTCGGCCGCGAGCGCCTCGCCGACGTCGTGCGCACGCTGCGCGACGACGAGGGCTTCAACGTCTGCATCGACGTCACCGCCGTCGACTACCTCACCTACCGGGCGCCCCGCGACCTGCCCGCCGGCGTCGAGCCCGAGCGCTTCGAGGTCGTCGTCACGCTGCTCAGCCACGAGCACCGCAGCCGGGTCCGCCTCCGGGTCCAGGTGCCCGAGCACGATCCGTCCTGCCCGACGCTGTTCGAGGTCCACCCGGGCACCGAGGCCTTCGAGCGCGAGGTCTACGACATGTTCGGCATCCGCTTCCAGGGCCATCCCGACCTCAGCCGCATCCTGATGCCCGAGGACTGGGAAGGCCACCCGTTGCGCAAGGACTACGCCATCGGCCGGATCCCCGTGCAGTTCAAGGGCGTGGTGAACGAGCGATGAGCCTCTCCTCCGAAGCCGACATGGCCTTCACGAACGAGGGCAGCCAGGAGCTGTCGTCCCGCGGGTCGGCGTCCGCCGCCGAGCTGCTCCGCGAGCTCGGCGCCACGCTGCGCATGACCGAGGCCGAGGCCGCCGCGCTCGCCGACGTGGAGGCCGAAGACGACTCCACCATGATCATCAACATGGGGCCCCAGCACCCCTCGACCCACGGTGTGCTGCGCCTCATGCTCGAGCTCGAGGGCGAGCGGGTCCTGCGGACCAAGACGATCATCGGCTACCTCCACACCGGCATGGAGAAGACCGGCGAGGACCTGACGTACCTGCAGGGACCCACGAACGTCACCCGCATGGACTACGCAGCGCCGCTGTTCAACGAGCTCGTGTTCTCCCTCGCCACCGAGACCCTCCTCGGGATCGACCAGGACATCCCCGAGCGGGCCCAGTGGATCCGGATGCTGATGTGCGAGCTCAACCGGATCACGTCGCACCTGCTGTTCATGGCCACCAACGGCATGGACGTCGGCGCGGTCGGGATGATGATCTACGGCTGGCGCGAGCGCGAGGAGGGCCTGCGCCTGCTCGAGAAGATCACCGGCCTTCGGATGAACCACAACTTCATCCGGCCCGGCGGCGTCGCCGCCGACCTGCCGGACGGCTGGCGAGACGACGTCCTGCACCTGCTCGACTACCTGCCCGACCAGCTCGACGAGTTCGACACCCTCCTCACCGGCCAGCCGATCTACCGCGACCGCCTCCAGGGCGTCGGCGTCATCACCCAGGAGGAGGCCATCGCCCTCGGGGCCACCGGCCCGGTGCTGCGCTCGACCGGCATCGCCCGCGACCTTCGCAAGGACGAGCCCTACCTGCGCTACGACCAGGTCGACTTCGACGTGCTGGTCGGCTCCTACGGCGACAGCTTCGACCGCTACGCCATCCGGCTCAACGAGATCCGCGAGTCGATGCGCATCGTCCGCCAGATCCTCGACCGCATGCCGTCCGGCGACTACCGGATCCAGGACAAGAAGGTCACCCCGCCCCCGCGCGCCCGCATCGACGAGTCGATGGAGGCCCTGATCCACCACTTCAAGATCTTCACCGAGGGCTTCAAGGTGCCCGCCGGCGAGGTCTACGTCCCCGTGGAGAGCCCTCGCGGCGAGCTCGGCTGCTACCTCGTGTCCGACGGCTCCTCCAAGCCGTACCGCATGCACATCTCGGGGCCGAGCTTCCGCAACCTGCAGACGCTCCCGCACATGATGCGCGACGGCCTCATCGCCGACGGCGTGATGATCATCTCCTCGGTCGACCCGATCATGGGCGAGGTCGACCGCTAGCACCGGGAGCCGCCGGAAACCCCTGCGGCACCGACCGGTTCGTCCTCTTAGTCTCCTCAGCCGGCGCCCGACGGGACGCGGGCCGGAGCAGGAGGGGACGCGCATGTCGAACGACGCACCGGCACGCGTCCGCCACCCGGCCAGCGCCAACCTGCGACGCGTCGGCCCGTACTTCGCGCCGCACCGCGCCCGCATGTGGTTCGTCGGCCTGTCCGCGGTGGTGTCCATCGCCGCCGCCCTGTCGACGCCCCTCATCGCCAAGGCCGTGATCGACGGTCCCATCGCCCGAGGCGACAAGGCCGGCATCGTGCCGTGGGTGGCGCTCGCCGTGGTGCTCGGCCTGATCGAGACCGGCCTGTCCCACCGGCGGCGCGTGCTCCTCGCCATCGCGGCCATGGACGTCGAGACCGAGCTGCGCAACGACCTCTACCGCCACCTCCAGCGCCTCGACGTCGGCTTCCACGACCGCTGGCAGTCGGGCCAGCTGTTGTCCCGTGCCACCAGCGACATCGCCACCATCCGGCGCTTCACGGCGTTCGGTGCGGTGTTCCTGCTCATCATCAGCCTCGAGGTGCTGGCCATCTTCGGCCTGCTCGTCGCCCTGTACTGGCCGCTCGCCATCGTGGCCGGCGCCTTCGCCGTCCCGGTGCTGGTGCTGTGCGCCCGGTTCGAGGTGCAGTACACGGCGATCGTCCGGCGCATCCAGGACGAGACCGGCGACATGACCACCGAGATCGAGGAGGCGGCCAAGGGCATCGGCGTCATCAAGGCCTTCGGCCGGGCCCGCTACGCGTTCGACCGCTACGACGTCCACGTCCGCCGGCTCCACGACTCCCAGATGGAGCGCATCGCCCTGCACACCAAGTTCGTGTGGCTGCTTGGCGTCGTCCCGAACCTGATCCTGGTCGCCACGCTGCTGGCCGGCGTGCTCGCCGTCGGTGCCGGCGACCTCACCGTCGGCGGGCTCTTCGCCTTCGTGTCCTACGTGCTCATCCTCGTGTTCCCCCTCGAGGCCCTGGGCTGGATCCTGGCCATGGCCCAGGAGGCGATGACCGCTGCCGACCGCGTCTACGACGTGCTCGACACGCCGCCCGTGGTCGATGACCGCCCCGGCGCCGTCGAGCTGCCCGTCGTGCGGGGCCACGTCCGCTTCGAGGGGGTGCGCTTCGCCTACGGCCAGGACCGTGAGGTCCTGCGGGGCATCGACCTCGAGATCGCGGCGGGGGAGACGCTGGCCCTCGTCGGGCCCACCGGCTCCGGCAAGAGCACCCTCGCGATGTTGCTCACCCGCCTCCACGACCCCACCGCCGGTCGCATCACCGTCGACGGCCACGACCTGCGCGACGTGACCCTCGCCAGCCTGCGCGGCCAGGTCAGCGTGGCCTTCGAGGAGGCGACCCTGTTCTCCGCCAGCGTGCGCGAGAACCTCCGCATCGGACTGCCCGGCGCCACGGACGCGGACATCGAGGCGGCCCTCGACATCGCCCGGGCCGGCTTCGCCCACGAGCTGCCCTGGGGCCTCGACACGCGCATCGGCGAGCAGGGCATGACGCTGTCGGGCGGGCAGCGCCAGCGGCTCGCCCTGGCGCGGGCGGTCATCGCCAGGCCCCGCATCCTCGTGCTCGACGACCCGCTCTCGGCCCTCGACGTCCACACCGAGGCCGAGGTCGAGGAGCGACTGCGTCCCCTCCTCGCCGACCGGACCGCGCTGGTCGTCGTGCACCGGCCCTCGACCATCGCCCTCGCCGACCGGGCCGCCCTCCTGGTCGACGGGCAGGTCGTGGCCACCGGCACCCACACCGACCTGCTCGAGCGCCAACCGCGCTACCGCGAGATCCTCGCCCAGGCCGCCGACGAGGAGGAGGGGGTGCCGGCATGACCACGCACCCCGTCGGCGACGAGGGCCACGAGCACGACCCCGCCGGGCTCGACCTGATCGGCAACGACGCCACCGGCGACGAGGCGATCGACTCCTGGCGCGGCGTCGCGGCCGAGGACGTCGACGACGTCCAGGGCAGCCTGGCCACGCTCCTGCGGTCGCGCAGCCGGCACCTGCTCGGCTCCCTCGTCGCGCCGCACCGCCGCTCCATGCTCTGGGCCACCGTGCTCATCGGCGTGAACATGGTCGCCCACCTGTCGGGGCCGTGGTTCGTCGGCCGGGCCATCGACGAGGGCATCCCGCCCCTGCTCGACGGCGGCAGCGGCTCGATCCGCCCGCTGGTCACCGTCGTGGTCGCCTACCTGGTCGCCACGGTCCTGGCCGCCGCCACCTTCAACGCGTTCCTGCTCGTGTCGGGCCGGATCGGCCAGGACGTCATCGTCGACATCCGCCGGCGCCTGTCGCGCCACTTCGCCGGCCTCAGCCTCAGCTTCCACCAGCGCTACACGTCCGGTCGCGTCATCTCCCGCCAGACCAGCGACGTCGACGCCATCGCCGAGCTGCTCGGCCACGGCCTGCTGCAGCTGACGACCTCGTCGCTGACGCTGATCGGCATCACGGTGATCCTGATCGTGCTCGACCCGCTCCTCGCGCTGGCGGCGCTGTCGGTCGTGCCCGTCCTGTGGCTGCTGACCCGATGGTTCCGCCACCACTCGGAGCGGGCCTACCGGGCGACCCGGGAGGCCATCGCCCTCGTCATCGTCCACTTCGTGGAGTCCCTCGGTGGGATCCAGGCGGTGCAGTCCTTCCGGCGCGAGCGCCGCAACCAGGAGATCTTCGACGACCTCGACGGCCGCTACCGCGACGCCAACGTGTGGTCCGCCCGGCTCGCCGCCACCTACGGGCCGGGGGTGCAGATGGCCGGGCGGGCCACCGTGGCCGTCGTCCTGCTCTACGGCGGCAGCCGGGTCGTCGACGGTGCGATCGAGATCGGCGTGCTGGCGTCGTTCGTGCTGTACCTGCGCCGCTTCTTCGAACCCATGCAGGAGCTGAGCCAGTTCTACAACCTGTTCCAGGCCGCCGCCGCGGCCACCGAGAAGCTGTCCGGCGTGCTGGACGAGCAACCCACGGTCGTCCCGGCCGACGACCCCGTGCCCCTCGGGCGCGCCGCAGGCGCCATCTCGTTCGAGGGCGTCAGCTTCGCCTACGGCGCCGAGGTGGTGCTGCGCGACGTCGACCTCGAGGTACCTGCCGGCCAGACCGTGGCCGTGGTGGGAGAGACCGGCGCCGGCAAGTCCACCATCGCCCGGCTCACGGCTCGCTTCTGGGACCCGACCGAGGGAACCGTCCGCCTCGACGGGATCCCGCTGCACCGCCTCGCCGAGGACGACCTGCGTCGGGCCGTGGTGGTGGTCACGCAGGAGAGCTTCCTCTTCAGCGGCACGGTGGCCGACAACATCGAGTTCGGGCGTCCCGGCGCGACCCGCGCCGAGATCGAGCGCGCCGCCGAGGCCATCGGTGCCGAGGCCTTCATCCGGCACCTGCCGCAGGGCTACGACACCGACATCCAGGCCAAGGGTGCCCGCCTCTCGGCAGGCCAGCGCCAGCTGCTCGCGTTCGCCCGTGCCTTCCTGGCCGACCCGGCGGTGCTCATCCTCGACGAGGCCACCAGCTCCCTCGACATCCCGAGTGAGCGCCTCGTCCAGCGGGCGCTGCGGACCCTGCTCGCCGACCGGACGGCGATCATCATCGCCCACCGCCTGACCACCGTGGAGATCGCCGACCGCATCCTGGTGGTGGCCGGCGGGCGCATCGTGGAGGACGGCACGCCCGACGACCTCCGGGGCGGCGCCGGCGCCTACGGCGACCTCCACCGGGCCTGGGTCGACTCGCTGCTCTAGCGCGGCGCCTGCAGCGCAGCCGACCAGTCCCAGCCGGCGGCATCCGTCGGGGAGTGCCAGGTCTCCACCTGCGCTCGGGCCCACGTGGCCCACGAGATGATGTGCCGCTCGTGGTCGAGGTGGAACCGGAGCGCCAGCGCGTTGATGGCGAGGCGACCGGCGAACTCGTAGTGCTCCGACTGGTCCTCCTCCACCATCTGCTCCAGGACCGCCAGGCGGGCCTCCGATGCCTTCCGGGTCCGATCGAGAGTGGTGCGCAGCTGGGCCAGGGTGCCGCCGTCCGCGAAGAAGACCTTGACCATCGCCTCGAACTCGAGCGCGGGAGCCGCCGACGGCTCGTCGAGCCAGGCTCGGAGCGCGGCCCGCCCCTCCGGGGTGATGGCGTACACGGTGCGCGCCCGCTTCCCGGTGTGCTGCTCGGTGGCCGTCGCCAGACCCGCGGCCACCAGCTTCTTGGGCTCGTCGTAGAGCTTGCGCTCCGTGCGCGGCCAGAACCAGCCGAGGCTGCGCTGCACCTGCTTCGCCAGCTCGTAGGTGGTCCACGGGCGGAGCGCGAGCAGGCCGAGCAGGGCATGCGCGGTGGCGGTCAGGGGCTTGGACGTGGCGGGCACCGTGACACCTTGACACACTGCCCTTGGCAGTATCTACTGGCACCAGATACTGCAAAGGGCAGTATGTGAGAGGAGCAACGACATGGAGACGATCGTCCGCCACCGAGACGAGGGGACCGCCACCTGGTTCCTGAACAGCCTGGTGACGACCAAGGCCGAGTCGGCCGAGACCAACGGCGCCTACTGTCTGATGGAGCACCTGCTGACGCCGGCAGCCAACCCGCCGATGCACGTGCACGCGGACGAGGAGGAGGGCTTCTACGTGCTCGACGGAGAGATCGAGTTCGAGGTCGACGGTGTGGTCGGCGTCGCTCGGTCGGGCACGTTCGCGCTGGCGCCGGCCGGCAAGCCGCACACCTTCCGGGTGCTCACGGACACCGCCCGGGCCCTAATCATCACGTCGGCGGCTGCGGGCAACACGAACGGGGGTGCTGCGTCCTTCTTCCGAGCCGCCGGACGCCCGGCGACGGCGCCGGTGCTGCCCCAGCTCGAGGCGCCCGACCCGGTCCGGCTCACCGCCCTCGCCGCCGAGCACGGCATCGAGATCCTCCCCCCGCCGGCACCATGACCCGGCTGCTCGTCACCGTCGCCCACCCCGACGACGAGGCGTTCGGTTGCGGCTCGGTGCTGGCCCACGCCAGCGCCAGGGGGGTCGAGTCCGTGGTCGCCTGCGCCACCCGGGGTGAGCTCGGGGAGATCGCCCCGGGCCTGACCCACGGCCAGCCGGGCCAGGACGAGATGGGACGGCTCCGTGAGGCCGAGCTGCGGACGGCCGCGAGCATCCTCGGGGTCGGCCGGGTCGAGCTGCTCGGCTGGGTCGACTCGGGGATGGACGGGACCCCCGCCGAGGGTTCGCTGGCGGCGGCCGACCCCGCCGCGGTCGAGGACGCGGTGGCCGCGGTCGTCGAGGAGGTCCGGCCCCACGTCGTCGTCACCCTGGACGCATCCGACGGTCACCGCGACCACGCCGTCGTGCGCGACGCCACGCTGGCAGCCGTGGCCCGCACGTCCTGGCGCCCGGCGCGGGTCTACCTGTGGTGCCTCCCGCGGTCCCTGCTCGCCGAGTTCAGCGGCGTCCCCACCCTCGGGACGCCCGACGACGAGGTGACCACCGTCGTCGACGTGTCCGCGCACCTGGAGCAACGGTGGCGAGCGATGCGGGCGCACCGCTCCCAGGTGCCGCCGTACGACTCGATGGGTCCTGACCTGGCGCGGTCGTTCCTCGACACGGACCACCTGCAGCGCGTGTCCCCGCCCTGGGCGGGCGGCGACGTCGAGCAGGACTGGATCCCGGTCCCGGCCCACCGCACCGGGTCGATCGGCTGATCCGGGCGGCGGGTACCGTCGGGCGATGCACGGCCCGCCGGCGTCCGCCGCCTCGATCGACCGCACGGTGGCCGCCGTCCGTCGGCGGTACCGCCAGGTGGAGCCCGAGGGCCTGGATCGCGAGGTCGCCGGCGGCGCGCTCGTCGTCGACATCCGCCCGGTCTCGCAGCGGGCCCGCGACGGCGCGCTCCTCGGATCGGTGGTGATCGATCGCAACGTCCTCGAGTGGCGGCTGGACCCGACGAGCCCGCACCGCATCGCCGGGGCCACGCCGGATCGCCGCGTGGTGATCGTGTGCAACGAGGGCTTCAGCTCCACCCTGGCCGTCGGCACCCTGCTCGACCTCGGGCTGGCCGACGTGACCGATCTGCGCGGCGGGTTCCAGGCCCTCGTCGCCGCCGATCTCGTGCCCGACACTGGTCCCGAGCCGGTCGACCTGAGCCCGCCGCCCGTCCCGTCCCGCTGGATCTGACCTCGGTCCGGGAGCAGGGCTAGCGTGCCCGATTCGCGGCCCATCCCCGACGTTCGGGCGTCTCCGGACGCTTGTGCAAGGATTCACGACGATGCCCCGGTTCACTGCCGAGAACACGATCCTCGCCAAGGAGATCATCGGTCGGTACCCGCATCCCAAGTCGGCGCTGATCCCCCTGCTGCACCTCGCGCAGGAGCAGGACGGCTACGTCGCCGACGACGCGATGGTCCACATCGCCGAGCTGGTCGGCGTCACGCCCGCCGAGGTCGTGGGCACGTGCAGCTTCTACGAGATGTTCAAGCGCGAGCCGGTGGGGGACTACCTCATCAACGTGTGCACGAACATCGCCTGCATGCTCATGGGCGGCGAGGAGCTCCTTCACCACCTCGAGGAGCGCCTGCACGTCCGCTCCGGGTCCACCACGCCCGACGGCACGTTCACGCTCGAGGACGTCGAGTGCATCGCGGCGTGCACCGAGGCCCCGTGCCTCACCGTGAACTACCGCTACTTCCACAAGATCTCCAACGAGGAGGCCGACGCGCTCCTCGACGACCTGCGGGCCGGTCGCCGGGCGCACGAGGTCCCCAAGCACGGCACCCTCGCCCGCACACGCCAGTCGATCCCCCTCGAGCGACGCGCTGGCGCCGCCGTGCCGGGCGAGAGCGGCCAGCCCGTGTGGATGAAGCCCAAGGACGAGCCCCAGGACGCGCCGGCATGAGCGACCAGACCGCCGGCGCGCGCACCGTGCCGCAGATGATCACGGGGCGATTCCGCCACGACGACGCCCACACGATCGACCGCTACCGCGCCACCGAGGGCTACGTCGCCCTCCGCAAGGCCCTCGAGATGCACCCGGAGGACGTGCACGCCGAGATCAAGAACGCCTCGCTCCTCGGGCGCGGCGGCGCCGGCTTCCCCGCCGGCGTCAAGTGGGGCTTCTGCCCGCCCGGCGTGTGGCCCCGGTACTTCGTCGTCAACGGCGACGAGTCCGAGCCCGGCACCTACAAGGACCGCCTCCTCATGGAGCGCGACCCCCACCAGCTGATCGAGGGCGTGCTCATCGGCGCCTACGCCACGGGCTGCGCCCAGGCGTTCCTCTACGTCCGCGGCGAGATGGCCCTGGCCCAGGAGCGCATCGCCGCCGCCCTCAACGAGGCCTACGACGCCGGCCTGGTCGGCAAGAACGTCCTCGGCAGCGACTTCTCCTGCGACATCGTCCTGCACTGGGGTGCGGGCGCCTACATCGTCGGCGAGGAGACCGCCCTCATCGAGTCCCTCGAGGGCAACCGGGGCATGCCCCGCCTGAAGCCGCCGTACTTCCCGGCCGCCAAGGGGCTCTACATGCAGCCCACCATCGTCAACAACGTCGAGACGATGGCCAACGTGCCCTGGATCATCCGCAACGGCGCCGAGGCCTACACGGCCTTCGGTGCCGAGACGAGCCGCGGCACCCGGATGTTCGCCGTGTCGGGCCACGTCAAGAAGCCCGGCGTGCACGAGGTCGAGTTCGGCACCACGACGTTCCGCGAGCTCATCTACGGGCTCTGCGGCGGGATCCGCGGCAACCACACGCTGAAGGCCTTCATCCCCGGCGGCGCCTCCGCCCCGTGGTTCTACGAGGAGCACCTCGACCTGCCCCTCGAGGCCGGCGCCGTCGGCGCGGCCGGCTCGATGCTGGGCTCCGGCGCCATCGTGGTCATGGACGACACCACCGACGCGGTGAAGGCCACGTGGCGGGTCGTGCGCTTCTTCGCCCGCGAGTCGTGCGGCAAGTGCACCCCGTGCCGCGAGGGCACGAGCTGGCTCGAGAAGATCCTGCGCCGCATGCTCGACGGGCAGGGCCGCCCTCAGGACATCGGCCTGCTCCTCGACCTGTGCGACAACATCTCGCCCACCATCACCTGGCCGCCGAAGCAGACCACGATCTGCCCGCTCGGCCCCTCGGCCGTGAGCCCCATCGCCAGCGCCATCATGCGGTTCAAGGACGAGTTCCAGGCCTACTGCGGCGGCGGCGACATCCCCACCTCGGTGACCATCAACGGCAAGGCCTACCTGCCGCCCGAAGGAGCCCCGGCCGGTGTCTGAGCAGCCCGTGAAGATCACCATCGACGGGCGCGAGATCGACGCGCAGGACGGCGAGCTCGTCATCGCGGCCGCCGAGCGCACCGGTACCTACATCCCCCGCTTCTGCTGGCACCCGCGGATGAACCCCGTGGGCATGTGCCGCATGTGCCTGGTCGAGATCGACACCGGCCGCGGCCCGGCGCTGCAGCCGTCGTGCATGATCCCGGTGTCCGACGGCATGACCGTCACCACCGACTCCGACGCCACCAAGAAGGCCCAGGACGGCGTCCTCGAGTTCCTGCTCGCCAACCACCCCCTGGACTGCCCCGTCTGCGACAAGGGCGGAGAGTGCCCGCTGCAGGACCAGGCCTACGCCTTCGGTCCCGGCGAGTCGCGCTTCGTCGAGGAGAAGGTCCACTTCGAGAAGCCGATCCCGATCTCGGACCTGGTCGACCTCGACCGCGAGCGCTGCATCCTCTGCGACCGCTGCACCCGCTTCGCCGACGAGGTCGCCGGCGACGCCCTCATCCACTTCATCGACCGCGGGGCCCAGACCCAGGTCAACACCTTCCCGGACCAGCCGTTCGCGTCGTACTTCTCCGGCAACACCGTGCAGATCTGCCCGGTGGGCGCGCTCACCTCGCGGGCGTACCGGTTCAAGGCCCGTCCGTGGGACCTCGACCAGGTCGAGTCCACCTGCACGTCGTGCTCGGTCGGCTGCCGGGTCGCCGTGCAGTCCAGCCGCAACCAGGTGCTGCGCTACCAGGGCGTCGACGTCGACGCCGTCAACTGGGGCTGGCTCTGCGACAAGGGCCGCTTCGACTTCGAGTCGATCCACGCCGAGGGCCGCCTCGGCGAGCCCCTCGTGCGCGACGGCGACGGCCACGTCACCGCCACGTGGTCCGACGCCCTCGGCCGCGCGGCCGGCGCCATCAAGGCGGCGCTCGAGTCGTCCGGGCCGGCCGGCATCGGCGTCATCGGCGGCGCCCGCCTCACCAACGAGTCCGCCTACGCCTGGGCCAAGCTGGCCAAGGGCGTCATCGGCACCGACAACGTCGACGCCCAGCTCGGCGACGGCCTGCCGGCCGAGGCCGTGCTCGGCCTGCCCCGCGCCACCATCGACCAGGCCTGCGCCCCCGGCGGCACGGTCGTGGTCATCGGCGTCGACCCGAAGGAGGAGCTGCCGGTCCTGTACCTGCGCCTCCGCCATGCCGTCATCGAGGACGGGGTCACCCTCGTCGAGGTCGTGCCCCACGCCACCGGCGTCACCGGCCTGGCCGCCCACTCCCTCGTGCACGGCCCGGGAGCCGTCGCCGACGTCGTCGGCCAGCTGCTCGCCGACCAGCCCGCCGACGCCGGTGGGATCGACGCCGCTGCCCTCGCCGCCGCCGGCGCGGCCGTGCGCAGCGGGCCGGTCACGGTCGTGCTCGGCCGCGGCAACCTGGCCGACCGCGCCGAGCTGGTCGCCTCCGCCGCCGGACTCCTGGCCGAGGGCCTCGACGACGTGCGCTTCCTCTCCGGCCTGCGGCGCGGCAACGTCCACGGCGCCCTCGACGCCGGGCTCGCCCCCGGGCTGCTGCCCGGTCGCGTGAGCCTCGACGACGGCCGGGCCTGGTTCCACGACCACTGGTCCACGGTGCCGAGCGCCCGCGGCCTCGACACCGAGGGCATCCTCGGCGCCGCCGCCGACGGCAAGCTCGACGTCCTCGTCCTGCTCGGGGCCGACCCCCTGTCGGACTTCCCGGACCACGACCTGGCCCGGCGCGCCCTCGCCGGCGCCCGCACGGTCATCGCCGTCGACACCCTCCCGAACGCCTCGGTCCGCCAGGCCGACGTCGTGCTGCCCGCCGCCGGCTACGCCGAGACCGCCGGCACCACCACGAACATCGAGGGCCGGATCAGCAACCTGTCCCAGAAGGTCACGCCTCCCGGCACCGCCCGTGCCGACTGGGTCATCGCCGCCGAGCTGGCGTTCCGCCTCGGCGACGACCTCGGCGTCGAGTCCCTCGACGACGTGTTCGCCGAGCTGGCGCGCGTGTCGCCTTCGCACCACGGCCTCACCCTCGACGCCGTCGGCATCGACGGGGTGCTGACCCCGCAGTCGCGGCACGACGCCGACTCCGAGGCCCGTACGGCCGCAGACCCCATCGGGCTGCAGACGGCCGGTGGCGACCAGGAGCCCGACAGCGACATGGACCCCGAGGCCGCCGCCGCCGGCGTCGCCGCCGAGGCCGCCGACACCGAAGCCGCCGAGGCCGAGGCCGTGGTCGAGTCCGTCGAGGCCCAGTCCGATGCCGAGGCCGCCGACGCCGCCACCCCCGACGACGAGGGCGACGGCGCCGAGCCGGTCACCGAGGCCGAGACCGCGCCGGCGGGCCCCGACCTGCCCGCCCCGGTCCGCTTCGTGGCCACCCCGGTCCAGGTGCCCTCGCCGGACACCTACAAGCTGCGGCTGCTGACCACGCGCAAGCTCTACGACCTCGGCACCACGACCCAGGCCTCCCGCTCGCTGGCCAAGCTCGCACCGGGCGCCGTCCTGCACCTGCACCCCCACGACTTCGACCGGCTCGGCGTCGAGGCCGACGGCCAGGTCACGGTGTCCAACCGCGAGCGCGGCCGCGGCTCGGTCACCGTCCCGGTCCGCCCGTCGGCGGGGGTGCCCAAGGGCGCAGCGCTGCTCGCCTTCCTCCAGCCCGGTGGCCACGCCGCCGAGCTGGTCGACGCCTCGGCCGTCGTCACCGACGTCCGCGTGGAGGTCGCGCGGTGATCGGCGCGATCACGGGGCTCATCTACGGCCTCGACCCGCTGTACCTCGACGGCGTCGGCCTCGCCGAGGTCCTGATCACGGTCGGCAAGGTGCTCGTCACCTTCCTCATCCTGCTCGTCTCGGTCCTGTTCATGGTCTGGTTCGAGCGCAAGGTCATCGCCGACATGCAGAACCGCGTCGGCCCGAACCGCGCCGGTCCCTTCGGGCTCCTGCAGACGCTGGCCGACGGCCTGAAGCTGATCGTCAAGGAAGACCTGATCCCCAACCGGGCCCGTCGCTTCGTGTTCGCGCTGGCGCCGTTCCTGTCGGTGATCCCCGCCTTCCTCGTGTTCGCCATCGTCCCGCTCGGCGGCACCTTCACGCCCGACGACCCGGGCATCGTCACGATCGCCGGGCACGAGACCTTCGCCCAGCTCGCCGACCCGCCCATCGGCGTGCTCTGGATCCTGGCCGTGTCCTCCATCGGCGTCTACGGCGTGATGCTCGCCGGCTGGTCGTCCGGCTCGAAGTACCCGCTGCTCGGCTCGGTGCGCGCCACCGCCCAGATGGTGTCCTACGAGGCCGCGATGGGCCTGTCGGTCGCCACGCTGATCATGACCACCGGCGGCCTGTCCACGCGCACGATGGTGGCGGTGCAGGCGGGGGAGGGCTTCGCCGGCTTCGTGCCCAACTGGAACGTGATCCTCACCGGCATCGTCCCGTTCTGCATCTTCTTCATCGCCGCGCTGGCCGAGACGAACCGGCCCCCCTTCGACCTGGTCGAGGCCGAGCAGGAGCTCGTCGGCGGCTTCCACACCGAGTACTCCTCGATCCGCTTCGGCATGTTCTTCGTCGCCGAGTTCATGCACCCGGTGACCATGTCGGCGGTCATCGTCACGCTGTGGTTCGGCGGCCCGGCCGGCCCGCTGCTCCCCGGGTTCCTCGAGCCCGTGTCCGGCATCTTCTGGCTGGTCGCCAAGGTCGCGGTGTTCCTCTACGTCTTCGTGCTGATCCGGGGCACGCTGCCCCGCTTCCGGTACGACCAGCTCATGGACCTGGGCTGGAAGGTCCTGATCCCGCTCCAGCTGGGCTGGCTCCTGCTGCTGGCCGCCCTGAACGTGGGCCGGGACGAGGGCTGGAACTACGGCGTGGTCATCGGCGTCGGCTTCTTCGTCGTCGGCGGTGCGTCGTTCCTGTTGCTGAACCGGGCATCCGAGGTCTCGCGGCAGCGCCGGGAGCTGGGGGAGGTGGAGGCCTGATGGGGTACCTCGACGGGTTCTTCGTCACGATCAAGAAGACGTTCGCCAAGGGCAGCCAGTCCGGCCGCAACGTCACCTCGCCCTACGTCAAGGACGGGGGCGGCAAGCGGGCCAAGACCGAGCGCATGCACGGGCGCCACGTCCTCAACCGGTACGAGGACGGGATGGAGAAGTGCATCGGCTGCGAGCTGTGCGCCGGCGTCTGCCCCGCCCGCTGCATCTACGTGCGCGGCGCCGACAACGATCCGTCCGACCCGGTCAGCCCGGGCGAGCGCTACGGGTTCGTCTACGAGATCAACTACCTGCGCTGCATCCACTGCGACCTGTGCGTCGAGGCCTGCCCAACCGAGGCCATCACCGAGACCAAGCTCTTCGAGTTCTCCTTCACCAACCGCCAGGACGGCATCTACACCAAGGCCGAGCTCGTGGTGGACGACGACGGCATGCCCCGCCAGCTGCCGTGGGAGGACTGGTCCGACGCCGACCTCATCCAGCCGCACACCTCGGCCTGGATGCGGGCCACGGCCCCGTCCGGCGACGCCGACTTCGAAGGCATCGTGGCCTGGGCCGGCGAGCTGGGCTGGGGCGAGCGCGCCCCTGAGCTCGGCCAGTCCGGCGAGTCCGCGGCCGCCCACGAGGCCCCCGCTGCCACGGAGGGTCACCACTGATGGAGACCTTCGTCTTCCTCGTCGCCGCCGCCATCTGCCTCGCCGGCGCCTTCGGCGTCGTGCTCTCGAAGAACCCGGTCCACTCCGCGCTGTCGCTGGTGGGGACCCTCTTCGGCGTCGCCGTGCTGTTCGTGGCCCAGAACGCCAACTTCCTGGCCGCCGTGCAGGTGATCATCTACGCCGGCGCCATCGTCGTCCTGTTCCTCTTCGTGATCATGCTCCTCGGCGTCGATCGAGCCGAGGACCTGAAGGTCGATCCGCTCGTCGGCCAGCGCGCCGCCGCCATCGTCGCCGGCGTCGCGATCTTCGCCCTGCCCGTCGCCGCCCTCGCCGCCACCGGCTGGGAGGCCACCGGCGCCGTGTCCAACCTCGGCCCCGTCGCGGCGTCCGACGTCCCCGACATCGAGGGCATCGGCCGGGTGCTGTTCACCCGCTACATCTTCGCCCTGGAGATCACCTCGATCCTCCTGGCCATCGCCGTGGTCGGCGCCGTGATGCTGGCCAAGAAGAGCCCGCGCGCCGTCGACATGATCGTCGACCTCCCCGCCCGGCAGGTCGCCGAGCCGGTCACCGCCGACGTCGACGGTCCGGGCGACGCCACGGCCGACGCACCGTCCGAGGAGGGCACCGCCTGATGCTGCTCGCTGCGGGCGTGGAGCCCTCCTGGTACCTGGTCCTGGCCTCGGCGCTGTTCGCCATCGGTGCCACCGGCCTGCTGATCCGGCGCAACCCGCTGGTGATGTTCATGTGCGTCGAGCTGATGCTCAACGCCGTCACCCTCACCTTCGTCACGTTCTCCCGCATGCTCGACGACATCGGCGGGCAGGCGGTCGTGGTGTTCGTGCTGGTGGTGGCCGCCGCCGAGGTCGTGGTCGGCCTCGGGATCATCGTGGCCATCCTGCGCCGGCGCCCCGACGCGACCGCCGACGACCTCGCGCTCCTCAAGGGATAGGCGGAACCATGGAGCTCCTCGACCTCGTCTGGCTCATCCCTGCCCTGCCACTGGCCGGCTTCCTGCTGCTCGTCCTCGGCGGCCGCCTGCTCGGCGAGCCCGGTGCCGGCTGGCTGGCCACGCTCATGATGGCCGGCTCCTTCGGTGCGACGGTCGCCGTGTTCGCCGGCCTCCTCGACCGCCCCGAGGAGGAGCGGGTCTTCGGCCAGACCCTCTTCGAGTGGATGCCGATCGGCGGCTGGGACATCGACTTCGGCTTCTACGTCGATCCGCTGTCGATCGCCATGTGCCTGTTCATCACGGGCGTGGGCACGCTCATCCACCTGTACTCGGTGGGCTACATGCACGGGGACGTGAACTTCTCGAAGTTCTTCCTCTACCTCAACCTGTTCGCCTTCTCGATGCTGATGCTCGTCCTCGGCGACAACCTGCTGCTCACCTTCCTCGGCTGGGAGGGCGTCGGCGCCTGCTCGTACTTCCTCATCTCCTTCTGGTTCACCGACCCGGAGAAGGCATCCGCCGGCAAGAAGGCCTTCGTCACCAACCGCATCGGCGACTGGGGCTTCATGGTGGCGATCTTCGCCTGCCTCGCCGCCCTCGGCTCGATCAGCTACGACGAGATCCTCACCGGCGCCGGCAGCCTCTCGGGGACCACGGCCACCCTCATCGCCGGCTGCCTGTTCGTCGGCGCCATCGGCAAGTCGGCCCAGTTCCCGCTCTACGTGTGGCTGCCCGACGCCATGGCCGGCCCCACGCCGGTGTCGGCGCTCATCCACGCCGCCACCATGGTCACCTCGGGCATCTACCTGCTCACCCGGGTGAACCCGATCATCGCCGAGGCCGACTCCTGGATCCAGCCCACCATCGCGTGGGTCGGCGCCGGCACCGCCCTGTTCGCCGCCACCATCGCCGTGTCCCAGAAGGACATCAAGAAGGTGCTGGCGTACTCCACGGTCTCCCAGCTCGGGTACATGTTCCTGGCCGTCGGCGTCGGCGCCTACGTGCCTGCCGTGTTCCACATGATCACCCACGCCTTCTTCAAGGCGCTGCTGTTCCTCGGCTCCGGCTCGGTCATCCACGGCATGCACGAGGAGCAGGACATGGACCGGATGGGCGGCCTGCGCAAGTACATGCCGATCACCGCCGCGACGTTCATCGTGGGCTGGCTCGCCATCGCCGGCGTGCCCCCGTTCTCGGGCTTCTTCTCCAAGGACGAGATCCTGCTGTACGCCTGGGCCGAGAACCCGGCCCTCTGGGTCGTCGGCCTCGTCACCGCCCTGCTCACCGCGTTCTACATGAGCCGCCAGGTCTTCCTGGTCTTCTTCGGCGACGAGCGCTTCACGGTCGGCGACCACCACGACGACCACGCCGACGGCGAGGACACCGCGCTCGGCACCGACGGCAGCGAGGCCGAGGCCCTCGAGCAGCCCGACACCGCCCACGCCCCCCAGCACGACGAGGTCCACGTGCTGCACGCCGCGCCGCACGAGTCGCCCTGGACCATGACGTTGCCGCTCGTCGCCCTGGCCGGCCTCGCCCTCGTCGGCGGCGCCATCCAGCTGCCCTTCGCCTCCGACCTGCACTTCCTCGAGGACTGGCTCCACCCGGTGCTCGGCGAGAACGAGGCCCACATCGACGTGGCCACCGGCACCAAGGTCGGCCTCGCCGTCGTGGCCGTGCTGGCCGGCCTCACCGGCATCGCCGTGGCCTACGCCATCTACCTGCGCAAGGTCCGCCGGCCGATCGAGCCCGCCATCCTCGCCGAGGGCTGGCGCTACGACCGGGGCATCTCCGCCTTCATGGGCGGCCCGGGCCGGGCCGGCTTCGAGGCGGCCTCCACCTTCGACCGCACGGTCGTGGACGGTGCCGTCAACGGCGTCGCCTCGCTCGTGCGCCGGTCCGGCGGCGGCCTGCGCGGCCTGCAGTCCGGCTTCGTGCGCAACTACGCCCTCGGCATCGCCGGCGGCGCGGTCCTCCTGCTCGCCTACTTCCTCGCGCAGGTCACGCTCTGATGCTCGCCGCCTCCTCCAACCTCGCCTTCCCGCTGCTCACGGCGTCGATCCTCGTGCCGCTGGCCGGCGCGCTGCTGATCGCGCTGGTGCCCGCCGCCCGCCGGGAGCTCACCCGCCCCCTCGCCGTGCTGTTCTCGGCCACCACGGGCGCCTTCACCCTCTGGATGCTCGGCGCGTTCGACCGGCACGAGGCCGGGTTCCAGTTCGAGACCTCCCACGCCTGGATCGAGGAGTTCGGCATCGGGTGGCACCTCGGGGTCGACGGGATCTCGCTGTTCCTCGTCGTGCTCACCGGCGTGCTGTTCCCGCTGACGTTCCTCGCCGTCACGCCCAAGCACGACCCCAAGCCGTACTACGCCTGGCTCCTGCTGCTGCAGGCCGGCTGCATCGGCGCCTTCACGGCCCTCGACCTGTTCCTGTTCTTCATCTTCTTCGAGATCGTCCTCGTGCCGATGTACTTCCTCATCGGCGGCTGGGGCTACGGCCAGCGGGTGTACGCCGCGCTGAAGTTCTTCCTGTACACGATGTTCGGCTCGGCCCTGATGCTCGTCGGCATCGTGAGCCTCGCCTTCCTCGACCGCGACGCCGCCATCGAGCGCAGCGACGCCGCCGCCCAGGAGCTGGCGGGCCTGCAGGAGAGCATCGACGTGCGCGAGTCGTCCGGGATCGAGGTACCCCAGGAGGAGCTCGACCGCCTCGACGAGCTCAGCGCCGCGGTCGACGGCGCCGACCGGCTGACCTTCGACCTCGTGGAGCTGGCCGAGGGCCGCGCCGAGGTGCTGGCCGCCGACCAGGACGCCATCGAGGCCGGCGACATGGACGCCCGGGACTCGTGGAACCCCCTCGACTGGGAGGCGGCGAAGTGGATCTTCCTGGCCTTCGCCCTGGCCTTCGCCGTCAAGGTGCCGCTGTTCCCGTTGCACACCTGGCTGCCCGACGCCCACACCCAGGCGCCCACCGCCGGCTCGGTCATCCTCGCCGGCGTGATGCTCAAGCTCGGCACCTACGGCTTCGTGCGCTTCGGCCTCTACCTGTTCCCCGACGCCTCGCTGTTCTTCGCCCCGGTCATCGCGACGCTGGGCGTCATCGGGATCCTGTACGGCGCCGTCGTGGCCACGATGCAGAAGGACATCAAGCGCCTCGTCGCCTACTCCTCGGTCGCCCACCTCGGCTTCATCGCCCTCGGCACGTTCGCCATGACCACCCAGGGCATCGGCGGCGGCGTGCTGCAGATGGTCAACCACGGCATCTCCACCGGCGCCCTCTTCCTGCTCCTCGGCATGCTCTACGAGCGGCGCCACACCTACGACATCGCCGCCATGTCCGGGCTGCAGAAGGCGGCGCCCGTCCTCGCCGGCGTGTTCACGCTGGTCATGCTCTCCTCGATCGGGCTGCCCGGCCTCAACGGCTTCGTCGGTGAGTTCCTGATCCTGGCCGGCTCCTACCTGACCCTGAAGTGGTGGGCCGTGGCCGCCGCCGCCGGCGTGATCCTCGCCGCCCTCTACCTGCTGTGGGCGTACCAGCGGGTCTTCCACGGCGAGCCCACCGACGAGGACCTGGCCACGCCGGACATGCGCCTCGGCGAGCTCGCCTTCATGGCCCCGCTCCTCGCCCTCATCGTCTTCCTCGGCGTCTACCCGAAGCCGGTCCTCGAGCGGATCGAGCCCTCGGTCGCCGCCCTGGTGCACCACATCGAGGACGCCACCGACTTCGTCGAGCCCGACGCCGCCACCTCCGGCTTCTCCGGCGAGGCCGCCGACCCCCACGGGGACGGCGCCGAGGCCGAAGGCACCGACGACCACGGGGAGGGCGAGTGACCATGCACGCGCTGCTCGCGAACCTGACCGCGCCGCTCCAGGGTGCCGACGAGGCCTTCGAGCCCATCCCCACTCCCGACATCGAGTGGTTCACCATCGTGCCGCTGCTCGTGCTGGTCGGCGCCGCCCTCGGGCTCATGACCCTCACCGCCATCACGCGGCGCCGGCTGTTCCACGGCTTCTACCCGCTGGCCACCTCGGTCGCCGCCATCGGTGCCGCCGTGTGCACGTGGCCCATCTGGGACCGCGTCCAGGACGCCGACCGCGGGCCGTTCACCGCCCTCGCCGGTGCCGTCGGCGTCGACGGCTTCTCCGTGTTCATGACCGTCGTGATCTGCGCGTCGGTCGTCATCACCGCCCTGCTGGCCGATGGCTACCTGCGTCGCGAGGGCCTCGACGGACCCGAGCTCTACGTGCTCGTGCTCCTGTCTGCCGCCGGCGGGGTCGTGATGGCCTCGGCGAACGACCTCATCGTGCTGTTCCTCGGGCTCGAGATCCTGTCGTTGGCCGTCTACACGCTGGCCGCCATGCACCTGCGCCGGGTCACCTCCCAGGAGGCCGGCCTCAAGTACTTCGTGCTCGGGTCCTTCGCCTCGGCGTTCCTGCTCTACGGCATCGCCCTCACCTACGGCGCCACGGGCACCACCAACCTCGTCGAGATCCTCAGCTACCTCACCCAGGTGGCCCTGTTCGACAACGGCCTGCTCCTCGCCGGCATGGCGATGCTGCTCGTCGGCCTGCTCTTCAAGGTCGCCGCCGCCCCGTTCCACGCCTGGACCCCCGACGTGTACCAGGGCTCGCCGACGCCGGTCGTGGCCTACATGGCCTCGGGCGTCAAGGCGGCCGGCTTCGCCGGCCTCATCCGGGTGCTGTACCTCGGCTTCCAGACCTACCGGGTCGACTGGCAGCCGGTGATCTACGCGGTCGCCATCATCACCCTGCTGGTCGGCGCGCTGATGGCCGTCGTCCAGACCGACGTGAAGCGGATGCTGGCGTACTCCTCCATCAACCACGCCGGGTTCATCCTCGTGGCGGTGCAGGCCGCCACCGAGCGGGGCGTGCAGGCGTCGATGTTCTACCTGGCCGGCTACACGTTCCTCGTCGGCGGCAGCTTCGCCATCGTGGCCGTCGTCGGTCGCGCCGGCGACGACCGCCACACCCTCGACGACTACCGCGGCCTCGCCAAGGCCCGCCCGGCGCTGGCGCTGGTCTTCGCCCTGCTGCTCTTCAGCCAGGCCGGCGTGCCCTTCACCAGCGGCTTCTTCGCCAAGTTCTACGCCATCGCCGCCGCCGTCGACGCGGGGTCGTACCCCCTGGCCGCCATCGCCATGCTCACCGCGGTCATCGCGGCGTTCCTGTACCTGCGCATCACGGTGTCGATGTTCCTCGGCGACGTCGACGACGCCGACGTCCCCGACCGCCGGACCCTGCCGGTCCCGGTCGGCGCGGCGATCGCCCTGATCATCTGCGTGGTCGTGACGCTCGGCGTCGGGCTCTACCCCCACGTCCTCACCGGCCCCGCCGCCGACGCCACCGCCGTCCTCGTCGGGTTCTGACCCGACGCCCCCCGTGGCCTCGATCGAGTCGGTCGGCGACGTCGTCGAGGTGGACGACGTCCTGGTCACCATCCGCCCACGGGCGGGGCGCCTGGCCCGCCGCCGCTCGGACCTCGAGGCGCCGGTGACCTGGCCGGCGCCGCGCACCACCGTCACCCTGCACCGCACCGACACGCTCGGCCAGTGGCAGGCCCGCTTCGCCTACGAGGGCCAGGCGGTGGTGCTCACCTTCCCGCCCAAGCGCCTCGACCAGCTGGTCGCCTTCGCCGCCGAGCACCTGGGCGGGATGACGAACACGGTGATGGACGCCGAGCAGGACCGCGTCGCCCGCCGCACGCAGGACCGACCGTGACCGTCGCCGAGATGGTGCTCATCGCCGTGGCCGGGTTCCTGGCCGGGGGCGTCAACGCCGTGGCGGGCGGCGGATCGCTGATCTCGTTCCCGGCCCTCGTCGCCGCCGGGCTGCCCACGCTGGACGCCAACGTCACCAACACCACGGCGGTGTGGCCCGGCTACCTCGGCAGCGCGGCCGCCTACCGCAGCGAGCTGCGCGACCAGGGGCCGCGCCTGCGCGCCCTCGCCGCCACCGCCGTGGTCGGGGCGGCGGTCGGGTCGGCGCTCCTGCTGGTCGCCTCCGACGACGTCTTCGACGCCATCGTCCCGGTGCTGGTGCTGGCCGGCTCGGTCCTGCTGGCGCTGCAGCCCCGGATCGCCCGCTCCATCCTCACCCGCACCGAGGCCGGCGGCTCGGGGCACACGGCCCAGCTGCACGCCTCGATCTTCCTGGCCGCCGTCTACGGCGCCTACTTCGGCGGCGGCCTCGGCGTCATCCTCCTCGCCGTGCTCGGCATCTTCGTGGCCGACCACCTGCAGCGGCTGAACGGGTTGAAGGCGGCGCTGTCGCTGCTGATCAACACCATCGCCCTCGTCGCCTTCGCCCTGTTCGGGCCGGTCCACTGGGCTTCGGTGGCCATCGTGGCCCCGGCCAGCCTGCTCGGCGGCTACGTCGGCGGGCGCCTCGCCCGGCGGCTCTCGCCCGACGCCCTCCGGTCCACCATCGTCGTCTTCGGGGTGGTCGTCGCCATCTGGCTCGCCCTGCGCTGATCCGCCCGCTGACCTCGGTCCCGCACCGCTGGCACCCGGCGTGGCACACGTCATAGATTTCCCGTGAACGGCGGGTGGGGCTGGAGCGTCTGATCTGGCGATGTCGAGAACACGTGTGTCCCCGCGCCGGACCTGGCGGCGCGCCCTCCTGCTCTCGGCGGTCGTGGCCGTGCTGGGCGTCAGCGCCTACCACGGCCTCCGCCCGGTCGAGGTCGCCGACACGACGGCCTCTGGCGGCGTCACCACGAGCACGACGGCGGTGACCGTGCCCGAGACCGCCGCTCCCAGCACCGAGCCGCCGACCACGACGACCACCACGGAGGCGCCGACCACGACCACGACGTCGACCACGACCACCGTGCCCGGCCCGCCGACGTACCGCTCGGGCGACTCCGGCGCCGAGGTCGCCGCCCTCCAGGTCCGCCTCCAGGAGCTCGGCTTCTGGCTCCCGAGCGCCGACGGCAGCTACGGCAGCCTCACCCAGCAGGCGGTCATGGCCTTCCAGAAGCACGTCGGGCTCGGCCGCGACGGCATCGCCGGCCCGGCGACGCTCGCCGCCCTGGCGACCGCCGCCCCCGTCGCCGCCCTCGAGGGCGGCGACCACCTGGAGATCGACCTGGCCCGCCAGCTGCTGCTCCTGGTCCACCAGGGCCGCACGCTCGCCTTCAACACCTCGACGGGAGCCGAGGGCTGGCGCACCCCGCCCGGCCGGTTCACCATCTTCCGCGAGGTCGACGGCATGCGGGAGGCCGAGCTCGGCCCGCTGTGGCGGCCCAAGTACTTCAACGGCGGCATCGCCGTGCACGGCTCGCCGAGCATCCCGGGGCGCGCCGCCTCCCACGGCTGCGCCCGCCTCCACGACGCCGCCATCGACATGATCTGGGACACCGGGATGGCGCCGATCGGCACCCCGGTCTGGGTCTACTGAACCGGCCGTCCACCGCCCCCGATCGGGCCGCAGATGGCGCTCCGGAGCGTCCGCCGGGACCCGTTCGGGCGATCTTGGCCCACTTCCGCGCCGGTCAGTAGGGTTGCCCGCCGTGTCGGAGTTCCTCCGTAATTACCTGACGGTTGCCATCTTCGGTGGCGTTGCGGTCGCGCTCCTGTCCGGTGTCCTGGGCCTGGGCTCCCTGATCCGCCCGAAGCGCCCCCAGGAGGGCAAGTACGTCAACTACGAGTCCGGCGTCGACCCCGTCGGCGACACCTGGTCCCAGAGCCAGATCCGGTACTACATCTTCGCCCTCATGTTCGTCATCTTCGACGTGGAGGCGGTCTTCATCTTCCCCTGGGCCACCCGCGTCGAGGAGTACGGCGTCTTCGGCCTCGTCGAGATGCTCGTCTTCATCGCCGTCCTCACCCTTGGCCTCGTGTACGCGTGGCGCAAGGGTGTCCTGCGCTGGATCTAGGAGAGGGAACCCCATGGGTCTGGTCGAGAGCGGCAAGCTCCCGAAGCCGCTCACGCAGCTGCTCAACACGTCACGCAAGTACTCCCTCTGGATGTACCAGTGGGGCCTCGCGTGCTGCGCCATCGAGATGGCCGCGGCCATGGCCGGCCCCCGCTTCGACATCATGCGCCTCGGCGTGATCCCGCTGCCGGCCTCGCCCCGCCAGTCCGACCTGCTCTGCGTGTCGGGCACCGTCACCGACAAGATGGTCCCGGCCGTGCGCCGCCTGTGGGAGCAGATGCCCGACCCCAAGTACGTGATCTCGATGGGCTCGTGCGCCAACTGCGGCGGCCCCTACTGGGACAGCTACTCGGTGACCAAGGGCGTCGACCAGGTCATCCCCGTCGACGTCTACGTCCCCGGCTGCCCGCCCCGCCCGGAGGCGCTCCTCGAGGGCGTCGTCCTGCTGCAGGAGCGCATCCAGAACGAGGACATGGCCGAGAAGTGGCGAGGTGATCCCATTGTCGTCACCTGAGATCGCAACCGACACCGAGGGCGAGGCCACCGAGACCGACGAGCGCCGCGAGGCGCTGCTCGCCGGCCTCGCCGAGCGCCTCGGCGACGACCTGCTCGGATCGCACATCCAGCCCGGCCGCAACATCTGGATCCGGGTCACCCCGGGCGCCTGGGTGTCCACGCTGCGCCACCTGCGCGACGACCTCGGCTTCCGCTTCTTCGAGTTCCTGTCGGCCATCGACTGGATGCCCTCGCCCTACGGCCGCTACGAGGAGGCCGCGGTCGACGTCGACCTGCGCGCCCTGCGCGAGCGAGCGCTGGCCGCCGACCCCGCCAGCTTCCAGACCGGCCTCGGCGGTGGCGACACCCGCTTCCAGGTCTTCGCCCGGGTCATGAACCTGAGCGAGGGCGACCTCGGCATCATCCTGAAGGTCGACGTGCCGCCCGCCGCCGACGACCCGGCCCAGCCGGGCGCCATCGACACGGTCGTGGCCATCTACCCCGGCGCCGACTGGAACGAGCGCGAGGTCCACGAGATGTACGGCATCGGCTTCGCCGGCAACCCGAACCTGCGCAACCTCTACCTGCCCACCGGCTTCGAGGGCCACCCGCTGCGCAAGGACTACCCGCTGCTGGCACGGCACGTGAAGCCGTGGCCGGGCATCGTCGACGTCGAGCCCATGCCGGGCGGCGGCGACGACGAGGAGGAGGCAGAGGCATGACCGTCACCGAGGCAGAGCAGCTCGCCTACGTCGCGGCGAAGGCCGCCGACGCTCGCGTCAACGTCGAGCTCGAGACCGACGACGGCATGACGCTCAACATGGGCCCGCAGCACCCCGCCACGCACGGGACGCTGCGCATCGTCGCCAAGCTCGACGGCGAGCAGGTCCTGTGGGTCGAGCCGATCATGGGCTACATGCACCGGGGCTACGAGAAGCTCGTCGAGGTGCGGACCTACCCGCAGATCACCACGCTGGTGAACCGCATCGACTGGCTCGCCGCCTCGTGCAACGAGGTGCCCTTCATCCTCGCCGCCGAGGAGCTCATGGGCATCGAGGCGCCGACGCGGGCCCAGTACCTGCGCACGATCTTCCACGAGATGGGCCGCATCGCCCACCTCACCATGTTCCTCGGCGACATGGGCGTGCAGATCGGCGCGCTGACGCCGATGTTCTACGCGATGCGCGACCGCGAGTACGTGCTCAACCAGACCGAGTCGGTCAGCGGCGGGCGCTTCCACCCGAACTTCAACCGCATCGGCGGCCTGAAGGACGACATCCCGAAGGGCTGGCTCGACGAGACCATCCGGGTGATGCGGAAGATGGAGGCCTTCTGCGACCAGATGGAGGAGCTCCTCCTCGGCAACGAGATCTTCGAGCAGCGCACCCGCGGCATCGGCATCATCCCGGCCGAGATCGCCCAGCAGTACGGCCTGAGCGGCGCCAACCTGCGCGCCTCGGGCGTCGACTGGGACCTGCGCCGAGACGTCGACTCGCCGATGGCGTGGAAGCACGCCGACTTCAACGTCGTCACCCACACCGACGGCGACTGCTACGCCCGCACCTGGGTCCGCCTGCAGGAGACCCGAGAGGCCTGCAAGATCGTCATCCAGCTCTGCCAGGACCTGCCGAGCGGCCCGATCATGGCCAAGGTGCCCCGCATCATCAAGGTGCCGGCCGGCGAGGCCTACGTGGCCACCGAGAACCCGCTCGGCGAGATGGGCTACTACATCGTCTCCCAGGGCGACCTCGGCCCGTTCCGGGTCAAGATCCGCACGGCCAGCTTCCACAACATCTCGGTCGTGCCCTGGGTGCTCCGCGGGGTCTACATCCCCGACATCATCTCGATCCTCGGCTCGCTGTACTTCATCCTGGGGGACATCGACCGATGATGCTGGGTCTCGAGCTGGCCTACTGGCAGGAGACCATCCTGCGCAGCCTGGGCGTCCTCGCCGCGGTGCTCCTGCCCGCCGGCACGTTCGTCTACGTGTTCCTGTTCAAGATGGTCAGCTTCATGCAGAACCGCCTCGGCCCCATGGAGGCCGGGCCCTACGGCTCCATGCAGCTGCTCGCCGAGGTCGGCAAGGCGCTGCAGAAGGAAGACGTCGTCCCGGATGCCGCCGACCGCACGCTGTTCAAGATGGCGCCCTACCTCGTGGTCGCCACCGTGCTGCTCACCTACGTCGTGGTGCCCTTCGGCCCCGACCTGGTGTTCATCGACAACCAGGTCTTCGGCACCGGCATCTTCTACGTGATGGCCGTGTCGTCGATCTCGGTCATCGGCATCATCCTCGCCGGCTGGGCCTCGGCCTCGAAGTACTCCCTGCTCGGCGCCCTGCGCGCCGCCGGCCAGCTCATCGCCTACGAGCTGCCGCTCGTGCTCTCGGTGATCGGCGTGGTCATCCAGGCCGGCACCCTCGACCTGCAGCGCATCGTCGTGGCCCAGGCCACGGGCGAGATCTTCGGCTGGGGCGGCCTCGGGAACCCCTTCATCCTCACCCAGTTCGTCGGCCTGCTGATCTTCATGATCGCCATGCAGGCCGAGCTGGCCCAGACCCCCTTCGACATGCCGGTGGCCGAGTCCGAGGTCGTCGGCGGCTACCACGTCGAGTACACGGGCCTGCGCTTCCTGCTGTTCTTCATCGGCGAGTTCGCCACCGCCGGCACCTTCTCCGCCATCGCCGCCACGCTCTTCCTCGGCGGCTGGTGGCTCCCCGGCCTGGACCTCGACGCCAACTACATGAACGTGGTCGGCCCGCTCGTGCTCCTCGCCAAGATGATGGTGTTCGGCGGGATCATCTTCTTCGTCCGCTTCACCTACCCCCGACTGCGGGAGGACCAGCTCCAGCGCTTCGCCTGGAAGGTCCTGATCCCGGTCTCGCTGGTCAACATCGTGGCCACCGGCATCCTCAAGGTGGTGTTCTGATGCCCAAGCCGAAGATCCCCGGTGTCATCACGGGCCTGAAGGTCACCTTCAAGGAGATGCTGTCGCCGAACGTGACGGTGCAGTACCCGCGCGAGAAGGAGCCGCCGCCCACGCGGGCCCGCGGCGTCATCGCGCTGAAGGAGGACAACTGCACGGTCTGCATGCTCTGCGCCCGCAGCTGCCCGGACTGGTGCATCTACATCGAGGGCCACAAGGAGAAGGCGCCGCCCCGCCGCCCCGGCGGCAAGCCCCGCACCGTCTCCGCGCTCGACCGCTTCGACATCGACTACGCGCTCTGCATGTACTGCGGCATCTGCGTCGAGGTCTGCCCGTTCGACGCCCTCTTCTGGAGCCCGGAGTTCGAGTACTCCGAGCCCCGCATCGCCGACCTGCTCCACGACAAGTCCCGCCTCGGCGAGTGGATGGAGACGGTCCCCGACAAAGAGCCCTACGAGGCCGGGTCGGAGCAGAAGGTCAAGAAGGTCCCGCGCTGATGGTCGCCCAGAACATCTTCTTCTACGTGATCGCGGCCGTGATGGCGTTCTCCGCCATCCGGGTCGTCACGGTCAAGAACGTGGTGCACGCCGCCATGTACCTCGTGCTGGTGCTGGCCGGCGTGGCCGCGCAGTACATCCTGCTGGCCTCGGAGTTCCTGGCCGCCACGCAGGTGCTCATCTACGTCGGCGCCATCGTCGTGCTGGTCCTGTTCGGCGTCATGCTCACCCGGGCCAAGCTCGGCCAGGACGTCAACCTCACCAACGACTACTGGTACGTCGGCGCCTTCACGGCCGTGATCCTGTTCGCCCTGCTCGCCACGTCGCTGCTCGACCAGTTCGGCGACGAGCCACTCGACCAGGCCAACGCCGAGACCCAGCTGGTGGGCAACACCGAGCAGGTGTCCGACGCCATCTTCGGCGCCTACGTCGTGCCCTTCGAGGCCGTCTCGGTGCTGCTGCTCGCCGCCCTCGTCGGAGCCATCGTGCTGGCGCGGAAGGACTGATCGTGGACGACCTGATGCTCAACCAGTTCCTGCTGCTGTCGGCGATCCTGTTCTCCGCCGGCGTCTACGGCGTGCTGGCCAAGCGCAACGCCGTCATCGTGCTGATGTCGATCGAGCTGATCCTCAACGCCGTCAACATCAACCTCGTCGCCTTCGGCGCCCACAACGGCACCATCGTCGGCTCGGTGTTCGCGCTCTTCGTGATCGCGGTCGCCGCCGCCGAGGTCGGCGTCGGCCTGGCCATCGTGCTGCTCATCTACCGGAACCGAAAGAGCGTGGACCTCGATGAGGTCGCGCAGATGAAGGGCTGATCGTGTTCGCCGCCGAAGCTGCTGCCGGGGCCGTCGAACCTGGCTTCCTCCTCGAGAACGCGTACGTCGTGCCGCTGGTCATGGCCGCGTCCTTCGCGCTCACGCTCGCCGTGGGCAAGCGCCTCGGCAAGCACGCGTCCTGGATCGGCCTGGTGTCGATCGGCTTCTGCTTCCTGTTCGCCGTCGGCGTGAACGTGCAGTGGTACGGCTACGTCCACGACTCCGAGCACGCGGCCGAGGTCCACGCCGAGGAGGACGACCACAGCGAGGACGGGGAGAGCACCGAGGCCGAGGACGAGTCCCACGCCGAGGAGTCCGACGAGGCCCCCGCCGAGGACGAGGAGCACTCCCTCGGGGGTGCCGTCGAGGGCATGGGCCCGATGGTCGACGGCGAGTCCGCGGCCGCCCGCGCGCCGCCCGTGGCGGCCGCAGCCGAGGAGGGCGAGGGCGGCGAGGAGGAGACCCACCTCGAGTTCGAGGTGCAGCCGATCACCAAGTCCGTCAGCTGGTGGACCAACGGCACCGTCGAGTTCGAGGTCGGCATGCTCCTCGACGGCATGGCCGTGATGATGCTGTTCGTCGTCACCCTGATCTCGCTGCTGGTGCACGTCTTCTCCACCGACTACGTCGCCGGCGACCGCCGCTACACCCACTACTTCGCCTTCCTGTCCCTGTTCTCGGCGGCGATGCTCGGCTTCGTCATGTCCCAGAACACCCTGCAGCTCATCACGCTGTGGGAGCTGGTCGGCGTGT
>JAKFET010000140.1:0-9453 GCA_036675575.1 Acidimicrobiaceae bacterium
GTCGATCTCGTTGCCCCGGTTGCGGCGCACGGTCGCGTTGACGCCCAGCCGCTCGAGGCGGTCGCGGAACTCCCGGACCCGGGCCGGCGGCGTGCCCCGCACGGCGTAGCCCGGCGTCGGGTTGAGCGGGATCAGGTTGACGTGGGCACGGACCTGGCGGGCGGCCACGGCGAGCTCCTGGGCGTCCTGCTCCCGGTCGTTGACCCCGTCGATCATCGCCCACTCGAACGACAGCCGCCGGTGGGTGGCGTCGACGTACTCGCCGCACGCCTCGAGCAGGCGGGGGATCGGGTAGCGCCGGTTGAGCGGGACCAGCTCGTCGCGCAGCTCGTCGTTGGCGGCGTGCAGGGAGACGGCCAGGTTGACGGGCAGGGGGGCACGGGTGAGCTTCTCGATGCCCGGCACGACGCCGACCGTCGACACAGTGATGTGCCGCGCCGACAGGCCGAGGGCCCCGTGGATGCGCTCGACCGCAGCCCACGTGGCGTCGTAGTTGGCCAGCGGCTCGCCCATGCCCATGAACACGACGTTGGACAGGCGCCGGGGCTTGGCGATGCGGGCGGCCACGACGACCTGCTCCACGATCTCGCCGACGGTGAGGTGGCGCTCGAAGCCCGCCTGACCGGTGGCGCAGAAGCTGCACGCCATGGCGCACCCGGCCTGGCTCGAGACGCAGACCGTGGAGCGACCGGGGTAGTGCATCAGCACCGTCTCGACGGCCGCCCCGTCGGCCAGGCGCCACAGCCACTTGACCGTGTCCCCGTCGTCGCTCACGGACTCGGCCGCCGGCTCGAGGGCGAGCGGGAGCTCGTCGGCGAGGCGGGCGCGCAGCCCCTTGGGCAGGTTGGTGATGCCGGCGGGGTCGGTGTGGTGCTCGTAGAGGCCCTGCCAGACCTGGTCGACCCGGTAGCGCGGCTCGCCGGCGAGCAGGCCGGCGAGGGCCTCGCGGTCGGGCTCGTAGCGGGTGGGCACGATCGACCAGCGTACGGCTGGTGGTGGAGGCGTCCACTGCCCGCTGGCGCCGTACGCTGGTGCCGTGGTCGACCCCCTCCGCAGCGATCCCGGCGGGGTCCGTCCCGAGCCGCCGGTCGCCGAGCACCACCACCGCGACGTCCGCGGCGGCGCGGCCCGGGCTGCGGTCTTCGGGATCAGCGACGGCCTGGTCTCCAACGTCGGCCTCATCCTCGGCGTCGCCGGCGCCGACCCCGCCCCCTCGGTGGTGCGGGTGGCCGGGCTGGCCGGACTCGTCGCCGGGGCGATCTCGATGGCCGCCGGCGAGTACAACTCCATGCGGGTCCAGGCCGAGCTGTTCGAGCGCGAGGTCGCCCTCGAGCGCATCGAGATCCGCCGCAACCCCCACGTGGAGATGGCCGAGCTCGACCAGCTGTACCAGTCGCGGGGGGTGGAGCCGTCCGCCGCGCGCGCCCTGGCCGAGTCGGTCATGGCCGACGAGGAGCTCGCCGTCCGCACCCACGCCCGCGAGGAGCTGGGCATCGACCCCGACGAGCTCGGGTCGCCCACCGGTGCCGCCGTGTCCTCGTTCGCCGCGTTCTGCGCCGGGGCGGTCATCCCCCTCGTGCCGTGGTTCGTCACCTCCGGCGGTGCGGCCACCATCGCCTCGCTCGTCGCCGCCCTGGTCGCATCGGTCGTCATCGGCGTGGTGATCGCCCGCTTCACCGAGCGCCCGGCCTGGCGGGTCGCCGCCCGCCAGCTCGCCTTCACCGCCGTGCCGGCCGCCCTGACCTACACGATCGGCACCGTCGTCGGCGTCAGCGTCTGAGCTTCGCCTTCGGCGACCTCGAGCTGCTCGTCAGGGCCTCACGAACCGCGACGGCTCACGTCGGGCGGACGTCGCCGACGAAGGCCCGGTTCGTGGACTGGACCGTGAAGCCCAGGTCCTCGTAGAGCCGCACGGCCGGGGCGTTGTCGGCGTCCACGTAGAGCATGCCGGTGTCCGTGCTGGCCGACAGGTGCGCGAGGCCGGCCACGGTGAGGGCCCGGCCGAGGCCCTGGCCGGCGAAGTCCGGGTGGACGGCGATGACGTAGATCTCACCCACCGGCGGCTCCTCGTGCACCTTGGTCCAGCAGAAGCCGGCGAGGCGGCCGTCGCGCTCGTGGAGCAGGAAGCCGGCCGGATCGAACCAGGGCTCCGCCTCGCGCTGGCGGACGTCGTCGAGGGTCCAGCCACCCTGCTCCGGGTGCCAGGCGAAGGCGGCGTTGTTGACCTCGAGCCAGGCGTCCTCGTCCTGACCGGGCACGAAGGGCCGGGTGACGATGTCCGCGGCTTCGGCCAACGGCAGCGGCACCCGCATCTGCCACAGGTCCCGGCCGGGGGCGAGGCCCACGAGGTTGGCGATGCGGGTGTGGGCCTCGGTGGGCTCGTACACCCAGTAGTGGACGTGGCCGCCGCCGGCCTCGGCGATGAGGTCCACGGCGGCGCCCAGCAGGCGGGGGGCGATGATCAGCGCGTCGTAGCGGTGGTGCGGGTCGATCACCAGGTCGATGGCCCAGGACTGCTCGCCCCGGGTGACCTGGGAGTACGCCACGAGGTGGTCGTGGCCCTCCTCGGTGAGCACGAGGCTGGCGAACTCCGATCGCCCGCCGTGGGCTGCATCGACCCAGCGGTGCTCGTCCATGGGCCGGTGGCCGTCGGCGCGGTATACCCGCTCGATCAGGTGCTCCACCTCGCGGACGTCGGAGGCATCGAGGTGGCGCTTGATCTGGAGCTCGGCCATGGGCGGCCGAGGCTACCGAGGGCCGTCGGTAGCCTCCGCTCCATGGCCGCCCGCGTGCTCAACCCCCCGCCCCCGCCGGGCCGGCGCCGGCCGCGCACGCCGGCGGGACGCGCCAGAGCCACCCAGGAGGTGCTGGCCGAGACCTATCCGGGCACCGCGGCCGACCTGTGCGAGCTGGACCACCGCGACCCCTTCGAGCTGCTGGTGGCCACGATCCTGTCGGCGCAGTGCACCGACGAGCGGGTGAACATGACCACGCCGGCGCTGTTCGCCCGCTGGCCCGACGCCCAGGCCCTGGCCGGCGCCGACCCCGAAGAGCTCGAGCAGGTCATCCACCCCACCGGCTTCTTCCGCCAGAAGGCCAAGTCGCTGCTCGGGATGGCGAACCGGCTGCTCGAGCACCACGGCGGCGAGGTGCCCCACCCCATCGCCGACCTCGTCGCCCTGCCCGGCGTCGGCCGCAAGACGGCCAACGTCATCCGCTCGGTCGCCCTCGACGAGCCCGGCCTGCCCGTCGACACCCACGTGGGCCGCCTGGCCATCCGCCTCGGCCTCACCGCCGAGACCGATCCCGTGAAGGTCGAGCACGAGCTCGGTGCGATGGTGCCGGCCGGGGAGCGGGGCCTGCTGAGCCTGCGCCTGATCCTGCACGGCCGCCGGACCTGCACCGCCCGCCGCCCAGCGTGCGCAGCGTGCCCGCTCGCGTGGTTCTGTCCGTCCTACGGCATCGCGGAACTGCCCACATCGCCCCACAAGAAGAAAAAACCTGCGGGCGGTGTCCCCTAGTCCGTCCGCATCAGGTACGGTCGTGTCCAGTCCAGGTTCCCGCCACCTGGAACTGACGCGTCGCACGGGATCCGCCGCCCGGCGACGCCAGCGACGGCGCCCACTCCCACCCGGGCGCCGTCGCCGCGTCACGGGGCCGAGCACCACGGTGCTCGGCCCCTGACCCGGCGTTTCGGCCCCCTCAGGGCGTCGATCAGATGCCGGCGCGGAGCCGGTCGAGGCGGCGCACGGCGTTGCGCAGCGAACGCTCGACCTCGAACAGGCCCGGGGAGATCGGGTCGTCCGGGTCGCTGTCGCGCCGCTCGGCGATGGCCGCCACGCGCTGGCTGAGCTCTTCGAGGGTGCCCTGGATGGAGGACAGCTCTGCCGCGTCGGTGCTCACGCCGACCTGTCTACCGGGACGTCGCCGAGTTCCTCTCGTCCCGCTGCTGCCGGATGGCGGCTGCGCCGCCGGAATGAACCGCCACCTGGGCGCCGCGCCCTCGGCTCAGCACCCGGCTACCCGCTTCGGGCCGTCGAGGGGCCGCCGGTAGCCTCCAGCCCGTGACCGGCCCCCTCACCACGCTCGACCTGCGCGGCACCGACACGTCGGATCCGCACGCGCTGCGAGCGCTGCTGCCCCGCCCCAAGGCGGCCGAGGAACCCCCCATCGAGCAGGTCCGCGACGTCATCGACCAGGTCCGCACCGGCGGCGACGACGCCCTCCGCCGCCTCACCAGGCAGTTCGACGGCGTGGACATCGACACGATCCGGGTCGACCCCGACGTCGTCGCGGGCGCCGTCGAGCGGATCGACCCGGCGCTGCGCACCGCCCTGCAGACCGCCCACGCCAACATCGCCGGCTACCACCGGGCCCAGCTGCACGACACCGCGCGCTACGAGCGCGACGGCCTCGTCGTGCGCGAGCTGCGCCGCCCCGTCGACCGCGCCGGGCTGTACGTGCCCTCCGCGCTGGCCCCGCTGCTGTCCACCGCCCTGATGACGGCCGTGCCCGCCAAGGTCGCCGGCGTCCACGAGACCGTGCTGTGCACGGCGCCCGGGCCGGACGGCGCCGTCGACGACGGCATCCTCGCCGCCGCCGCCATCGCCGGGGTGGACGAGGTCCACCGGGTCGCCGGGCCGGCGGCCATCGCCGCCCTCGCCTACGGCACCGAGTCCATCCGCCCGGTCGACGTCATCGTCGGTCCCGGCAGCGCCCGGGTCGCCCAGGCCAAGCGCGAGGTCGCCTCCAGCGGGCTCGTCGGCGTGCCGTCCAGCTTCGCCGGCCCCTCGGAGGTCGTCGTGGTCGCCGACCGGGCCGCCGTGGTCGAGGACGTGGCCATCGACATCGTGCTGCAGGCCGAGCACGGTCCCGACGGCCTCGCCTGGCTCATCTGCTGGGACGACGACGTGCGGGCCGAGGTGGACGAGGCCGTCGGCCGGATCGTCGAGGCCAGCCCCCGCCGCCAGCACATCGAGGCCACCCTCGCCGACGCCGGCTACGCGGTCCTCGTCGACGGGCCCACGGCGGCCATCGACGTGGCCAACGTCATCGCCCCCGAGCACCTCGAGCTGCAGACCGCCGACGCCGAGGACCTCCTGGTGCGGGTCAAGCACGCCGGCGCGGTCTTCTGCGGCCCGTGGGCCCCGGCCAGCGTGGGCGACTACGTGGCCGGCCCCAACCACGTGCTCCCCACGTACGGCTCCGCCCGCTTCGCCGGCGCCCTGCGCGTGGACGACTTCTGCAAGCACGTGCACGTGGTCAGCCTCGACGAGGCCGCGCTGCGCGGCCTCGCCCCGCACGTGCAGGCGATGGCCGAGGCCGAGGGCCTGGCCGCCCACGCCGACTCCGTGCGCCAGCGGGTCGAGCGGTGAACCGACCGCCCGTCCGCGACGACCTGGCCCTGCACCCCGGCTACCACTCCCCGCAGGTCGAGGTCGACGTCCGCCTGAACACCAACGAGGCCCCGGAGGCGCCGCCCGACGGGTTCCGCGAGGCGCTCGCCGCCGAGCTGGCGCCCCTCGACTGGCACCGATACCCCGACCGCGCCGCCACCGCCCTGCGGGAGGCCATCGCCGCCCACCACGGGGTGTCGCCGGCGCAGGTCTTCGTGGCCAACGGGTCGAACGAGGTCCTCCAGACCCTGTGCCTCACCTACGGCGGGCCGGGACGCACGGTGGCCACGTTCGAGCCCACCTACGCCCTGCACTCCCACATCCCCAAGATCACCAACACCGGCGTCGTGTCGGGGGAGCGCACCGAGGACTTCGCCCTCGACATGGACGAGGTCCGCCGGGTCCTCACGGAGCACGACCCCACCATCACCTTCCTGTGCTCGCCCAACAACCCCACCGGCATGGTCGAGACCGAGGAGACGGTGCGGGCCGTGGCCGACCTCGCGCCCGGACTGCTCGTGGTCGACGAGGCGTACGGCCAGTTCGCGCCCTGGTCCGCGCTCGCGCTGGTGGACGAGACCGCGCCCATCGTGGTCACCCGCACGTACTCCAAGACGTGGTCGATGGCGGCCGCCCGCCTCGGCTACCTGATCGGCCCGACCTGGCTGGTCGAGGAGCTGTCCGAGGTCGTCCTGCCCTACCACCTCGACGCCGTGAAGCAGATCGCCGGCCGGGTCGCCCTCGACTTCGAACCCCAGATGCGCCGCCGCGTGTCGGACCTGGTCGAGGAGCGGGGCCGGGTCGCCGCTGCGCTCTCGCAGCTGCCGGTCACGGTCTGGCCCTCCGGTGCCAACTTCATCCTGTTCCGCCCCGACTCCGTCGACGGCGACACCGTCTGGCAGCGCCTCGTCGAGCGCTCCGTCCTGGTGCGCAACTGCGCGTCGTGGCCCCGGCTCGACGGGTGCCTGCGCATCACGCTCGGCACCCCCGGCGAGGACGACCGCTTCCTCGACGCCCTCACCGACATCCTGGAGACCTCATGAGCCGCACCGCGACCATCGACCGGGAGACCAAGGAGACCACCGTCTCGGTCACGATCGACCTCGACGGCACGGGCGCCACCGACATCAGCACCGGCCTGCCGTTCTTCGACCACATGCTCGACCAGCTGGGGCGCCACGGCGGCTTCGACCTCACGGTGCAGGCCACCGGTGACCTGCACGTCGACGGGCACCACACGGTGGAGGACGTCGGCATCGTGGTCGGCCAGGCGTTCCGGGAGGCCCTCGGCGACAAGGCCGGCGTGCGGCGCTTCGCCAGCGGCCTCTACCCCCTCGACGAGGCGCTGATCGAGGTCGCCCTGGACCTGTCCGGTCGCGCCCATGCCGCCGTCGACCTGCCCTTCGGCGAGGTCCTGCCCCTCGGGGACCCGCCGTTCAACCCGGAGATGGGCGTGCACTTCCTCGAGTCGTTCGCCCAGCAGGCCCTGATCACCCTGCACATCACCAAGCGGGCCGGCGTGAACACGCACCACGTGCTGGAGGCCAGCTTCAAGGGCCTCGCCCGCTGCCTGCGCGACGCCGTGCGCGTCGAGGGCGGCGGCGTGCCGTCCACCAAGGGCGCCCTGTGACCCTCACCTCCTCGTTCTGGGACGCGGGACGCGCCCCTGGAGCGTGGACCGCGGCCCAGAACGGTGCTGGAGGGGACGGCCGGTGACCGAGAAGCCGCTCATCGCCGTCCTCGACTACGGCATCGGCAACCTGCGCTCGGCCCAGAAGTCCCTCGAGCGCCACGGCGCCGACGCCCGCCTCACCGCCGACCCCGCCGTCGTCCGCGACGCTGCGGGCGTGATCCTCCCCGGCGTCGGCGCCTTCGGCGCCTGCATGGACGCCGTCGAGCGCACCGGTGTGGCCGACCTGGCCCACGAGGCCGTCGAGGCCGAGACGCCGTTCCTCGGCATCTGCGTCGGCATGCAGCTCCTGTACGAGGCCTCGGAGGAGACGCCCGGCCGGCGCGGTCTCGGCATCCTGCCCGGCGAGGTCCGCCGCCTGCCCGACGGCGTGAAGCGACCGCAGATGCAGTGGAACGTGGTCGACGTGGTCCGCCCCACGGCGCTGTTCGACGGCCTCGTCGACCCGATCTGGATGTACTTCGTGCACAGCTACGCCGCCCCGATGTCCGACCACGTCGTCGCCACCTGCGACTACGGCGGGCCGGTCGTCGCCGCCGTCGAGCACGGCCACGTGCACGCCGCGCAGTTCCACCCCGAGAAGTCCTCCGCGCCCGGCCTCGCCTTCATGCAGAACTTCGTCGACCTCGTGCAGCAGGGACGGGCCTGATGGACCTCTACCCCGCCATCGACCTGCGCGGCGGCAAGGTCGTGCAGCTCGTCCAGGGCGACTTCGACCGAGAGGCCGTCCACGCCGACGACCCCGTCGAGGTCGCGCTCGGATTCGAGGCCGCCGGGGTCCCGTGGATCCACATGGTCGACCTCGACGCGGCCCGCACCGGCGAGGCCCACAACCGCGAGCTGATCGCCCGGGTGTGCGACGCGGTGTCGATCCCGGTGCAGGCCGGCGGCGGCGTCCGCTCGGTCGACGCAGCCCGGGCGCTGGCCGATGCCGGCGTCGCCCGGGTCGTCATGGGCACCGCGGCGGTCGAGCAGCCGGCGCTGGTGGCCGAGGTCGCCGCCGCCCAGCCGGTCGCCCTCGGCCTCGACGTGCGTGGCCGCGAGGTCTCGATCAAGGGCTGGACCGAGGGTGCCGGGCTCGACATCGCCGACGCCCTCGCCCGACTGGCGGGGTCCGGCGCCAGCGCGGTGGTCGTCACCCAGATCCAGGGCGAGGGGCTCCTCGGCGGACCCGACCTCGACGGTCTGGCCGAGCTGCTCGAGCTCACGGCGCTCGACGTGATCGCATCGGGCGGCGTGGGCGAGCTCGAGCACCTGCGGCTCCTCGCCTGCCTGGAGCGAGGCGGGCGCACGCTGTCGGGCGTCATCGTCGGCACCGCCATCTACGAGGGCCGGGTCGACGTGGCCGAGGCCGTCGCCGCCCTCGCCGGGGAGGGCTGAGCATGCAGACCGCACGAGTCATCCCGTGCCTCGACGTCGAGGGCGGCCGCGTCGTCAAGGGCGTCAACTTCGTCGACCTGGTCGACGCCGGCGACCCGGTGGAGCTGGCCGCCCGCTACGACCGGGAGGGCGCCGACGAGGTCGTCTTCCTCGACATCACCGCGTCCTCCGACCAGCGAGACACGATCCTCGACGTCGCCCGCCGCACCGCCGAGGAGGTCTTCATCCCCTTCACGGTCGGGGGCGGCATCCGCAGCGTGGACGACGCCCGGCGCCTCCTGCGGGCCGGGGCCGACAAGGTCTCGGTGAACTCGGCCGCCGTGGCCCGGCCCGAGCTCGTCTCGGAGATCGCCACCGAGTTCGGCTCGCAGTGCGCCGTGGTCGCCATCGACGCCAAGGCCGTCACCGGTGCCGACGGGCGCACGCACTTCGAGGTGTTCGTGGCCGGCGGCCGCACGCCCACCGGCATGGACGCGGTGGCGTGGGCCCAGCAGGTCGTCGCCCTCGGCGCCGGCGAGATCCTGCTGACCTCCATGGACCGCGACGGCACCAAGATCGGCTTCGACATCCCCCTCACGAGGGCCATCACCGACGCCGTCGACATCCCCGTCATCGCCTCGGGCGGCGTCGGCACGCTCGACCACCTCGTGGAAGGCGTGACCGAGGCCCGGGCCGATGCCGTCCTCGCTGCGTCGATCTTCCACTTCGGCGAGCACACCGTCGCCGAGGCCAAGGCCCACATGGCCGCCGCGGGCATCGCCGTCCGCCCCGTCAGCTGATCGCCGTTCCGGGACGCGACGTACGCCGTCGAGGGCGTGCCTCGCGGCCCAGAACCGTCTCGGGCTCAGCTGAGGGCGTCGACGAAGGCGAGGACCCGGTCGACCACCCGCTGCACGCCGCCGGCGAGGAAGTGGTCGCAGCCCGCCACCGGCTCCACCGCGGTCGAGGGCCAGCCCGCCACGGCGGCGGCGGCCTGGTCGGGGTCGC
>JAKFET010000274.1:0-46184 GCA_036675575.1 Acidimicrobiaceae bacterium
GGCCTCGCTGGTGCCCGACATCGGCGAGGACACCACGACCACGTCGAAGCCCAGCCCGGCGACGAGGTCGGCGTTGGTGGGCGAGTGCACGCCGCCGTCGACGTAGGTGGCGTCCCCGTGGCGGACCGGCGCGAAGTAGCCGGGGATGGCCGAGGACGCCTCCACCGCCGTGGCCAGGTCCGCGTCGTCGACGTCCCGGCCGAAGACGGTGCGGCGACCCTCGGGCATGCGCACGGCGCAGATCCAGGTGGGGCGCTGCGGCCACGGATCGTCGTGCGTGGCTCGGATGCGGTCGCCGATGGCTGCGGTCGGGACCCGTCCGTGGGGGAGCAGCCCGGCCATGGCGAGCAGCGGGTTGAACCGCCAGGGGCGGGTCAGTGCCCGCAGCGCGAGGTGGGGCGCACCGGGGCGGGCCAGGCCGAAGCGGGGCGGCGGCAGCTCGATCGGACCGCCGGCCCGGGCGGCGTGCGCCTGGCCCTCCGAGCTCAGGGGCAGCCCGAGCGGACCGGCCACCAGGTCGGCCGGCGGGACCCCGAGGCGCAGCACCGCAGCGATGCTCGACCCGGCCGAGGTGCCGACCACCAGGTCGGCGCCCCGGGCATCCCACCCGGCCTCGTCGAGCGCCGCCAGCACGGCGCCGTGCCAGGCCGCGCCGGCGATGCCCCCGCCGCCGAGCACGAGCGCGACCGACACCATGGCCGCAGTCTGGCGCCGGAGACGGGCCTAGGGTCGGACCGCCGTCCGAGCCCGAGGAGCCCTCCCATGATCTTCGCCACCGATGCGGCCAACAACGCCGCCCGCACCTACGACCACATCGAGGTGCGGCCGCTGGCCGGTGCCCTCGGCGCCGAGGTGCGGGGTGCCGGCGGCGTCCCGCTCGACGTGACCGCGCTGACCGACGAGGTGATGGCCGAGGTCCGCCAGGCCTCCGTCGACCACCTGGTCGTCTTCTTCCGGGACCAGGACCTCGACCTCGACGCCTTCTCGGCGTTCGCCTCGCGCTGGGGCACCTACGGCGACGATCCCTTCGTCGAGGGCCTCGGCTCGCACCCCCATGTGGTGAAGGTGGTGAAGGAGGCCGACGAGAAGGTGCCCCTCGTCTTCGGCGGGGCGTGGCACTCGGACTGGTCGTTCCAGGAGGCGCCACCGGCCTTCACGATCCTGTACGGCCACGACGTGCCGGACCACGGCGGGGACACCCTGTGGGCCAACCTCTACCTCGCCGCCCAGCACCTCTCGCCCGGGCTGCGCAGGACGCTCGCCGGGCTGCGGGCCGTGCACTCGCCCCAGAAGGCGTACGGCGCGCAGGCGACGCACAACGACCTGGTCGAGAACATGGCCATCCGCTACGGCGAGGACGCGCACCTGCGCCGGGCCCAGCCCATCCTGCGCACCCACCCGGACTCGGGACGCACCGCCCTGTTCGTCAACTGGGGCTACACCGAGTCGATCGAGGGCTGGTGGCCCGACGAGGGGCGGGCCCTGCTCGACCACCTCTTCGAGGTCTCCCAGCACCCGGCCTACACCTGCCGGTTCCGGTGGCAGCCGGGTTCGATCGCCGTCTGGGACAACCGCTGCACCCTGCACAACCCCATCGCCGACTACGCCGGCCAGCGACGCGAGATGTGGCGCATCACGATCCAGGGCGAGGAACCGATCGCGGCGACGGCCTCGTAGCCTCCGAGCCATGCCCATCCCGCGCCCGGCACCGGACCGCACCTGCATCGTCACGGGCGCATCCTCGGGCATCGGGACCGAGATCGCTCGGGTGCTCGCCTCCCGCGGCCACGGCGTGACGCTGGTGGCCCGCCGGCTCGACCGGCTGGAGACCCTCGCCGGCCAGCTCGCCGCGCGCCACCGGATCCGCGCCGAGGTGGTCGTGGCCGACCTCGCCGAGCCCGAGCAGCGGCGGGCCGTGCTCGAGGCCGTCGAGGAGCGGGGCCTCGTGCCCGACGTGCTCGTCAACAACGCCGGCTTCTCCACCGTCGGGCCCGTCGCCACCGTCGACCCGGGCCGGGAGATCCTGATGCTGCGCACCAACGTCGAGGCGGTCGACCACCTGTGCGCCCTCGTCGCTCCCGGCATGGTCGAGCGCCGGCGGGGCGCCATCCTCAACGTGGCGTCCACGGCGTCCTACCAGCCGCTCCCCGGCCAGGCCGGCTACGCGGCCAGCAAGGCGTTCGTGCGCTCGTTCAGCACGTCCCTCGCCGGCGAGCTCGCCCCCCACGGGGTCACCGTCACCACCCTGTGCCCCGGCCCGGTCGAGACCGAGTTCGGCCACGCCTCCGGCATGGACGACTTCACCGACGGCAACCCCCTCCCCCAGGCGATGTGGGTGCCGGTCGAGGACGTGGGCCGCATCGCCGTCGACGCCCTGGAGGACGGACGGCTCGTCTGCATCCCCGGCCAGCTGAACCGGCTGGTCGCCGCCGTCGCCAACACCACGCCTCGCCAGCTGCTGATGCCGCTGCTGGTGCGGCGACACCCGTCGCTGCCGTGACCGCGCCCTGTCCGCGGGGCCAGGACCAGCTCGACCTGCTGCCGGTCGGGATCGCCCACATCGACGACGCCCTCTGCATCGTGCGGGCCAACCGGATGCTGGCCGAGATGGTCGGCCTCCCCATGGCCGAGATCGTCGGCCGGAACCTCCTCGACTTCGCCGTCGGCGACCTGGACCGCTACGGCGCCATGTTCGACTTCGGCACCGGCCACGGCGCCCTGATGGGTCCCGTGCCGGTCAGCTACCTCCACGCCGACGGCAGCGTCCGCCACAGCGCGCTCTGGGCGCTGAACCACCTGGACGACCCCGACGTGGCGGCCATGGCGTGCACCTTCGTCCCCGAGGACACGACCCGCGGGCTCTCCGCCGCCCTCACCTCGGTGGCCGAGGGCGACGCCGTGGAGCGCACGCTCGGACTGCTGTCCGCTGCGCTCGGAGGCAACCCGTTCGAGTCCCTGGGCTGCTGGCTCGTGCGGGAGGGGACGACCCGACGGCTCGCCGGCGACGACGTCCTGCCCGACGTGGTGCGCGCCGCCCTCGCCCAGCCCGGCACGTGGTGGCGGGCGGCGCGGGGCGGCCGGCTGGCCACCTGCGACGACACCCGTCACGGCGACGAGTACGACCGCATGCTCGCCACCGCGGGCATCGCGGCCTGGTGGGCGCTGCCGTGCCGGGACCTGCTGGACGCCGAGGCCTCCATCGTCGTCCTGCGCGACGCCGTCGGGCCCATCAGCCCGCTGCAGCGCGAGCAGCTCGACCAGCTGGTCACCGTCGCGGGCCTGGCCTTCGAGCGGGCCTCCATGCACGCCCAGCTGGCGCACGCCGCCTTCCACGACCCGCTCACCGGCCTGGCCAACCGGGGCCGGTTCTTCCAGCGCGACGACGCACCCCTGCCGTCGGGCGCGGCGCTGCTCTACGTCGACCTCGACCGGTTCAAGCCGGTGAACGACGAGCTGGGCCACACCGCCGGCGACCTGGTGCTCGTCACGGTGGCCGACCGCATCCGGCGGGCGGTGCGCCCGAGCGACCGCCTCACCCGGTTCGGGGGCGACGAGTTCGTGGTCGAGTGCGTCGGCGTGGCCAGCGACGAGGAGGCCATCGTCATCGCCGAGCGGATCATCGCCGCGGTGCAGGAGCCCATCCGCCTCGACCTGGCCGAGATCCGGGTCGGCGCCAGCGTCGGCATCGCCCGGGCCGACGAACCGGTCGGCGTCGACGACCTGCTCGACCGCTCCGACGCCGCGCTGCTCGCCGCCAAGGCCGGCGGCAAGGGCCGCTGGCACCTCGCCGGCTGACCGGGATCAGCCCACGACGTCGTCCAGCACGGCGTCGATGCCGGGGAACCCCGCGCCCGGGTCGTGCACGATGCGGCTCAGGTAGCTGATGGCGATCTCACCGGCCTCGACCGACCCGCCGTCGGTCTCCACCGGCAGCTCGATCGGATCGCCCCAGTCCATCTCGACCGTGAAGGTGTCCTCGTAGCCGGCGCGCGGCACGAGCACGGCGGTGGCCACCGACCGGGGCGGCGTGGTGCCGACCTCGGCGTGGCGCCACGCCGTGATCTCCTCGATGCCGACGTTGGGCACGTTGATGTTCACGACGACGGCCGGGTCGGGCAGGTCGGCGGCGACGGCCTCGGTGACGCGGGCGGCGACCTCCGCCGCGGTGTCCCAGCGCTGGTCCTTGATCATCTCGTCCCAGCCCTGGCCCTCCACGCCGAAGCCGATGACCGACTGGCTGATGGCGATGCCGTTGAGGCCACCGTTGCGTGCGGTGATGGCGGCGCCCACGGTGCCCGAGTGGTAGATCGCCCGGCCGACGTTGGCCCCGGGGTTGATGCCCGACACGACGAGGTCGATGGCGCCGAAGCAGCCGAAGCGGGCGAAGTACACGCACAGCGCCGGCGGCCCACCCACCGACCACGCCTCGGGCACGCCCTCGATGTGGGCCCGCTGCACCTCGGGCTGCATCAGGTGCAGGGTGCCGAGCGCGGCGCCGAAGCCGGAGTACTCGCGGTCCGGGGCCACGACCACGACGTCGCCGACCTCGGTGAGGCGGCGGGCGAGGACGTGCAGGCCGAGCGAGTCGATCCCGTCGTCGTTGGTCACGAGGATGCGCACCGGACCCTTCTACCAGCCCTCCGGTGTCGCCCGGTCAGCCCCCCGGTGAACAGCGGGGTGCGTCAGCAGCTGTCCGAGCCGTCGGGCGAGGGACGGTCGGGGATGGTCGGGTCGACCACCTCCACGTGCACGTGCGGCCACGCCGGGCGGGCCGTGTGGTCGTCCACCTGGGAGGCGAAGGGCAGCTGGGTGGGGCGGGATGCGATCACGGTGACGCCGGCCTCGACGCGTTGGCCCTCCTGCACCTGCAGCCCGTCGATGTGGAGGACCTTGGCCTCCCACCCGGGCCGGGCGTCGGGGTCGATGACGACGTAGCTGTCCTGGTGCTTGCAGTACAGGACGTAGCTGCCGGCGCGCATCACGGTGCCGTTCACCGGCGAGCGGATCTCCGCGTCGGGTGACACGACGATGTCCGCAGCGGTGCGGCTGCCGGTGCCGCGCTGGCGGCTCTCCAGCTCGATGGGCCGGGCGGCCTGGGGGGAGGCGTCCATCTGCCGGGCCCCGTCGTGGCTGGACTCGTGGAACCCGACGACCTCGACCTGCGCCGCGGGGTGGAACAGCACCATCCCGCTGATCGTGGCGAAGGGCGAGAACCCGGTGTCGACCAGCACCCGGGGGACGGCCACGGTCGTCGGCGGCGCCAGGGTGGTGGGCGGCGCCAGCGTGGTGGGCACCGTCGTGGGCGGCTGGGTGACGACAGGCGCCGCGGTCGTGGTGGTGGTCTCCACCGGCGCCGTGGTCGGCGCGGCGGTGGTCAGCGGCTCGTCGGCGCGCTCGAGCGTCGCCGCCTCCCCCCCGCACGCCACCAGGGCGAGCGGCAGGAGCAGCGCCGCGAGCAGGCGAGCCCGGGCGCGTGGACCGCCGTTCACGTGCACGTGTCCGACGGTAGCGGGACGGGTCAGTCGAGCCCGGGTCCCTCCCGGCGGTCGTGCGACGCGCCGTCGGCGTAGAGGTACTCCGCGTTCTCGGGGTTCTGCTTCTCGGCCTTGGCCCCGGCCAGGAAGACGGCGCCGAGGGTGGCACCGGCCGCGGCACCGGCGATCAGCACGATGAGCAGCCGGACGGGGAGGTCGAGATCGAGGATGTCCGCGAACGCCAGCGGCGACAGGAGGAGCGCTCCCACGACGGCGCCGATCGCCGCGCCCTTGACCATGCCGTTGGACATCGGCGTGGGCAACGTCGGGGTCGTCGGCGTGCCGCCGAGGTGGTCGACCTGATGGGCCTGCTCGCCCCGTCGGAGGTCGATGTCCGCCGGGTCGTGGTCCTCGATCGTCCGGTTGCCGTTGTTCGCCGGGTGCCTGGGGTCCTGGGGTGCGTCCATCGTGGGTCTCCTGGTGGGGGTGGCCGGTGCCGGTTCCGTACCCCCGGACCGGCGCCCGGAGACGCGCCCTAGGGTCGGCGCGGATGCGCTCGATCACCACCACCGACGTGGCCCGGCGGCCGCTGCCGGGCACCACGGTCCCGACCCAGGTCTCCTTCTCGCCCGACGGCCGGGCGGTCTCGTACCTGGTGGCGGCGCCGGGGAGCCTGCACCAGTCGCTCGTGGTCGTCGACGTGGCGACGGGCGCCGCGCGCGAGGTCCCCACGCCCGGCGCAGCGGTCGACGAGGCCACGGTCGGGCTCGAGGAGAAGCTGCGTCGGGAGCGCGCGCGGGAGCTCGCCGTCGGGGTCACCCGGCACCAGTGGGCCGGAGCCGCCGACCGCGTGCTCGTGCCGATGGCCGACGGCCTCTGGGTGCTGGACGGGCTGGCCGCCGGTGGCGACGGCGCCCCCCGGCTCGCCGTCGCCGCCGACGCCGTGGAGGGCCCGATCCTGGACGCCCGCCTCTCCGCGGACGGGACCCGCCTCGGCTTCGTCGCCGGCGACGAGGTCCACGTGGCCGACGTCGACGGCGGCGCGCCGGTGCAGGTCACCGCCGGTCCGGCCGGCACCGGCCGCACGAACGGCCTCGCCGAGTACGTCGCCCAGGAGGAGATGGGCCGCCCGGACGGGTTCTGGCTCGCCCCGGACGGGTCGCGGGTCGCCTTCTGCGAGGTCGACGAGACCCACATCCCCGTGTACCGCATCGTGCACCAGGCCAGCGACCGGGTCGGTCCCGGCGCCCAGGAGGACCACCGCTACCCCTTCGCCGGCGAGGCCAACGCGCGGGTGCGGATCGGCGTCGTCGCGGCCGACGGGAGCGGCGCCGCCTCCCCGTCCTGGCTCGACCTCGACGCCACGGGCATCGGCGAGGACCGCTACGTCGCCCGGGTCACGTGGGCCGACCCCGGCACCCTCGTGGTCCAGCTCCAGTCGCGGGACCAGCAGCGCCTCGACGTCGTCCGCTACGACATCGGCGCCGGCGGGCCGACCGTGCCCGGCACCCTGCTGTGGTCCGAGCGCTCCGACGTCTGGATCAACCTGCACGACGTGCTCCACCCGTTGGCCGACGGAGCGCTGCTGTGGGCCAGCGAGCGCGGCGGTTGGTGCCACCTGGAGGTCCGCGAGCGCGACGGCGCGCTGCGCCACGTCCTCACCGAAGGCCCGTGGGTGGTCACCGACGTGGTCGGCGTGGGGCGGGACGAGGTCTGGTTCCGCAGCACCGCCGCGTCGCCGATCGACCGCCACGTCCACCGGGTGGCGCTCGCCGGGGGACCGGCCGAGCAGGTCACCACCGGACCCGGGCTGCACGGTGCGGTCGCGCACCCCGACACCGGCGCCTGGGTGCACACCTGGTCCACGCCCGAGGCGCCGCCGCGCACCTGGTTGCGCCATGTCGGGGACGACGCCCGGTCCACGCTCCTGCACGACGCCGGCGACGACGACCGCCTCGGCGAGCTGGCGCTGGCCCCACCCGAGCTGCGCACGGTGCGCACCGCACCGGTCGAGGACGGAGGCCCGGACACCGAGCTGCACGCCGCCGTGTACCGACCCGACGGTCCCGGTCCGTTCCCGACCGTGCTGTGGGTCTACGGCGGGCCGCACGCCCAGCTCGTCACCCGGTCGTGGGCCACCACGGCAGCGATGCGGGCCCAGTACCTGCGCCAGGAGGGCTTCTGCGTCGCCGTCGTCGACGGGCGGGGCTCCACCGACCGCGGGCTGGCGTTCGAGGGCACCCTGCGCCACCGCATGGGCACCGTCGAGGTCGAGGACCAGGTCCGGCTGGTCGAGGACCTCGTCGCCGACGGGACCGCCGACCCCGACCGGGTCGGAATCTACGGCTGGAGCTACGGGGGCTACCTCAGCGCCCTGTGCCTCGCCCGCCGCCCCGACGTGTTCCGGGCGGCCTGCGCCGGGGCACCCGTGACGTCCTGGGACGGCTACGACACCCACTACACCGAGCGGTACATGGGCACCCCGGCCGAGAACCCGGACGGCTACCGGGACGGATCGGTGATGGCCCACCTCGAGGGCTTCCGCGACCGCCACCTGCTCCTGGTGCACGGCCTCATCGACGAGAACGTGCACTTCCGCCACACCGCCCGCCTCGTCGACGCCCTCGTCAAGGCCGACGTGGACCACCGCCTCGTGCTCTACCCCGACGAGCGCCACGTGCCCCGCGACGAGGCCGACCGGGTGTCCATGGAGCACCGGATCCTCGCCTTCTTCCGCGACGCACTGATCTGACGCCGCCGGCCCCGGGTCACCGGCATCGGCGCCGGGTACGAACGGATCCATGGCACGAGTCGGCTTCCACGCGTCCCACGAGCAGCTGGCGCCGAGGGCGCTCCTCCAGGCCGCCAAGCGGGCCGACCAGGCCGGCTTCGACGCGATCAGCTGCTCGGACCACTTCGCCCCCTGGGGCGACCGGCAGGGCCACTCGGGCTTCGCCTGGTCCTGGCTCGGCAGCGCCCTCGAGGCCACGTCGGTGCCGTGCGGCGTGGTCAACGCACCGGTGCAGCGCTACCACCCGGCCATCATCGCCCAGGGCATCGCCACGCTCGCCGAGATGTACCCGGGCCGGTTCTGGGCCGCCCTCGGGTCGGGCGAGGCGCTGAACGAGCACATCACGGGCGAGCGCTGGCCGGACAAGCCCACGCGCGACCGCCGGCTGCTCGAGTGCGTGGAGATCATCAAGGCGCTGCTGGCCGGCGAGGAGGTCACCCACGACGGCCTCGTCACCGTGGACCGGGCCCGGCTGTGGGACCTGCCGGCCGAGCCGCCGATGCTGGTCGGCGCCGCCGTCAGCGCCGCCACCGCACGCACCGTCGGCGGCTGGGCCGATGCCCTGATCACCATCAACCAGCCCCACGACACGCTGCGCGAGGTGTTCGACGCGTTCCGGGAAGGAGGCGGCGAGGGCAAGCCGATCCTGCTCCAGGTGCACCTCTCCTACGATCCCGACGAGGCGACGGCCGAGGCCGTGGCCCACGAGCAGTGGCGGACCAACGTGTTCGACTCCAACCTGGCCTGGAACCTCGAGCTGCCGGCCCAGTTCGACGCCGCCGCGGTCCACGTGACGCCGGCGGACGTGCGCGAGGTCGTCCACGTGTCGTCGAACCCGGCCCGGCACCTCGCCTGGCTCCAGGAGCACCTCGAGCTCGGCATCGACTCGATCTACCTGCACCACGTCGGCCAGGCGCAGGACGCGTTCATCGACACCTTCGCCGAGCACGTCCTGCCCGCACTGCAGGGGAGCGACCGATGAGCGCCTCGCGCACCAGCGACCTGTGGTGGAAGAACGGGATCATCTACTGCCTCGACGTCGAGACGTTCCTCGACACCGACGGCGACGGCACGGGCGACTTCGCCGGCCTCACCGATCGGGTCGACCACCTCGCCGGCCTCGGCGTGACCTGCATCTGGCTGATGCCCTTCTACCCGTCACCCAACCGCGACGACGGCTACGACATCACCGACTACTACGGGGTCGACCCCGACCTCGGCTCGCTCGGCGACGTCGTCGCCTTCGTGCGCACGGCCAAGGACCGCGGCATGCGGATCATCGTCGACCTGGTCGTGAACCACACCTCGGACCAGCACCCGTGGTTCCGGGACGCCCGGCGCTCCACGGACAGCCGCCACCGCGACTGGTACGTCTGGGCCGAGGAGGAGCCGGCGACACCCCACGCCGAGGTGGTGTTCCCCGACGCCGAGGACAACATCTGGAGCCGCGACGACAAGACCGGCGAGTGGTACCTGCACCACTTCTACGCCCACCAGCCCGACCTCAACATCGGCAACCCCGCGGTGCGGGAGGAGATCGCCAAGATCGCCGGCTTCTGGCTGCAGGTCGGCGTGGACGGCTTCCGCGTCGACGCCGTCCCCTTCCTCATCGACACGGAGGCCACCGGGGCGGAGGGCGAGCTGTCGCTCGACCCCCACGAGCTGCTGCGCGACCTGCGGTCGTTCATGTCCCGCCGCCGGGGTGACTCGGTGCTGCTCGGCGAGGTCAACCTCCCGCCCGAGGACCTGGTCGCCTTCTTCGGCGACGACGACGAGCTCGAGCTGCTGTTCGACTTCCCGCTCATGCAGGCGATGTACCTCGCCCTCGCCCGCTGCGACGCCGGCCCGATCCGCGGCGCCCTCGAGGCCCGGCCCGAGATCCCCGAGGAGGCGCAGTGGGCGATCTTCGTGCGGAACCACGACGAGCTCACCCTCGACCAGCTGACCGAGTCCGAGCGCCAGGAGGTGTTCGACGCCTTCGGCCCGGACGAGGACATGCAGCTGTTCGGGCGGGGCCTGCGCCGCCGCCTGCCGCCGATGCTCGACGGCGACCAGGACCGGATCCGGATGGTGTACAGCCTGCTGTTCAGCCTCCCGGGCACGCCGGTGCTCTTCTACGGCGAGGAGATCGGCATGGGCGAGAACCTCGACGTCGACGGCCGCCTGAGCGTGCGCACGCCGATGCAGTGGACCAGCGACCGCAACGCCGGGTTCTCCTCCGCCCGGCCGTCGCGCCTGGTCCGCCCCGTCCCGGAAGGCCAGTTCGGTCCCCTCGCCGTCAACGTGGCCGACCAGCGCCGCCGCGCCGACTCGCTGCTCTCGTGGATGGAGCAGATGATCCGGCGCCGCCGGGAGACGCCCGAGCTCGGCTGGGGCACCCCCACCGTGCTCGACGCCGGCGACGACGCCGTGCTCGTGCACCGCTGCGACTGGGAGGGCGCCGCGGTGGTCGCCATCCACAACCTGAGCCCGACCCCACGGCAGCTGCGCATCGACCTCGGCCCCATGGACGGCCGCGACCAGGTCGTCGACCTGCTCGACCACGCCCGGCCCGTCCTGGACGTCGACGGCTCCGCCATCGAGCTCACCCTCGCCGGCTACGCCCACCACTGGTTCCGGCTCCAGGAGCGCGGCACCTCGACCAGCCCCTAGGTCCGGTCCCGGAGCGGTCAGGCTACGGTCGTTGCCAGGCGAACGACCTTCGGGGGACGACATGCACGACCTGGTGATCCGCAACGGCACGATCGTCGACGGCACGGGGGCGCCCCGTCGCCGGGCCGACCTGGCGGTGGACGGCGAGCGCATCGTCGCCGTCGGCGACGACGTGGGCGAGGGGCGGCGCACCATCGACGCCGACGGCATGGTGGTCACGCCCGGCTGGGTCGACATCCACACCCACTACGACGGCCAGGTCACCTGGGACGCCGACCTCGCCCCGTCGTCGATCAACGGCGTGACCTCCATCGTCACCGGCAACTGCGGCGTGGGCTTCGCCCCGGCCCGGCCCGACCGCCACGACTGGCTCATCTCGCTGCTCGAGGGCGTCGAGGACATCCCCGGCACCGCGCTGACCGAGGGCCTGTCGTGGGGCTGGGAGAGCTTCCCGGAGTACCTCGACGTGCTCGACCGCCACCGCTGGACCGTCGACGTCGGCACCCAGGTCCCCCACGCCGCTCTGCGCACCTACGTCATGGGCGCCCGCGGCGCCGACCACACCGAGCGGGCCAGCGCCGAGGACATCGAGGCCATGAGCCGCCTCTGCGAGGCGGGCATCCGCGCCGGCGCCCTCGGCTTCACCACCAGCCGCACGTGGGTCCACCGCACCAGCACCGGCGAATCCATCGGCACCCTCACCGCGGCCACCGACGAGGTCCTCGGGATCGCCGACGCCCTGACGCGGGCCGGCACCGGCGTGATCCAGCTGATCTCCGACGCCTACCAGTCCGATGACGACGACCTCGTCGCCCGCGAGATCGAGCTGCTGGGCGAGCTGGCCCTCAAGGTCGGACGGCCGCTGTCGTTCACGGTGCAGCAGAACGACGACACCCCGGACCGCTTCCGCCAGCTCCTGACGGCCATCGCCGGCTGGGTCGAGGCCGGCGCCGACGCCAAGGCCCAGGTCGCGGTGCGCCCCATCGGGGTGCTGCTCGGGCTGAACGCCTCCGCCAACCCGCTGCTGTTCGCCCCGACGTGGTCCCGCCTGCCCGCCGACCGCACCGCGCGCCTGGCCGAGCTGCGCACCCCCGAGGTGCGCGAGCGCCTCCGCCAGGAGCACGCCGCCGCCGCCGAGCACCTCCGCGGCTTCCCGCGCATCATCCACTCGGGCTGGGACCGCATGTACCCGCTGGCCGACCCGCCCGCCTACGAGCCCACGCCCGAGCACAGCGTCGCCGGGATGGCGGTGGCCCAGGGCCGCGAGCCCTTCGACGTCCTCTACGACCTGCTCACCGGCCCGGCGCCCACCGGCGAGGGCTCGACGCTGCTGTACGTGCCGCTCATGAACTACGCCAACGGCAGCCTCGACGACGTGCACGAGATGCTGTCGTCGCCCCACGCCATGGTCGGCCTGTCCGACGCCGGCGCCCACTGCAACGCCATCTCCGACGGTTCGATGCCGACGACGGCCATCACGCACTGGACCCGCGACCGCACGCGGGGCCCCAAGCTCGGCCTCGAGCACATGGTCCACCACCAGACCCAGCGCACGGCCGCCCACGTCGGCTGGCACGACCGGGGCGTGGTGGCCCCGGGGTACCTGGCCGACCTCAACGTCATCGACCTCGACCGCCTCGCCCTGCGCCCGCCCCACATCGCCGCCGACCTGCCGGCCGGCGGCACCCGGCTCCTGCAGGAGGCGGTCGGCTACGTCGCCACCATCAAGCGGGGCGTGCCGACGGTCGAGCACGGAGAGCTCACGGGCGAGCACCCCGGCTCGCTCCAGCGCGGCCCGCGGCCACTGGGCTGACGCCGGTCGGGACGGCGCCGCACCCTCGGCTACGCTCGTCATAACGACCGTTATCATCGGGGAAGCCACGAAATGACCGACACCGTCCCGGAGACGAAGCGCCCGCCCGTGCAGGACTGGGCCACCGACTTCGACCACACGCACCCCGACTACGCGGCCAACGCGCCGGAGATCTGGGCCGACCTGCGCGACCGCTGCCCGGTGGCGCACACCGAGCGCTTCGGCGGGGCCTGGCTGCCGACGAAGGCCGCCGACGTGCGGGCCATCGCCGAGGACACCGACCGCTTCACGAGCCGGAGCATCATCGTCAACGACTTCCGGCCCGACCCCGAGATCGCCCCCCGGGGCTTCGCCCCGCCCATCACGTCGGACCCGCCGTTCCACCAGGAGGCCCGCCGGCTCCTGCTGCCTCCGTTCTCCCCGAAGAAGATCGCCGAGTGGGAGCCCATGGCACGCGAGACGTGCCGGGAGCTGCTGGACCAGATCGAGGCCGACGTGCGCGACGGCCAGGACGTCACCGACGCCGCCGTCACCTACACCCAGCACATCCCGGTGCGGGTGATCGCCAAGATGCTCGGCCTCCCCGAGGAGGACGGCGACAAGTTCCGGATGTTCATCCACCGGATCCTCGAGACCCCCGGCCAGCACGAGGACATCGACCCGAGCGAGACCCTCGTCGCCTACCTGAGCGAGAAGATCCGCGAGCGGCGCGTGTCCGGCGCCGACGGCGACGACCTGATCTCCTACCTGCTCACGGTCGAGGGCCCCGACGGCGAGCTGCTGAGCGACGAGCACGTCTTCGGCACCATCGCCCTGCTGCTCATCGCCGGCATCGACACGACCTGGTCGGCCATCGGCGCCAGCCTCTGGCACCTGGCCCAGCACCCCGAGGACCGTCGCCGCTGGGTCGAGGACCCCGACGTGCGCCTCTTCGCCATCGAGGAGCTCCTCCGCTTCTACGCCCCGGTCACGATGGCCCGCCTCGCCGCGGAGGACACCGAGGTCGGTGGCTGCCCCGTGAAGAAGGAGGACTGGCTCCTCCTGTCGTTCCCGTCCTACAACCGGGACCCCGAGGCATTCGAGCGGGCCGACGAGTTCGTCATCGACCGGGCCCGGAACCGCCACTCGGCCTTCGGCCTCGGCATCCACCGCTGCCTCGGCTCCAACCTGGCCCGCCTCGAGCTGACCGTGGCCGTCGAGGAGTGGATGGCCCGCTTCCCGGACTTCGAGCTGTCCGACCCCGACACGGTGCGCTGGTCCACCGGCCAGGTCCGCGGCCCCCGCTGCCTCCCGGTGCGCATCCTCGGCGGTGCGGCATGAGGATCGCCTACGACCGCGACGCCTGCCAGGGCCACAACCGCTGCTACCAGCTCGCCCCCGAGCTGTTCGACGTGGACGAGGAGGGCTACGCCGTGCTCCTCGTCACCGGCGACGTCCCTGCGGAGCTCGAGGAGAAGGCGCAGCTCTGCGCCGACAACTGCCCCGAGTTCGCCATCGAGGTCGAGCGGTAGCCGCTGCTACGCCGGCGGGGCGCCGTCGTCGTCCTCGCCGTCCTCGTCCGGCTCGAAGCGCACCTCGGTCACCGTGTTGGCGCCCACCGCGGTGACCACGATGCGCCACCCGTCGATCCGGACGACGTCGCCCGCCTCCTGCGGGATCCGCTGCAGCTCGCTGAGCACCATGCCCGCCACGGTCGTGAACGGGCCCTCGGGCAGGGCGACGCCGATGTCGGGGAGGTCGTGGATCGGGAAGCGTCCCGGCACCACCAGCGCCCCGCCCTCCTCCCGCCGCACCGACTGCACGTCGGGGTCGGTCTCGTCGTAGATCTCCCCGACCAGCTCCTCGACCAGGTCCTCCATGGTGACGACGCCCTCGGCGGCGCCGTGCTCGTCGACCACCACGGCCATCTGGGTGCGGAGCCGCTGGAGCTCGCGCAGGGAGTGGAGGACGCCCGCGGTCTCCGGCAGCACCATCGCCGGCGTGCACACCTGCTCCACCAGCGCGTCGGGATCGCCGAGCAGGTCACGCAGGTGCACGACGCCGACGACGTCGTCCAGCGCCCCGAACCGGCCCACCGGCGCCCGGGAGTGCCCGCTGGCGACCAGGACCGACAGGGCGTCGGCGCACCGGGCGCCCGAGTCGAGGGTCACGACGTCGGGCCTCGGTCGGTAGATCTCGCGCAGCGTGCGGTGGGCGATCTCGAACGCCCCGTCGATGATGGTGCGCTGCTGGGGCGAGAACGTCACCTGCTGGGCCACCATCTCGCGCAGCTCCTCGGCGGAGACCTCCTCCCGCTCCCGGTTCGGATCGCCGCCCAGCAGGCGCACCACGACGTCGGTGGAGCGGGACAGCAGCCACACGATGGGCCGGGTCGCGGCTGACGCCGCGGTGAGGGGTCGGGCCACGAGCAGCCCCCAGGTCTCGGCCCGCTGCATGGCGATGCGCTTCGGCGCCAGCTCGCCGATGACGAGCGTGGCATAGGCGAGGATCAGGGTGACCACGACGATGGCCACCGGTCGCGCCGCGCCGCCGAGGAACGACAGCGGCTCCTCCAGCGGCTCGGCCAGGCTGACCGCCGCGGACGCCGAGGCGAGGAACCCGGCGAGGGTGATCCCGATCTGGATCGTGGCGAGGAACCGGTTCGGGTCGCGCGCCAGCTTCGCCAGCGCCACTCCCCGCCCGGACTCGTTCTCCAGCCGCTGGAGCTGGGCCTGGCGGAGCGACACGAGCGCCATCTCGGATCCGGCGAAGACGGCGTTGACGACGACCAGGAAGGCGACGAGGAGGAGCTGTGGCAGCAGACCGTTCACGGGCCGACGCTACGGCCCGGACGGGCCGATGGGTCAGCCGGCGACGCCCTGGAGCGTGCCGCGCTCGTCGAGATCGGACTCGTCGATCTCGATGAAGATGCACTCGCCGGGGCACAGCTCGGCCGAGTCGATCACCCGCTGCTGGAAGTCGGGTGCCACGGGGACCATGGAACCGGCACCGCCGGGGTCGTTGCCGATGTCCATGCCGTCGCGCACGTAGGCGATGCCGTCCTCGAGGATGACGAAGATCTCCGGGCAGTGGTCGGTGCAGAGGCCGTCGCCCGTGCAGAGGTCCTGGTCGATCCACACGTGCACCCGGCCAGCGTAGGGTCGACCCCACCATGATCCACGCCGACGAGATGGCCACCGTGTGGGTGGTGCGGGCCGGGCCCAAGGACCGCCTGGTCCGCTCGTTCCTCGACGACGGCGAGATCGGCGTGGCGTTCCCGCAGTTCCCCGACGGCCACGACGTGGACCGGGCCAAGGCGCTCAAGATCCTCGGCGTCGGGCTCGACGACGAGCCGAGCAAGCACCAGGAGGCCGACGCCGCACTCTTCCTGAGCTTCGTGCGCCGCATCCGCATCGCCGACGTCGCGCTCCTGCTCGACCCGGTTGCCGGCGGGTTCGCGTGCGGCGTCGTCACCGGCGACTACCGCTACCGGGGCGAGCTCGACGGCGACCGCGCCCAGCACCGGCGGGCGGTCGACTGGCGCCGCCGCCTGCCCTTCACCGCACTGCCGGCCCGCCTCGACCACCTCCCCGACCAGCGCGTCGTGCTCGACGACGTGCCCGACGGCCGCCTGCGCGACCTGGCCCTGCAGTGCTGCCGGGGCGAGCTCGGCGAGGACCCGTTCGACCGGCCCGCCGCCACCCCGCCCCGCCGGCGGTCGACGAGCAGCACCGGCAGCGGCCGCCCCCGGGCGTCACGCCCCCCGGCCCCGAAGCGCCCGTCGCAGGCGACGCGGGCCGAGCGCCGCTGCACCGTGTGCCTGGTCACCAAGTCCGAGGACCTCTTCGACGGTGACGTCTGCCGCGACTGCGCCTGAGCGCCACCTGATCCGGCGGGCCCGGGCCTCGGTCGTGCTCGGCGCGGCCGCCGTGGCCCTCGCCCTCGCCACCCCCGGGGGCGGGACGGCCGGCGCCCAGCTGATCCCGGAGACGACCGAATCCGTGCCCGAGACCACCGAGGCCCCGCCCGAGACGACGGCGCCGGTGCCCGAGACCACCGAGGCCCCCACCACCGCACCGCCCACCACCGCGCCCCGCACGACCTCGCCGCCGGCCACCCGCGCCCCGGCCACGACGACCGCACCGTCCACCACCGCGCCGCCGGAGACCACCACCAGCGCGCCGCCCAGCGCGCCGTCGACCATCCCCGTCACGACGGTGCCCGTCGAGGGCCGGACCCGCATCACCCAGGACACCCCCGACCTCGGTGGGGTCCTCACCCTGTGGGGGCTGGGCATCCTCGGCACCGTGTCCACGCTCGCGTGGGGGTGGTGGCGCAACCGCGACTGACCGGTCGCGGTGGGCGCTGCCTCAGGCGCCGTCCTCGAGCAGGTGGCGGAGCTTGGCCCGCAGCCGCTGCACGGTGTTGTCGACGAACTTGTCGGTCTTGCCCATCTGGTCGGCGATCTCGCGGTACTTCTTGCCGCTGAGCAGGCCGACGAGGACGTGGGCCTCGTTCTCGGACAGCCGGTCGGGCTCGTCCTTGCGGCGCCGGGTGCTCTTGCCCTCGAAGTGGGACCGGAGGATCTCGTGCACCGCATCGTGACCGTGCGCCTCGATCAGGCCCTCGATCTCCGACAGGCCGAAGGGCATGCCGCCGCTCTCGTCCATCGCCATCCGGTCCACCGAGGCGCTCTCGTGGCTGACCGAGGGGAGCTGCACCGCCGAGGACCGCTCGTCCTCGTCGTGCTCGGCGTCGTGGTGGGCGATGCGGTCGGACTCGTTGAGCGGCGAGTGCTTCATGCGGTTCGCCGCCTTCACCGCGGTGATCACCTGGCGCTGCATGCAGGTGCGGGCGAAGCTCGGGAACGAGGCGCCGGCGTCGGGCGTGAAGTCGCGCACCGACTTCCAGAAGCCGATCATCGCCTGCTGGCGCACGTCGTCGTGATCGCCCCCGGGCACGAAGTAGCGGCGGGCGACCGACATGATCAGGCCCTCGTGGCGGCGCAGCAGCTCGTTGACCGCCTCCTTGTCCCGGTGCTGCTGGAAGGAGGAGACGAGGTGCTCGTCCTCGAGCTCGCGCACCGCCGACCGTCCCCGACGCCGTGACCCGGCCAGCTCCGGCACGTCCCCCACGGCGCTCAGTACCTCAGGTGCTCGTGCACGACACCCGGGTGCTCGGCATCGACGAGCTCCCAGCCCGTGGCGGCGCACCACCGGGCGACGCGGTCGGACAGGTCGTCCACGTCGAAGGGCTTGGTGATGTAGTCGTCGGCGCCGGACACCACCCCGCGGATGACGTCCTCCTGGCCGGCCAGGGCGGTGAGGATCACGTAGACGGTGCCGTCGGGGGCGCCGTGGCCCCGCGATCGGCCCTCCTCCATGGCCTCCACCCCGTCCTTGCCGGGCATCATCACGTCGAGCAGGCAGAGCACGGGGCGGTGCTCGTCGATCAGGTCGGCGACGTTCTCGCCGGTGTCGGTGACGTGGACCTCCCACCCGTCCAGGGTGAGCAGGGACACGATGAGCGACCGGATGCCGGGCTCGTCCTCGGCCACGAGAGCCACGCGGGGAGCGGTCCCCCGGGAGGGCACGTCGAGGTCGAAGTCGATGTCGAGGTCCTGGTCGTCTGCCATGCGCGTCGACGTGGGCTCGCGAGCGGCCACGTCCCGGCAACGGTAGTCCGGGCCCCGCACAGGGGCGCGGTCGGAGGCGCTCGGCCTACGCGACGACCTGGGGCGGGTAGCCGGAGTCCTCGACCAGCCAGGCCAGCACGAGGGTGGCGGCCCAGGCCCGCTCGGCCTCCGGCTCGATGTCCACCCGGTCGGTGGTGAGGTCGATGCCCACCGAGACCCCGTCGCCGCGGACCCAGGCCTGGAGGATCGCGCCGGTGCCGGACGGCAGGTGGTCGATCCCGGCGGTGGCCGCGAGGGCGGCCACGCGAGCGATGGCGACCGGCACGTCGTCGGGGGCGAGGCGGGCGTCGAGGGCCAGGGCCCGGCCGGCGACGTCGAGGCGGTGCAGCACGGAGGCCCAGCTCGTGGCGGCGGCGCCGGCGGCGAGCTCGTCGCGGCCGGCGGGGCCGTGGCCGTCGAGGACCGAGCTGAGGGCGTCGACCACGAACCGTGATTCCGGCCCGCTGGCGAGCGCGCCTTCCATCCCGGACATCTCGGTCACACGGGATGGTTCGCCACCATCCGGAAGACCTCCTACCGGGCGATCGCCATCGGCCGGACGTGGTCGCGACGGGGCCAGCAGGATACGGTCGTTGCCAGAAGTTCTCGTCATGTCCCAGGGGGTCCCTTCGTGCCACGCATCGCCATCATCGGGTCCGGCTTCGCCGGGATGGGGCTGGGCATCCAGCTGAAGCAGCAGGGCATCGACACGTTCACCATCTTCGAGAAGGCCGACGCCGTCGGCGGCACCTGGCGGGCGAACACCTACCCCGGCGCGGAGTGCGACATCCCCTCGGCGCTGTACTCCTACTCCTTCGAGAACTTCGACTGGCCGAACAAGTGGTCGCACCAGCCGGTGATCCGCGAGTACCTCGAGCACTGCGCCGAGGTGTACGGCCTGTGGGCCCACATCCGGCTGCAGACGCCCGCCACCCGCATGCGATGGGTCGAGGAGGCGGGGGCCTGGGACGTGGAGGTCACCCCGGCCGGCGGCGAGCCCACCGTCGAGCGCTACGACGTCGTGGTGTCCGCCACCGGGCAGCTGAGCCGACCGCGCTGGCCGGACATCGACGGCCTCGACTCCTTCGCCGGGCCGGTGTTCCACTCCGCCGAGTGGGACCACTCGGTCGACCTCGCCGGCAAGCGGGTGGCCACCATCGGCGCCGGCGCCAGCGCGGTCCAGTACGTGCCCCAGATCGCCAAGGAGGCGTCGCAGGTCACGATCTTCCAGCGCACGCCGAACTGGGTGATCCCGAAGAACGACCGCGACTACACCGAGCTGGAGAAGTCGCTGATCCGCCGCAGCCGCGTCGCCCGCAACGCCCGACGGTTCATGATCTTCGCCCGGGCCGAGCTGCTCGGGTACAACCTCATGCACCAGCGGTCCTTCGTGCGGGACTTCATGCAGAAGCTGGCGCTGAAGAACCTCCAGGAGAAGGTCAGCGACCCCGACAAGGTGGCCAAGCTCACGCCCGACTACCCGATGGGCGCCAAGCGGGTCCTGTTCTCCGACGACTTCTACGAGTCCATCGAGGAGCACGACGTCCAGATCGTCACCGACCGGATCGACAAGGTCACCGGCGACGCCATCGTCACCGTCTCCGGCGCGGACCGGGACCACGTGGAGCACCCCGTCGACGTCATCGTCGTCGGCACCGGGTTCCACACCCAGGACTTCCTCACGCCGATGGAGGTCGTCGGCCCCGAGGGCCGCAACCTCAACGAGGAGTGGCGAGAGGGGCCCCAGGCCCACCTCGGCCTGGCCGTGTCCGGGTTCCCGAACCTGTTCTTCATGTACGGCCCCAACACCAACCTGGGCCACAACTCGATCGTGCTGATGATCGAGTCGCAGTGCCGCTACATCCTCTCGATGCTGCGCCAGATGGCGGCTCGGTCCATCCAAGCCGTCGACGTCAAGGCCGAGGTGCAGCAGGCGTACAACGACGAGCTGTCCGAGCGCCTGGCCAAGAGCGCCTGGGTGATGATCGAGGACAGCTGGTACCTGCAGGGGGGCAAGGTCACGAACAACTGGGTCGGCCGCACCACCGAGTACCGGCGGCGCACCAACCACGCGGACCTCGACGAGTACGACCTGCGCCCCAAGCCGGCGCTCACCGCCCCGACCCGCTGACGGTGCGACGCTGTCGCGTCCAGCTCCGTCCGCCGGACCGAACTGGACGCGCCTCCGTCGCACTCACATGTCGCCGAAGAGCTCCTCGTCGAGGACGGGGAGCAGGATGGCCTCCTTGAGGCTGGCGTAGGTGTCGAGCCGCTCGAGGGTGCCGTCGTCGTCGACCCAGGCGAACGTGTAGGACTCCTCGGCCTCCTTGAGCACGGCGTAGACGCCCCCGTCGGCGTCGAAGATGGCGACCGCCTCGATGCCGTCGTCGACGTCGACCACCGGGAGGGAACGGCCGGCCTTGCCGACGGCTGCGGCCACGTACTCGACGGCGTCGATGAAGGTGGCGTGCTGCTCGGGCAGCTCGACGACCTCGTCCATGCCCGGCGTGCCCCGCACCACCGTCCAGCCGTCGTGGCCGACGCCCTCGACGACGAGCAGCGTGTCGCTCGGGAGGCGCACCTCCAGCGCCGGCAGGGGGATGGCGCCGCCGCCCTCGACGTCGATCAGCGCGGTGGCCACCGGGCCGGGGTCCAGGTCGTTGGCCGCCACGGCCGCGGCCTGGGCGGCGTCGAGCGGCACCGGGTTCTGGTCGTCGGCGCCGTCCTGCAGGGGCGAGCCGACGAACTCGTCGCCGGCCAGCAGCGAGGTGCCGTCCACTGGCGACCGCAGGCTGTCGAACCCCACCGAAACCACCGCGACCTGGTCGCCGTCCTCGTCCTCGAGCAGCTCGACCGGTCCGACGACGGCGCCGGTGGCGTAGATGCCCGCCGGCACGACGTCGCCGAGGCGGTCCTGCACCCAGAGGTGGGCGACCTGGCCGGGGCCGAGCAGCGCAGCTCGCGCATCGGCCACCTCGAACTGGATCATGGCCTCGCCGTCGGCGAAGGCCGACCCGAGGTCGATGTCGGTCGGGTCGACCTCGAAGACCCAGGCGGCGGGGGGACGATCGGCGTCGGGCACCCGACGACCCTAAGCAGCCGTGGCTCCGACGGTTGCCTCGGACCGGGCGTGTGGTGCCATGGAGCCGTGGCCGAGCCCGATCCGCAGCAGCCCGCCGTGGACGAGCTCGTGGCCTTCGTGCGCATGGCGTGCCACGGGCTCCGGAACCCCCTGGCCATCGCCGCCGGCATGCTCGACCTGCTCGACCGGCTGGCCGGCGACCAGCTCGAGGCCGAGACCCGTGACCTGCTGGTGCGGTCCTCGGCGGCCGTCCACCGCACCGCCGACATGGTGCTGAGCATGCAGCGCCACATCGGCTCCCGGCACCGCCCGCTGCAGCCGGTGCCGGTGGACCTCGGCGAGGTCGTGGAGCTGCTCACCGACCAGCTCGACCCCGCCGAGGTCGTCGTCCGGGTGGAGGGCGAGCTGCCCGTGCTGGTGGTCGACCGGGACATGGTCGAGTGGGTCCTGCACGAGCTGGTGGACAACGCCCGCCAGCACGCCGACCGGGACGGCCCTGTGACGGTGGTGGTCGCCGCCGAACGGGAGGCGGACCGCTGGGTGGTGACGGTGACCGACGACGGTGGCGGCATCCCTGCGGACCGACGGGAGGAGGCCTTCGCCGAGGGCGCCCGGCTCGAGCGGGCCGGCGGCGGCCTGGGCGTCGGTCTCACCATCGTGCGCACCGTGCTCGAGCGCCACGGGGGCGAGGCGTGGCTGGAGGACGCCCCCACCGGCACCGGCCTGCGCGCCGTCACGGCCTGGCCGGCCTGACCGCCACTGCGACGAACGAGCTGCCAGTTCCGGACGACCGGCCGCCCGCCGGCGCCCCGCCCTCGTCCTCGCCCTCGCCTCCGCCGTCGCCCCCGCCGTCGCCCCCGTCCCCGCCGTCGCCCCCGCTCCGAACTGGCAGCGCTGTGGTCGCAACGACCGGCGGCTACTCGGCGAGAAGGGCTCGCAGGGCGACGGCCACGTCGTCGACCTGGGGCAGGATGTGGTCCTCGAGGTCGGGTTCGTAGGCCACGTGCACGTCGGGGGCCCCGACCCGGCGCACCGGCGCGTCGAGGTCCCAGAAGCACTCGTCGGCGACCCAGGCGGCGACCTCGGCGCCGAAGCCGGCGGTGAGCACGTCCTCGTGGACCACGACCACCCGTCCGGTGCGTCGGACGGACTCCCCGACGCGCTCGCGGTCCCAGGGGGCGATGGTGCGCAGGTCGATGACCTCGACCTGCCGCCCGGTCTCGGCGGCGATGGCGTCGGCGGCGACGAGGGACTTCTGCACCATGGCCCCCCACGTGACGACCGTGGCGGCATCGCCGGGCCGACGCACGTCGGCCACGCCGAAGGGCAGGACCCAGTCGGCGGGCGGCAGCGGGTCCTTCGTGTACGGCTGGCGCAGGAGGTGCTTGTGCTCGAGGAACAGCACCGGGTCCTCGCACTCGAACGCGTAGCGCAGCAGGCCGGCGGCGTCCCGGGCCCGGGAGGGGAAGGCGATGAGCAGGCCCGGGACGTGGGCGAAGATCGACTCGCCCGACTGGCTGTGCCAGATGGCGCCGCCGTGCAGGTAGCCGCCGATCGGGATGCGGACGACCATCGGCGCGGTGAACGCCCCGTTCGAGCGCCACCGCATCGTGGCGGCCTCGCTCTTGATCTGCTGCATGGCCGGCCACACGTAGTCGAAGAACTGGATCTCGGGCGCCGGACGCAGCCCCCGGACGCCGTGGCCCACCGCCCGGCCGATGATGTTGGCCTCGGCCAGCGGCGTGTTGAAGCAGCGGGCCATGCCGAACTCGCGCTGCAGGCCGGCGGTGGTGCCGAACACGCCGCCTTTGCCCTCGACGTTGGCCAGCACCTGCTCGCGAGCGTCGGCGACGTCCTCGCCGAAGACCCGGATCCGGACGTCAGCCGCCATGCGCTCGTGCAGCACCGCGCTGACGGCGCCGCCGAGGGCGACCAGCTCGCCGCCCTCGTAGTCGTCGGGGGGCACGGGGCGCTCGGGCGGGGCGACGACGTGGTCGAGGACGGTGGCCGGGTCGGGTCGGGGGGCGGCCAGGGCGCGCTTGGCTGCGTCGGCCACGGTCTGGCGGGCCTCCTCGCGGATGCCGGCGGCCTCGGCGGGGCTGAGGGCGCCGTGCTCGACCAGCACCTGCTCGAGCCGGCCGATGGGGTCGCGCTCGGCCTCGTCGGCGAGCTCGCGCTGGGAGCGGTACTTGGACTGGGTGTCGGCGGCCGAGTGCGAGTACGGACGGGTCACGTCGGCGTGGATCAGCAGCGGCCCGACGCCGGCCCGCACCCGGGCGATGGCGGCCACGCTGCGGGCCCGCACCTCGAGGTAGTCGGTGCCGTCGAGGCGCAGGACCTCCAGGCCGCGGAAGCCCTGCACCAGCTCGGACACGGGTGCCGGCGCCTGATCCGACACGGGGACGGAGATCGCGTAGCCGTTGTCGGCGACGACGTAGACGACGGGCAGGTGCAGCGTGCAGGCGGTGTTGAGCGACTCCCAGAACTCCCCCTCGGAGGTGGCGCCCTCGCCGAGGCTGACGTAGGTGACCTCGTCGCCGGCGGCCGCGAGGTGCGACAGCTCGGGCGTGCGGCCGATGTAGCGGCCGGCCTCCGCGCACCCGACGGCCGGGATGCACTGGCTGCCGGTGGGGCTGGACTGGGAGACGACGTGCTCGGCGGCGTAGCCCCAGTGCGAGGGCATCTGGCGGCCACCGGAGGCCCGGCACTCGGCCGAGCCGACGGCCTGCAGCAGCAGCTCGTAGGGGCTGATCCCGAGGCCGAGCATGAGGGCCAGGTCGCGGTAGTACGGGAAGAACCAGTCGTGGCCGGGGCGCAGGGAGCGGGCCAGCCCGAGCAGCAGGGCCTCGTGGCCCGCCCCGGAGATCTGGAAGAACACCCGGCTCTGCTTCTGCAGGCTGATCTCCCGGTCGTCGATCGAGCGCGACACGCAGGCCAGGCGGAAGTCCTCGATGACCTCCTCGACCGCGAGCCCCCGGATGTCGCCCATCAGGTTGGAGTGTGCCACCCGGGCGTGGGGTCGTGGGCGGAAGCGTCACCCCACCGTCACGGCGCTGTGCACCTCGCGCAGCGGTCGGCGGTTCAGCGGTGCAGCCTGCGCACCCGACCGCGCACCTCCTGGCCGCCGAGGCGGGCCCGATCGGCGGCAGCGTGGCCGGCTGCGTACCCGGCCGGGTCGCTCGCGGTGACCCGCATGCGCCGCAGGTGGGGGAACGCCGCGGCGACCTCGTCCTCCACCGCGACCTCCCGGCTCCTCAGCACCGGCAGCAGGCCGTCGCCGTGGGCCCGGACCGCTTCGGTGACGGTGGCCGCCGCGGCCTCCCGCAGGCGCTGGCCGATGCGGGCGGCGTAGGCGACGAGGAACGCCTGGCGGTAGGCGCGCGACCGGGTGCGCGCGCTGGTGCCTGCCCGCAGCATGGCCCGGGTGCCCTGCACCAGCAGCGACGTGTAGAGCAGCTCGACCGTGGCCTGGTCGTCGGGGAAGCCGACCACCGTGGCGACGTTGGCGCCGGTGTCCAGCACGGCGCGACACCGGTTGGCCCGGGCCAGCTCGGTGAGGAGGTGGAACTTGGGCCGGGCGTAGGGGGACTCGACCAGGAGCGTGCGCCCCTCGGGCCGTCCACCGCTGGCGGCCGCAGCGGCGACCATCGCCCGGTCGATGGCGTGGCGGTCCATGAGCTGCTGGGCCTTGGCCGAGAGAGCCTCGGCCTCGTCGGGGTAGGTGGTGGACTCGGCCTTGGCCAGCAGGGACCGGACCTTGTGCAGGACGCCGGCGTCGGGCGTGCCGCCGCCACTGCCGTCGGGGTCGAGGTGGGCCATCCCCCCATCATGTCGGGACCCTCCGACAGCGACGCTCCCGTCGCAACCGGGACCGCAGACCCTGCCCCACCGGCGAGCGCACCGGTAGACACGCACCATGCGCCGCCTCCCCGCCCTGGACGCCGTCGACCTGTTCGGAGCGACGGACTCCCTCGGGCTGCCGCTCGGACCGTCCCAGCCCGCTGCGCTGCTGGAGGCGATGGGCACCCGGAAGGACTGGGAGGACCTGAAGGTCTTCGGCGCCCTGGTCACGGTGCTCAGCGACCTGTTCACCCATCCGAACGTGCACTACCTCAGCGGCTTCTTCGGGCCGCTCGAGCGCCTGCTGCGGGACAGCGGCGCCAACATCGGCTTCGCCCCCGCCGACTTCCGCCGCTTCGTCACCCTGCTCGAGGCCATCGCACCCCGGGTCATGGCCACCGCCGCCGCCCCGCCGGACTCCGACGGGTTCTGCAGCCTGTCGCTCCACGCCGGCGCCAACGTCGGCTCACTCCACGCCGCCGGCGCCGATCCCGACCGGCTGCTCGTCGTCGAGGTGAGCGAGCACTACCCCGTCACGTACGGGTGGGCCGACCACCACCACCGCCTGCACGTCGACGAGATCGACGTGCTCATCGAGTCCGACGCCACGCCCTACGAGATCGTCGACCCCGAGGCGACCGACGTCGAACGGGCCATCGCCCGCCACATCCAGGGCCTGATCCCCGACGGCGCCACGCTCCAGACCGGCATCGGGGCCGTCCCGTCGGTGGTCGCCACCCTGCTCGCCGAGGGCGACGGCGGCGACTACGGGATCCACTCCGAGATGTTCACGACCGGCCTGATGAAGCTGCACCAGGCCGGCAAGGTCACCAACGCCCGGAAGGGCCAGTTCGACGGCGTGTCGATCTGCACGTTCGCCGGGGGCACCCGCGAGCTGTACGACTGGCTCGACGGCAACCGCGACGTCGCCTTCCTCCCGGTCGAGGTCGTCAACTCGCCCGAGCTCATCGGGGCCAACCACACGATGATCACCATCAACGCCGCCCTGTCGGTCGACATCCACGGCCAGGTCGTGGCCGACACCCGCAGCGGCGAGCAGTTCTCCGGCATCGGCGGCCACGAGGACTTCGTCGCCGGCGCCGGCCTCGAGCTCTCCGACCGCTCGATCCTGTGCCTGCCCTCCACCTACCGCGCCGGCGAGGAGGTCCACTCCCGCATCGTCCCGTGGTTCGCCGCCGGCACCGTCATCACGACGCCCCGCCACCAGGTCGACGTCATCGTCACCGAGCACGGCATCGCCGAGCTCCAGGGCAAGACGGTGCACCAGCGGGGCGAGGCCCTCGCCGCCATCGCCCACCCGGACTTCCGCGACGACCTCCTCGCCGCCGCCGAGCGCGCCTCGGGTGGCGCCTCCCCCATGCCCTGACCGGGACCGGGCCGGGGGAAGGCGGTCGGCCGGGTACGAACGCGCCGATCGGTTCGTTCGTACCGCCAGCGGCTACGAGAGGACCGAACCTCGAGCCGGCCCGCCCAGCACGAACGCGCCGATCGGTCCCGACGTTCCCCGGGGAGCAACGTCGGGACCGACCCCTGGGCCCTCAGCCAGCGCGTCGGTGGTGGCGGCGCAGGTCCCCGGCGAGCTGTCGGAGCCAGTCCTCCCGACTGGGCAGCAGGTGCCCTCGGTGGATGACATCGACCGACCACCCGGCGGCCTCGAGCCGGGCGCGACGCCGCTCGTCGGCCTCCGCCTTCGACGGCGGGTGGTACCCGTCGGAGTCGTACTCGCGACCGACCCGCTCGTCGACCCACGCCAGGTCCACCCGGGCCACGAACCGACCGGCAGCGTCACGCACCTCGTGCTGCGTGACCGGCCGCACGATGCCGAAGGCGACGATCCGCCGCAAGACGGAGGCTTCGGCGACGGAGTCGGGCAGGATCCGACCGGTCCAGCACGCGAGCGCCGAGCGGAGCGAGCCGTGCCCGATGCGACCGGGCTCGGCCTCGACCCGACGGGCCGCTTCCTCGATGCGCGCGATCGTCGTTCGCCGCCCCGTGGCCGCCTGAGCCACGACCTCGTGCAGTGCGTCCGAGGTGAGGTGCGCGCTGGCGTCGACCACCGCACGGGCGAGGGTGGTGACAGGGATGCCACGCCGGCGGGTGACGTCGATGCGATCGAGCGGCGACCGGTGCAGAACCCCCAGGGTCGTGTGGCTCGTTGCGCCCGGCGAGAGCGTGAGGTGGGGCGGCTGCGGCGGTTCGACGTCGATGCCGTGCAGCCAGAGCGCGCTGGCGTGGGATGCGACGGCGCCGGCATGCCTCGTCACCGCAGCAGCGATGTCCTGCTGCGGGCTCCTCGTGCCGGTGATGCGATACAGGCCACGGACGATGCGCTCGATCACGCGCTCGTCGCACAGCCGGGCCACCTGCTTTCGGTCGAGGCCCAGTCGGGTGAGATCGGAGGTCGCAAGGAGGTGGTGCTGGTCGGCGGCGTCCTCGAGCGCCTGACCGAGTCCGGTGATCAGGTGCATGGCGACGATCCTGCCCAGTGCGTCCGACAGGAACCCGTGGTCCGCGTCGAGCCCGTCCGGGACCGATCGGTTCGTTCGCTCCGGCCGGTGGAACGTCGGGACCGATCGGTTCGTTCGCGCCCGCCCGTGGAACGTCGGGACCGATCGGTTCGTTCGTCCACCGTTCACCATGCGGTGGGGAGGATCGGCGACGACCGGGGACGAACAGTGAGGCGTGGTCCTCTCCCGTCGCACCTTCATCAAGACCGCTGCGGTCGCCGGCGCCGGCGCTGCCGTCGGCGGCACCGCGCACGCCGACCTGGTCAGCCTGGCCCGTCCGGCCTCGTTGCTGCTGGAGGGGCCGAAGCCCAAGTTCCCCAACATCCAGCACGTCGTCGTGATGATGATGGAGAACCGGTCCGCCGACCACTTCCTCGGCTGGTGGGGCGACCGGGAGGACGTGCGCTTCGATGCCAGCACGACGCTCCCGGGGCGCGACACCTTCGACTTCGGCATCGGCGGCGAGGCGAACTGGGCCGGGCACCCCTACGTCGATCCGGGCCACAGCCACGGCACGGGGCGGCGCCAGATCCTGGACAGCGACGGCGACGGCGTCCCCGACGGCTGGAGCACCACCGAGGACGGGAGCGACCGCCCCGGCAGCGGCACCGACCGCTACGCGTCGAGCTACTACACGGCCGCCGACCTGCCCGTCATCGACCGGATCGTGCGGGACTTCACGTCCTTCGACCGGTACTTCACGTCGTGGATGGGCAACACGTACCCGAACCGGTACTACATGCACTCGGCCCAGGCCCACGGCATCGACAACAACGACTTCCCGCCCCAGATGGCCGACCAGGACAACCCGCAGTGGGCGCTCGGCTGGGACTGGCCGACCCTGTGGGACCAGCTCAGCGCCAGGGGCGTGACCTGGAAGTACTACTACTCGAACCTCCCGGTGATCGCCCTGTGGGGCCCCCGCTACGTGGCCAACGCCCGCCCGATCACCGAGTACTACGCCGACTGCGCCGCCGGCACGCTGCCCCAGGTCGCGTTCGTGGACCCGTTCTTCGTCGCCCCGGAGGGCCTGGCCAACGACGACCACCCCCACGCCGACATCCGGCTGGGCCAGGAGTTCTACAGCGACGTCACCACCGCGTTCATGCGCTCGCCCAACTGGGCCAAGGGCGCCATGTTCATCAACTACGACGAGTGGGGCGGGTTCTTCGACCACGTCGTGCCGCCGGCGGTGGACAGCACGGTCGACCCGTACGGCGCCTACGGCCCGGGCCAGGTGCCCGACTACACGGTCCTCGGCCCCCACACGACCGGGCCGAACGACTTCGGGCTGTTCGGCTTCCGCACCCCGGCGTTCCTGCTGAGCCCCTACGCCCGCAACACCGGCACCAACCGCCGGGCGCCGGCCGACTCGCGGCCGCCGCGGGCGCAGGGCCGGGGCAACGGCAAGCACACCGAGCCGGAGATCACGGTCGACCGCACCCTGAGCAGCACCCAGGACCACGTGTCGATCCTGGCCTTCATCTGCGAGAACTGGGGCCTGGCACCCACGGGCCAGTGGGACCCGGGCCGCAGCCGCCACGCCACCGGCACCATGCGGGACGCCTTCGACCCCACCATCGCCGACCCCGACCACCCGGGCGACCCGGAGGTCGACGTCGCGGCCTACGAGTACGTGGCCCCGCCCGAGGCCCGGACCACCGGCCTGCCGATCCCGGAGAGCTCGGTGAGCGACCTGTGGGTGATGGCCGACTGGATCGAGGCCCAGGGCTACCGGGTCAACACCCGCTTCGCCGACGCCCTGCCGTACCGCCGCTGAGGCCGGCCGGGGCGCTCAGGCGTTCCGGCTCAGGAACGGGGCGACCCGCTCGCTCGGACGACCGATGATCGCGCGCCCGTGCAGCCACACGACCGGGCGCTCCATGAGCTCGGGGTGCTCGACCAGCAGATCGACCACCGCGGCGGGCGTGGTGGCCTGCGACGTGTCGATGCCGGCCGCCTCGGCGTCGCCGTGGCGGATCAGGTCGGTGGGCGGGTCCTCGAGGCCCTCGACGATGGCCTCCAGCGTGGCCCGGTCGGGCGGGGCGTCGAGGTAGCGGACCTCGTCGACGTCGATGCCGAGCTCGTCGGCGGTCGACATGGCAGCCCGTGACTTCGAGCAGCGCGGGTTGTGGAAGATGGTGGGTCCGGTGCCGAGCGGGGACATGGCGGGGACCGTACCCAGGACCGTCCGCCACCGCAGCCGCACGCGACGTGCCGGAGCGGTGCCCCTGTGCGTCCGACCGGAACCCTCGCGCTCCCCGACCGCCGGTTCCGACGGAGATTGCCCGACACAGCCGGCGGCGGACGGGGTACAGCTGTCCTGTGCGGATCTCGAAGCGGTGGCAGGTGGTGGGCGCGCTCGCGCTCGTCCTCGTCGTCGGCGGCGTGGCCGTCTCGGCGAACGACGATGACGACGACCGAGACGTCGAGGTCGGTGCCACCGCCCGGGCGACCACCACCACGACCCCGCCCGAGGTGCTCGGCGACGTGGTGGTGCGCGAACGGACCTCCGACGCCGCCCCGGGGCCGACCACCGCGCCCTCGACCACGACGACCGCCGCACCGTCGACCACCGTGGCCGCCCCGGCTGCGGCACCGGCCACGACCGCCCCACCGGCACCCGCCCCCACCAACCCCGTCCCCGCCCCGACGCCGACCGCGGCGCCGTCGACGACCGTCGCCCCCGACCCGGTGGCGGTCGAGGTGCGGCGGGCCCCGGACAGCCCCGAGATGTCGGTGCTGCTGATGCGCGACGGCTCGGTCGTGGGCTCGGGCACGCTGCGCGACGTCCTGCGCTTCGAGGACCTCACCGCCGGCGTGCACGTCCTGCAGGTCGAGTGGGACAACGGCACGGTGGTCGACGAGGAGACCGGCAGCACCATCTCCGGCCATGGTGCGGCGCGGTACGAGATCGCCGCCGAGCCCGGCACCACCGTCGTCACCTGCAGCCCGGACCACTGCCAGGTCGGCTGACCGGCGACGGCGGTCGGCGGGGCCGGGCGCGCGACGCTGGCCCGGTGACGTCCCGGCGCGGCATCGACGAACCGCACCCCAGCCGCCTGCCGGCGGACCGCCCCGACCGGGCCCGCATCCTCGCCGCGCACCGGGCGGCCGTGGACGCCGGCGAGCCCGGCTACGTCGACCCCGCCACCGGCCTCTACGTGCTCACCGCCGTCGAGCTCGCCGCACGCGGCACGTGCTGCGAGAGCGGCTGCCGCCACTGCCCCTACGTGTGAGCGCCCGGCACGTGGGCGGCGGCGACGTCCGTAGGCTCCCGGCGTGACCGGCGCGATCGACCGTCTGCCCGACCTCGAGATCCCCGGGCACACGCCGTCCCAGCCCGACGGCGCCGACCACCCCATGCGGGTCATGACCCGTCGGGCGGCCGGCCTGGAGGGACCACCGTGGGACGCGTCGGCGCGGGCCGAGGTGGCGACGCTGTTCGACGGTCTGGCACCCGAGTGGCACACCCGCACGTCCCCCGAGCGGGCGCAGGTGGTGCTCGACGCGCTCGAGCGGGGCGCTCCTGGCGGGGCCGGGACCGTGCTCGAGCTCGGCAGCGGGACGGGGACCTACACGGCCGCGCTCGCCGAGCGGTGGGACCGGGTCGTCGCCGTGGACGTCTCGGTCGAGATGCTCCGCCTCGCCGCAGGGGAGCCCGGACACCGTGTGCTCGCCGACGCCGCCGACCTGCCGCTGGCCGACGGCAGCGTCGACGCCGCCGTCCTGGTCAACATGATGCTGTTCCCGGCCGAGCTCGACCGCGTGCTCGCCCCGGGCGGCTGCGTCGTGTGGGTCAACTCGAGCGGCGAGGCGACGCCGATCCACCTGCTCCCGGCCGAGGTGGCCGACGCCCTCCCCGGCACCTGGACCGGGACGTGGGCCCGGGCGGGCACCGGGATCTGGTCGGTGCTGCGGCGGGCCTGACGGTCAGCGGGCGGCGAGCTCGTCCAGGGCGGTGGCGGCGTAGAGGGCCACGCCCACCGCCATGGCGTCCTCGTCGATGACCATGCGGTTGGAGTGGTTGGGCGCCACCCGGTGGAAGTCCTCGCCCGGCGGGCAGGTGCCGAGGAACGCCATCGCCCCCGGCACGCGCTGCAGCACGTAGCTCCAGTCCTCGGCGCCCATCACCGGGTTGGGCATGTCGACGACGAGGTCGTCGCCCACGATGCCGCGGGCCACGCTGCGGACCCAGGCCGCGGCGTCGGCGTCGTTGACGGTGACCGGGAACCCGTCGTTGATCTGGAAGCGCACGGTCATGTCGTGGGCGGCGGCGATGTTGGTGGCGATGCGCTCGAGCTCGGTGTGGACGAGGGTCCGGGTGCGCTCGGACACCGCCCGGATCGTGCCGACCAGGCGCGCCGTCTCCGGGATCACGTTGTTGGTGGAGCCGGCGCGCACGCTGCCCACCGTCACCACGGCCGGGTCGAACACGTCGACGCGGCGGGTCACCAGCGTCTGGAAGGCGCCGACCATCGCGCAGGCCACGGGCACCGGGTCGTTGGCGTGGTGCGGCATGGCGGCGTGTCCGCCCCGCCCGACGACCTCGATGGCGAAGTCGTCCGCCGACGCCAGCAGCGGCCCGGCCTTCGTGGCGACCATGCCGGACGGGAAGCTGGGCGACTGGTGGATGGCGAAGGCCCGGGTGACGGAGAGGCCGTCGAGGAGGCCCTCCTCCAGCATGTGCCTGGCCCCGTGGTGGCCCTCCTCGCCGGGCTGGAACATGAAGACGAGGGTCCCGTTGAGCTGGTCGGACCGGTCGACGAGGAGCCGGGCCGCGGAGGCAAGCATCGCCGTGTGGGCGTCGTGGCCGCAGGCGTGCATGGCCCCGTCGACCTGGGACGCGTAGTCCAGGCCGGTGTCCTCGGGCATGGGGAGCGCGTCCATGTCGCCCCGCAGCAGCATGGTGCCGCCCGGGCGGCCGGTGTCGAGCGTGGCGATGACGGAGCTGACCGAGGTGCCGGTGCGCACGTCGAGGCCCAGGTCGCCGATGGCGTCGAGCACGGCCCCCTGGGTGCGGGGCAGGTCGTTGCCGATCTCGGGGTTGCGGTGCAGGTCGCGGCGCAGCTCGACGGTGTCGGGCTGCAGCGCGCGGGCGGCGTCGAGCAGTTCGGAGGTCACGGGACGACCATACGCACCGGCGGGGCGGGCGCGTCCCGCTGACTGGCGGTCGCGGCGACGGGGAATCGACCCCGCATGACCGCAGACTCCGACGACACCATCCCCGAGCGCGTCGAGGACGACGAGCTCGACGACCCCACCGAGCACGAGGACGAGTCCCTCATCGACCGGATGCGGGGCTCCGGCGTCGGCGTCGAGGACCCCGACATCGTGGGCGACCCGCACCCGGGCATCGTCGAGGCCGAGGTGGCCGAGGACGAGCCCCCGGTCGTCTGACCGGCGGCAGCCCGGCTACTGCAGCGCCTTGATGGCGGCGTCGTAGTCGGGCTCCTGCGCGATCTCGGGCACGAGCTCGCTGTGCAGCACGGTGCCGTCGGTGTCGAGCACCACGACGGCGCGAGCGGCGACACCCTCGAGCTTGCCGTCCGTCATGCGGACCCCGTAGTCGTCGAGGAAGCTGGACCGGAACGTGGAGCCGGTGACCACCTTCTCGATGCCCTCGGCCCCGCAGAAGCGGCCGGCGGCGAAGGGCAGGTCGGCGGACACGCACACCACGGTGGTGCCGTCGAGCTCGGCGGCCCGCTCGTTGAAGGTGCGCACCGAGGTGGCGCACACGGCCGTGTCGACGCTCGGGAAGATGTTCAGCACCACCCGCTGGCCGGCCAGGTCCGCGGAGGTGACCGGCGACAGGTCGCTCTTGACCAGGTCGAAGGCCGGTGCCGTGGAACCGGGAGCCGGAAGGTCGCCGTTGGTGTGGACGGGGTTGCCGCCGAGGGTGATCTCTGCCATGGCGGGGTTTCTATCGGATCGGGGCCGGTCCCCCTCCTCGCCCGGCGGCTGCAGGCGCGTCGATAACCACCGTTACGGTGTCCCCGGTGAGACCCTCGTCCCAGCACCGGGAGCGCGTCCAGGCGCGACTGTCCGACTCCGGTCGGTACCCCCGCTGGGTCCTGCTCACGGCGCTCGCCGGGATGTTCGCCACCACCTTCCCGGTGACGCTGCTCGCGGTCAGCATCCCCACGATCGCCGACGACTTCGGCGCGCCGGAGACGCTGCTGGCCTGGGTGATCTCGGGCCCGCTGCTCGCCTCGGCGGTGGCGCTCCCGATCCTCGGCAAGCTGGGTGACCTCTACGGGCAGCGCCGGGTGTTCCTCCTCGGCTTCTGCGTCTCGACCGTCGTCACCGCGCTCACCACCCTGGCCTGGGACCCGTACTCGCTCATCGTGCTGCGCGGCCTCGCGGTGGTCATCGGCGCCGCCACGATCCCGTCGTCGATGGCCCTCATCAACTCCGTGCACGCCCCGCACCAGCGGGCCAAGGCCATGGGCTGGTGGTCGCTCGTGGCGGCCGGCTCGCCCGCCATCGGCCTGGTCGTCGGCGGCCCGCTCATCGACGCCATCGGGTGGCGGCCGGTGTTCGGCGTCCAGGCGTTCCTGTCCATCGTCCCGGTGCTGGTGGCGTTCCTCGTGCTGCGCGAGACCGCACCGCGCACCGACGTCGGCTTCGACGTGCCGGGTGCCGCCGCCCTGGCCGTCGGCGCGGCCGGCGTGATGCTGGCGTTCAACCAGCTGCCGAGCCGCGGCCTCGACGCCCTCGTCGGCGCAGCCGTCGTCGCCGGGGTCGTGGGCCTGCTCGGGTTCGTGGCCATCGAGAAGCGGGTGGCGTTCCCGTTGCTGCCCCTCGGGCTCTTCCGCCGGCGGAACTTCACCGCGTCGATGCTGGGCTCGCTGTTCTCCGGCGCCGCGTACATGGGCGGCTTCGTGCTGTCACCGCTGCTGCTGCAGTCGGTGTTCGGCTACTCGGTGGCCGCCACGTCCCTCGTCATGCTCGCCCGCACCGCGTCGTTCTCGGCGTCCTCCCCCGCCGGCGGAGCGCTGGCCACCCGGTTCGGCGAGCGGCCCATCTCGGTGATCGGTGCGGTGACCATCGCGATCGCACTCCTCGTGCTGGGCATCGGCGCTCGTGACGAGCTCGTGCTCGTGGTCATCGGCGCGCTGATGCTCCAGGGCATCGGCAACGGCGCCAACCAGCCGACGCTGACCGCCACCCTGGCGAACTCGGTGGAGGAGCACGACCTCGGCGTCGCCGCCGCCGCCCAGCGGATGATGTTCCAGGTCGGCTCCGCGCTCGGCATCACCGTCATGATCTCCGTGTACGGGGGGACCGGCGAGGCGTCGGACTTCTTCGCGGCGTGCGTGGTGGGCGCCGGGCTGGGGGTCGTGGCGACCGTGTTCGCCTGGTTCATCCGCTCGACCCCGCGGGCGGCGCGCACCGCCGCGGCCGAGGGGCCCGGGGTCGGTGCGACGCCGCCGTCGGCGCCCGTGTCGGTCGGCGCCGGGGACTGACGGACCTCAGCGCAGGTCGACGAAGACCTGCACCGTGTAGGTGCGGCCGTCGCGGCCCTTGGCGTAGCCGGTGCCGACGCGGTCCCAGCGACGGTCGAGGATGTTGGCCCGGTGGGACGGTGAGGCCATGTAGGACTCGTGGACGCTGGCGATGCTCGTCCCCCGGCCGACGTTCTCGGCGACCGCACCCCAGGGCAGGCCGTCCAGGCCCGCCGACAGCTTGGAGTGGCTGAGCGTGCCCGTCGCTGCGAGGTGCTCGGCCCACTGCTGGGCCTTGTAGCGCACGACGAGCTCGTCGCCGATGGCGTGGACGCCGTACGCCCGGCGGCTGTCGTTGACGAGCGACCGGACGGACTCCTGCTCCCGGGTCGGCTCGCAGGCAGCGAGGCCGAGGGCGAGGAGCGGGACGGCCAGCACGAGGGCGGCTCGCTTCGTCAGGGGCCGCCGCCTGCGTGCCTCGGGTGGCGTGGGGCGGTGGCTGGCGCCGTGGGCACGTCGGGTGGTCCGCGACGGGCGCGTACGGATCGGCATGAAGTGGGGTCTCCTCGGGAATGTGCATGGGTTGCACCGCTGCCCGCGCCCCCGCGCCGGTGACCGTAGCCCACGCGCCGTCATGGAATCGCAACCCAACGGCAACGAATCCGCGCGGCGGCCCGGACCCGCAGCATCAGGGCTGGAGGAGCACCGCCTCGTCCGGCCCGAGGCGGCCGGCGAACGGCTGGCCCGCTCCGCCGCCTGCGGTGGCGACCACGACGGTCCCGGCCAGCTCGGGGACCTCGGCCGTCGCGCCGCCGAAGTTGACCGCCACCAGCCGCTCGTCTCCGGGGTGGCGCCGCCGGTACGCCAGGACCGCGCCGGCGCGGGGCAGCAGCTCGAGGCTGCCCCGCTGGAGCGCGGGCGAGGCCCTCCTCGCGGCGAGGAGCTGGCGGTAGAGGGCCAGCACCGAGCGCGGGTCGTCGCGCTGGGCCTCGGCGGCCCGGGCCGAGGGTTCGGGCGGGAACGGCAGCCACGGCCGTGGTCCCCAGCCGTGGGGCGCCTCGACCGTCCACGGCACGGGGGCGCGGCACCCGTCGCGACCACCTGGGTCGATCTCGGCGCCCGGTTCGATGACGGCGTCCTCGAGGCCCAGCTCCTCGCCCTGGTAGAGGAACGGGGTCCCCCGAACGGTCAGCAGCAGCACGGCCGCGGACCGGGCCCGGGCCTCGCTGCCCCCGTAGCGGGTGCGGTGCCGGGGGTTGTCGTGGTTCGACAGGACGTAGGACGGCCAGGCCGCGTCGCGGTCGGCGTAGGCGTCCTCGGTGCCCTGGATGATGAGGTGCCACTGCTCGCAGTCCCACGAGGCGCCGACCGACACGAAGTTCACCGTGCAGCTCACGCCGTCGCCGTCACCGCAGTACGACGCCTGCTGCTCGAGGTCGCCGGTGACGACCTCGCCCACGACGAGGCGCTCGGTGCCCGGTGGGTCGACCAGCTCGCGGATGCGCCGGATCAGGGGCATGACCGTCTCGTGGTGGGTGAGCACGACGTGGTCGATGCCGACCATGCGCTCGGGCACGTCCTTGGGCTCCGGGTCCTTGCCGATGGCGTTGATCACGTCGATGCGGAACCCGTCGACGCCGCGGTCCAGCCAGAAGCGGAGCACGTCGTGCTGGGCGGCCTCGACCGCCGGGTTGGCCCAGTTCACGTCGGGCTGCTCGGGCAGGAACAGGTGCAGGTAGTACTGGCCCGAGGCCTCGTCCAGCTCCCACGCCGACGCCTTCGTGAACGACGCTGTCCAGTTGAACGGCGGGCCGCCATCGGGAGCCGGATCGGCCCAGATGAACCAGTCCCGCTTGTCCGACGCGGGGTCGGACACGGCCTCGACGAACCAGGGGTGGTCGGAGGAGACGTGGTTGGGCACGAAGTCGACGATGAGGCGGATGCCCCGCTCGTGCAGGGCGGTGACCAGGGCGTCGAAGTCGTCGAGGGTGCCGAAGACCGGGTCGACGGCGCAGTGGTCGCTGACGTCGTAGCCGTTGTCCCGCATCGGCGACTCGTAGAACGGCGACATCCACACGCAGTCGATGCCGAGGTCGACGAGGTGGTCGACCTTCGACAGCACGCCGCGCAGGTCACCGACGCCGTCCCCGTCCGCGTCGGCGAAGGACCGCGGGTACACCTGGTAGACGACCGCGGTCTTCCACCACGGGAGCTCGTCGGCGGACTCGGACGGTGGAGGCGGGGCCACGGCCGGACCCTACCGATGCCCGTCGGACCCCTCGCCGGCGCGCCACACTCATCGGGCGTGGAGCAGCGAGCGCCGGGGGACGGCGCCGTCGGGTCCGACCGGATCGCGCGACCCCGCTGGCGGGCCAGGCTGGTGCGGGCCTTCGTCGTCGTCGTCCTGGTCGGGCACGCCGCGCTCCTGGTGCGGGGCTACTCCGACCCGCACAAGTTCTTCGCCTACCAGCCCTTCAACGAGTCCTCCACGTGGCGGGCCGACATCGTGCGGGTGACGGCCGACGGCCGGCGCATCCCGATCGAGGCGCCCTGGCCCGGCGGCTACGACTGGGACGACCTCGTGCGCTGGGGCGTGCTCGAGCGGCCGGCCGAGCGGCGCCACGCGTACTCCGGCCTCGGCGCCTCGCTCGACTTCCTGGACGAGGCCCTCGACTGGGTCGCCGACCACACGCCGGAGGACACCGAGACCCTCTACCTGGAGGCCACCACCGAGGCGTACCGCAACACCCGCGGCCCGGAGGTGCGGGTGCTGCGCAGCGACGACCGGGAGGAGGCGAGGTGACCGCCACCGCCGTGCCGGTCGAGCGCACGGCCTGGGTGGACGACGTCTTCGACCGGCCCGCGTCGCTCCGCTCGCTCGCCCTGCTTCGCATGGTCCTCGGTCCCGTCGTCGTCGTGCACCTGTGGCCGTTCCTCGTCGACACCGCCCGCGGCACCACCTACGACGAGCGCTTCGCCGCTCCGTGGTGGGGCGTCGTGCCCGACGTCCGGGGCGTCGTGCAGGTCGGGCTGGTGTGGGGCGGGGCGGTCGCCGCCGTGGGGCTGGCGCTCGGGTGGCGCACCCGACTCGTCGCCCCCGTCACCTGGCTGTGCGTGGCGGGGAACCTGTTCCTGTCCCAGCACCACTTCCGCCACAACCGGGCGTTCCTGCTCGTCCTGCTCGGGGCGGTGGCCCTGGCCGACAGCGGGCGGGTGCTGTCGCTCGACGCCCGGCGGCGTCGTGCCCGCACCGGGGCGCAGCCGGGCGACCCAGGCGACGACGTCGGCACCATCTGGCCGCTGTGGCTCGTGCGGGTGCTGGCATCGAGCGTCTACCTCGCGTCCGGGTTCTCCAAGCTCATCGACCCCGACTGGTCCGGCGGGCTCGTCCTCTGGGACCGGGCCGTGCGCCACCAGCACCTCGTGCGCGAACGGGTGCCGGGGCCGCTCGCCGACGTGGTCGTGGAGCTGGTCACCGCACGCTGGGTCCACGCCATCGCGTCGCCGATCGCCGTGGCCATGGAGCTCTTCATCGGCATCGCCATCTGGTCTGCTCGCACCCGCCTGGCCGCCGTGTGGGTCGCCGTCTTCTTCCACCTCTCGATCGAGCTGTCGGCGTCGGTCGAGGTGTTCAGCCTCGCCGCCATCGCCGCCCTCGTCATCTGGGCCACGCCCTCGACCCGTGACCGCGTGGTCGTCGTGCCCGACGCGACCTGGGTCCGCCGCCTCGACTGGCTCGCCCGCTTCGAGGTCCGCGAACGACCCGTCGCCGAGCTCTCGGTCACGGACCGCGACGGCACCGTGCACACCGGCGGCGCAGCCAGGTGGCTGCTGTGGAGCAGGCTGCCGCTCGTGTTCCCCGTCGTCGCCGTCGCCCACGTCCTCGGGCGGGTGCGGTCGTGATCGTGCGGAGCCGGACCGGTCGCGCCCTCGTCGCGTGGGCCATCGGGGCGGCCGTGATGCGCCTGACGCTGTGGGCGCCCGAGGTGTGCCCGCCGATCGTGCGGTCCGAGGCCCGGCTGGCGGCCACGCACGCCGCCGACTGGATCGTCGCCAACCAGCGAGAGGACGGCAGCTTCCTCTACGACTTCCACCGTGGCCGGGGCGAGTCGAGCGGGGACTACAACCTCGTCCGCCACGCCGGGGTCACCATGAGCCTCTACCAGCTGGTGCGAGGCGGCGAGCTGCTCTACCTGGACGCCGCCGAGCGGGGTCTGGCCTGGATGACGCAGCGCCTCCAGCCCACCGGCGGTGGCGGCGTGGCCTTCACCGACACCGACGACGCCAAGCTCGGCGCCTCCGCGCTGCTGCTGGTGTCCCTGGCCCAGCGCCGCCTCGCCACCTCGGACCCCCAGCACGACGAGCTCATGCAGGACCTGGGCCGCTTCCTCGTCGAGCAGCAGCGGGAGGACGGGTCGATGCTGAATCTGCACGACATCGAAGCCGGCGCACCGGTGCCGGGCGTGACCTCGGTGTTCGCCACCGGCGAGGCCCTGTGGGCCCTCGCCCTCGCGCACGAGGCCTTCCCGCAGCTCGGGTTCGACGAACCGGCGTGGCGCACGCTCGACCACCTGTCCCTCGCCCGGGACCTGGAGGAGGGCTTCTTCCCCCAGCCGTGGCCGGACCAGTGGGCGGCGTACTCGCTCGGCGAGATGGCGGAGTGGGGGCTGGCCGACCACCACGTCACCTACGCCCGCCGGCTGCTCGAGCGCTTCGGCATGATCGTGCGCTTCGACGCCCAGCGAGGCTCCCGGTACGGCTCGATCACCCACGGTCCCGCCCCCCGGGGCGGCGGCGTCGGCACCTGGCTGGAGGGGCTGGCCGCCATGCGACCGCTCACCATCACCGACGAGCGCCTCGCCGACCTCGAGCGACCGGTCGAGGAGGCCCTCGCCTGCGGCGCCGCCCGGCTCGCCGGCCGCCAGGTGGAGCCGGTCGCCGGCGTCTCCGAGCAGGAGGCCGGCGCCTGGTTCTACGACGACCTCACCCGCATGGACGACCAGCAGCACGCCGCCTCCGGCCTGCTCCTCTCGCTGCCCGTCCTCCCGTGACCCCCACCCGCAAGGACCCCCGACCGTGACCCTCGCCATCCTCGGCTTCCTGGCCGCCGTGAACCCGGCCGCCGCCGCCCTCGCCCTGGTGCGGGACCGCCGCACGGACCGGCCCCGATCCGTGGTCGCCGGCGTCGTGCTCGCTGCGGCGGTCCTCGTCGCCCTCGCCGCGGCCGCCGATCCCCTGCTCGACCTGGCCGACGTCAACCTCGGCACCTACCGCCTCGGCGCGGGCGTGGTCATCGCCGTCGCCGGGCTGCGCTGGCTGGTCGCCGGCGCCGTGCCCGCCTGCGAGGAACCCGACGACGACCGCCGCCTCGCCGGCTTCGTCGCCTTCCCCGTCCTGCTCACCCCCGGTGCGGTCGTGCTGTCGGTCTCCGTCGGGGCCGAGCACGGGGCGCTCGGGGCCGCGATCGGCGCCGTGCTGGCCGTCGCCCTCGCCGGCGTCGGCCTCTACCTGCGCCGGTCGATGCCCCACCTGCTCATGATCGGCCTCGTGCGGCTCCTGGGCGCCGCCGCCACCGTGATCGGGGTGGCCGTCGCCGTCGACGGCGCCCGCACCCTCTGACGCCGTCGCGGCCGCACCTCGGTCAGCCGGCGGGGTCGAAGACCCAGGGAGCGAGCGGGACGGCGTCCGGGTCGAAGCGGGACAGCAGGGTGGCGGCGTCGGGGCGCTCGCCGCTGGTGGCGAGGCCGAGCGAGGCGCCCAGCCGGCCGAGCAGGTCGGCGGCGTCGATGCCGTGGGCGGCGAGCTCGCTGCGGGTGACCGAGCCGTGGCGCTTGGCCAGGCGCTCGCCGTCGGGACCGAGGACCAGGGGCACGTGCACCCAGCGGGGGCGGGGCAGGCCGAGGCGGTCGCAGAGCCAGGCCTGGCGGGGCGTGCCGTCGAGCAGGTCGTCGCCCCGCACGACCTCGACGACGCCCTGGTGCGCGTCGTCGACGACGACCGCGAGGTTGTACGCCGGGACGCCGTCGCCGCGCCGCACGACGAAGTCGTCGACGACGCCGACGTGGGCGCCGTGGAGCCGGTCCTCGATCTCGACGACCGCGCCGTCGGCCCGGACCCGGAGCGACGGCGGCCGGTCGGGCCGGGCGGCGGTCCGCTCGGCGACCTCGGCGGCCGTGAGGTCCCGACACGTGCCGGGGTACGCACCCTCGGGGAAGGGCCCGTGGGCGGCTCGGGATGCCTCCTGGACCTCGCGCCGGGTGCAGAAGCACGGGTAGAGGGCGCCGTCCGCCGCCAGGCGGTCGATGGCTCCGTCGTGGCGCGCCCGGCTCACGGGATCGGACTGGCGCAGCACCGGGCCGTCGTGGTCGAGGCCGAGGGCGGCGAGGTCGGCCAGGTGCTCGGCCACCAGCTCCTCGCGGCTCGCCACCGGATCGAGGTCCTCCACCCGCACGAGGAAGCGCCCTCCGTCGATCCGGGCGTGGAGCCAGGAGAGCAGCGCGGTGCGCAGGTTGCCCACGTGCAGGGGGCCCGTCGGGCTGGGTGCGAACCGACCGTCGGCCATGGCGACCGAGCCTACGATCGGGCCGCCGTGCCCCCGTCGCCGCTGAACCGCAGAGACCGCCTGGCCGAGATCCTCGAGCGCGACGGCGGGGTCTGCGTGTGGTGCGGGCAAGCGATCGGGTCCGGCCTCGTCGCCGCCACCACCGAGCACGTGGTCCCCCGGGTCAAGGGCGGTCCGTCGTGGCTCGAGAACGAGGTCGCCGCCTGCGCCCGCTGCAACCGGCAGCGGGGGAACCGCACGCCGGCCGAGTGGCTCGACGAGTGCGGCGCCCGCGGCTGGGACCCGTCGCCGGCCACGATCCTCGCCAGCCTCGAGCGGCTCGAGGCCGCCATCGAGGAGCGGGGTGGCCAGCGACGGGCCCGTCGCTACCTGGACAGCCAGCTGCGCCGGCTGCGGAACCGGGCCTGAGCCCGGCGGGGGTGCACCTGCGACCACGCGCCCGGCGAGCGGGACGCGGCGATCAGGAGCTGGGTGATCAGGCGCAGGTCCACGGGCCCCAGCCCTGCTGGGCGTAGAGGTGCCGGGCGTAGATGGTGTTCAGCTCGGGGTCGTAGACCGAGGACCACGACGCACCGGTGACGGCCTCGAACTGGCTGCGGTGGACGATGTTGATCTGGAACAGGCCGTGGTCGTTCGTCGGGCTCACGGCGTTGGGGTTCATGCCGGACTCGCACTGGGCGATGCGGATGGCGGACGACGATGCCTCGCCGAAGTGGCGCTGGATGATCGACTCGAGCGAGCCGGCCGGGGCGGTGGCGACCGCCGCACGCTGCTGCTCCTCGGCGCGCCGGGCCTCCTCGGCCTGCCGGGCCTCCTCGATGCGGCGGGCCTCGGCAGCCTCCTCGTTGGCGATCCACAGGCGCTCGGCCTCGGCTGCCTGGGCGGCGGCCTGCCATGCGGCGACCGCCTCCAGGTGCTTGATGTGGCGAACCTCGGCGATGTCGAAGGCGATCTGGCCGGCGAGCTCGGAGATGACCGCCCCGGTGGTGCGAGCGGCGCCGTCGTCGACCGAACCCACGATGACCGGCTCGGAGACGGAGGCAGCCCGGACGGTGCCGCCGCCGTCGGCGGGGGCTGGGGCGTCGTCGGCTGCGGCCGGCCAGGTGAAGGCGGCGAGGCTCAGGGCGACGGCGAGGCCGGCGGCGGCACGGGTGGAGGTCCTGGACATGGTGGTCCTTTCCGCCGGTGCAGGCGCGCGCCTGGACGCCGGCGTTGGGGCATCGGGGGGAAGGGCTGCTGGGCGACGACCGGAGGGGTCTCGTCCGGTACCTGCTTGCGCTGGCGGCCCGAAGTGGGCTCGCAGCGGCGCAGTCAGCGACCAGCGGCTGGTTCTCTGTTGCAGAGTGTGTGGCAATCGTAAGACAAATGCAACATCTCGGCTTCGTGAATGCGGTCACAAGGCGTCGCGGCCTCGTGCGTGCCCCGCCTTCGGTCGACCTCGGCCGAGGGGGCTATCCTCCGCCTCCCCTGGAGCGGTGACCGAGTCAGGCCGAAGGTGCTTCCCTGCTAAGGAAGTGAGGGTTCACGCCCTCCGTGGGTTCAAATCCCACCCGCTCCGCTCGTGTGATGTCGCGAGACATCGGAAACGCCCGAACCCACGGTTCGGGCGTTTCACGTTGGGTCTTGGGGTTGGTAGCTGCGGGTTGGGTCAAGGGTGAGGTGGCGGAGGAGATCGCCGGTGGTGGGGTCGATGATGCGGATGTCGAGGTCGTCGATGAGGACGATGACGGATTGTCCGGCGTGGGCGCGGCCGATGCCGATGTGGTGCATCTGGCCGGCTCGGCGGAGGGTGATGGTGCCGTTGGTGTTGATGCGGTCGTGTCGGAGCCGGTGGTGGGTTCCTGCGGTTGGGCCCTTCGGTGTGGCTTTGGGTAGGCGGTGGCTGGGGTGGTGCGGTCGAGGCTGCGGTGGGGCCGTTCGTGGTTGTAGATGCGGGTCCAGGTGGTCAGGTGTTGGTTGAGGTCGTCGACGTGTTGGGCGGCGGGTTGGGCGCGTAGCCACAGCTTCATGGTCTGTTGGAAGCGTTCGACCTTTCCGCAGGTGGTGGGGTGGTTCGGGGCGGAGTGCTTTTGGTGGATGCCGAGGTCTGCGAGGTGGGTCTCGAGGTGGTTGCGTCCGCCTCGTCCGCCGGCGAAGCGGGTGGTGTAGACGAGGGCGTTGTCGGTGAGGACCGAGGCTGGAACGCCATGTGTGGCAAGGATCTCGTCGAAGGTGGCCACGACGGTCGTGCCGGTGACGGGTTGGTGGGCGGTGACGGACAGGGCGTAGCGGGAGTGGTCGTCGAGCCAGGTGAGGATCTCGGTGTCGGTGCCATCCGCGAGGCGCCAGTGGGTGAAGTCGCTCTGCCAGCACTCGTTGGGTAGGTCGGCGGTGAAGCGGATGTAGGACGAGCGGGGTCGCTTCTTCGGTTCGGGGGTGATGAGGCCGGCGTTGAGGAGGCGACGGCGGATCGTGGAGGTCGACACGGTCACGTCGTGGTGCTGTTCGAGGTGCCAGCGGATCGTCTCGGGTCCGGCGTCGAGTCCGTCAGCGACGAGCTGGATCCGCAGGTTCACGATCAGCTCGGCCAGGACATCGGCAACTCGGGTCGGGCTGGAGTGCGGTCGTCGTGAGCGGGGTTGGAAGGCTTCTTCGCCGTGGGTCCGGTGCCGGTCGATCAGCTTGGACACCCAGCCTTTGGAGACCTGGTATCGCCGAGCGGTCTCCGCTTGTGAGAGACCCTCGACGGTGACCGACAAGATGATCGCCCGCGCCTTGGACATCACCCACCCTCACTGGGCAGGTGTTTCCGATGTCGCGACTCATGCGTTTCCTATGTCCTGAACCACCACACCACCCGCTCCGCTCGGTGACGCAGCACGCGTCGAACGAGGCCGGACTGCAGCGGCAGTCCGGCCCTCGTGCGTGCCGACGGGTCGCGATCGACGCCTGGACCCTGAGTCAGCGAGCGTGACCAGGTCGAGCTGTTCGAGTGCAACCGTTCATCCGACAGGTCCCCATCCAGGACGGGTCACGCCACGCTGCCGTGGCGCTAGCCTCCGGTCCTCCAGGAGGGGTGCCAGAGCGGACGAATGGAACGGTCTTGAAAACCGTCGAGCCTTCGGGTTCCGCGGGTTCGAATCCCGCCCCCTCCGCACGAAGAAAGCGCTGGTCAGGTACGGTTTCCGCATGGAAGTCGCCGACCAGCGCTTCGTCGTTTCGGGACACGATTCCCCGCCCGTACCACTGTGGTACCACTACTCACCGCCACTGACCGGTCGTGGTGGTACGAGGCGGTTCCGGTGAGCGGCGCCCCGCAGAAGGTCCAGGTCTTCGGCCTCGGCGCGCCGGCCAAGGGCACGCCGGCGCCGAAGCGCCGGTACCGGGTCAAGTGGCGGATCGATGGGCGGGACCGGACCCGGGTGTTCAAGACCCGAGCTGAGGCCGATCGTTACCGGCGCCTGCTCCTCGACGCGGTGTCGGCCGGCGAGCAGTTCGACGACGCAACCGGCGAACCGACGTCGTGGAACGTCGAGTCGCTCACCTGGTTCGCTTGGTCGCAGCAGTGGCTGGCCCTGAAGTGGCCCCAGTGGGCGGGCACCACTCGCAAGACCGCCGTCGAGACGCTCGTGACGATCACGCCGCTGATGGTCCGCGATGGGGCCCCCGACCCGCCGGGGGATCTCGCCTCGTGGCTGCGGACGTCGGGCTACTTCCCTGCGGTGTCCGGCGCCACCGTCGTGCCCGGCTGGCTCGACCGATGGTCGATCCCGCTGCGGGAGATCACTCCGGCGCTCCTCGAACGCGTCCTCACCGCCGCCACCACCCGTCAGGACGGCAAGCCGGTCACCGCTGCAGTCGCTCGGCGCCGGAAGAACTCCCTCGGCGCCGTCTTGCGTGCCGCCGTCCGCCGGGACCTCATCGACCGGAACCCGATGGACCGGGTCGAGTGGCGGACGCCGAGCCGCGACATGAGCCTGGACGTGTCGACCGTGCCGTCGATGGCCGATGTCATCGCAGTGGTGGACCACGTCGCCGAGCTCGACTCGGCTGCGGCGCGCTACGCCGCCCTCTTCGCCTGTGTCGGGCTGGGTGGCCTTCGGCCTTCCGAAGCGATCGCTCTGCGGCCGCGAGACCTCGAGCTTCCGGCGACAGGTTGGGGTCTGGCTCGGGTCAGAGGGGCCACGACCGAGCCCGGTGCTCGATACACGGACGACGGAGAGCGCGCCGAGCGAAAGGGCCTCAAGCACCGTGCGGCCGGAGCTGTCCGTGAGGTGCCGTTGCCTCCGGCGCTCGCCGATCGACTCCGCACCCATCTCCACCGCTGGCCGGACGACGAGATGTTGTTCCGGAACGTCCAGG